>DASSOK010000126.1:0-8855 GCA_035700665.1 Marmoricola sp.
TCGGCTGGTCGTCCACACATCTGCGGGTTCACCTTGTGACGGGTCGCGTCGGTGCATAGAGTCACGCCGACTCCGCGACATGGCGGTATGTCGACAATGGCGCGGGAAGTCCAGCGGGGCGGCCGGGCAACCATCAACAGAGGGATGGCGCAGATGAGCGATGGCGGAATCGGCGGGAACCCCGGGTCCGGAGGCGTGACCGGAAGCAGCGCCTCGGAGATGCCACCCCTCGGAGGGTTCGCCGCGTCGTCCGGAACGTCCACCAGCCAGCAGGAGGCACGGGTCATCGAGCACCACTTCGCCACCGGGCAGCCGTCGCGCGACGAGCCCGTCGTCGCCGATGAGGCGGTCGAGGTGGAGATCGGCCCGACGGGTCGGCCGATGCCGCAGCTGCCGGAGCCGGTGGCCCCGGCCACGCACGGCAACGCGCGGATCATCTCGATGTGCAACCAGAAAGGTGGAGTCGGCAAGACCACGACGACCATCAATCTGGGCGCGGCGCTGGCGGAGTACGGCCGCAAGGTGCTGCTCGTGGACTTCGACCCCCAGGGCTCGCTGTCGGTCGGCCTCGGGCTGAACCCCCACGAGATGGACCTGACGGTCTACAACCTGCTGATGGAGCGGGACGTCGACCTGGCCGAGGTGGTGGTCCCCAGCGGCATCGCCGGCATGGACCTGCTGCCGTCCAACATCGACCTGTCCGCGGCCGAGGTCCAGCTCGTCCACGAGGTGGCCCGGGAGCAGACGCTGCAGCGGGTGCTGGCGCCCGCGGTGGAGCACTACGACGTCATCCTGATCGACTGCCAGCCGTCCCTCGGCCTGCTCACCGTGAACGCGCTGACCGCCTCCGACGGGGTGATCGTGCCGCTGGAGTGCGAGTACTTCGCCCTCCGTGGCGTGGCGCTGCTCAAGACGACGATCGACAAGGTGCGCGAGCGGCTGAACCCCAGGCTGCACATCGACGGCGTGCTCGGGACCATGTACGACGGGCGCACGCTGCACGGCCGCGAGGTGATGGAGCGGCTCGTCGAGGCCTGGGGCGACACGGTGTTCCACACCGTCATCCGTCGCACCGTGAAGTTCTCCGACTCCACGGTGGCCGGTGAGCCGATCACCAGCTACGCCAGCAGCTCGACCGGAGCGACGGCCTACCGCCAGCTGGCGAAGGAGGTGCTGGCTCGTTGGCTCGACGGGTGAGCATGCCGACGGCCGACGACCTGTTCCGGCCGACCTCGGGCGAGGACAGCGACGACGCCGGGCCCGGCAAGCCGGTCGTCTCGGCCGTCCCGGACCGGGCGCAGGAGGAGTCGGAGCAGCCGCGGAAGCGCAACCGCCGGTCCAGCGGCCGGGTCCGCCACGACGAGAAGATGACGGTCTACGTCACCGCCGAGGAGCTGCTGGACCTCGAGCACGCGCGGCTCGCGCTGCGCCGGGACCACGGCATCGCCGTCGACCGCGGCCGGATGGTGCGCGAGGCGCTGGCCATCGTGCTGGCTGACCTCGAGCACAACGGCGGGGACAGCGACCTGGTCCACCGGCTCGAGGCATGACCTCGGCCACGAGCACCTCGGCGCAGCCGCCCGACGTGGTCGAGGAGCCCGCGAACATCGCGTTCGCGGTGCGGTTGGACAACTTCGAGGGCCCCTTCGACCTGCTGCTGAGCCTGATCAGCAAGCACAAGCTCGACGTCACCGAGGTGGCGCTGTCGCGGGTCACCGACGAGTTCATCGCGCACATCAAGGCCGCCGGTGAGGTCTGGGACCTCGAGCAGACGACCTCCTTCCTGCTGGTCGCGTCCACGCTGCTCGACCTCAAGGCCGCGCGGCTGCTCCCTGCCGGGGACGTGGAGGACGAGGACGACCTCGCGCTCCTGGAGGCCAGGGACCTGCTCTTCGCCCGCCTCCTCCAGTACAAGGCATTCAAGGAGGTGGCCAGCCGGCTGGAGCGCCGGCTCGAGGTCGAGGGTCGCCGGCATCCCCGCTCGGTGGCCCTGGAGGAGCGGTTCGCCAACCTCCTGCCCGACGTGTTGATCGGGCTCGGCCTCGAGGAGTTCGCCGCCCTCGCCGCCCGGGCATTGGAGCCGAAGCCGGAACCGGTGCTGTCCCTGGCGCACATCCACGCCCCGACAGTGAGCGTGCGCGAGCAGGCTCACGTGGTGGTGCAGCGGTTGCGCATGGAGGGCTCGCTGAACTTCCGGAGGCTGGCCGCCGACGCTCCCGACACGATGACGCGGGTCGCGCGCTTCCTGGCGCTGCTGGAGCTGTTCCGTGAAGGCGTGGTTGCGTTCGACCAGCTGACACCCCTGGGCGACCTGACGATCCGGTGGACGGGCAGCGAGGACGGCGACGTCGAGATCACCCCGGAGTTCGACGAGTTCGACGGGTCCCAGACCACGGAGGAGAGCAATGACTGAGCCGGAGACCGTCGAGCAGGTGGGGGAGTCGGTGACCGAGGAGACCCTGGCCGTCCCGCTCGCCGAGCTCCGTCCGGCCCTCGAGGCGGTGCTGATGGTGGCCGACCAGCCGCTGGACCAGGCCACGCTGGCCAGCGTCGTGGGCTACCCGGTCGACCGAGTGGCCGAGGCGCTGGCCGACCTGGCCGGCGAGTACGACGACCAAGGCCGTGGCTTCGAGCTGCGCCACGTTGCGGGCGGGTGGCGGTTCTACACCCGTGAGGACTTCGCGGCGGTGGTGGAGAGGTTCGTCCTCGACGGCCAGCAGGCGCGCCTGACCCAGGCAGCGCTCGAGACCCTCGCGGTGGTGGCCTACAAGCAACCGGTGTCGAGGAGCCGCGTCTCCGCCATCCGCGGCGTCAACGTCGACGGGGTGATGCGCACGCTGCTCACCCGCGGCCTCGTGGAGGAGGCCGGGTCGGACGAGGAGACCGGGGCACACCTCTACCGCACCTCCTCGTACTTCCTCGAGCGGATCGGGGTGACCTCGCTCGACGAGCTGCCGGAGCTGGCGCCGCTGCTGCCCGACATGGCCGACATGGACTACGAGGAAAGTCCCCCGGTGCCGGACGCGGTGCCGGACGCGGAGCCGGTCGCGGCCGGCGACCCGGCCGAGCATGGCTGAGGAGGTCCGGCTGCAGAAGCTCCTCGCGCAGTCCGGCGTCGCGAGCCGCCGCAAGTGTGAGGAGCTGATGCTCGCCGGGGAGGTCGAGGTCGACGGCGAGGTGGTCACGCGGCTGGGCACCAAGGTGGACCCCGCCACGGCCGTCATCCGGGTGTCCGGCAGGCGGTTGCCACCCGCGTCGGCGCACGTCTACCTCGTGCTCAACAAGCCACGCGGTGTCGTCTCGACCATGTCCGACCCGGAGGGGCGACAGTCCTTGGGCGACCTGGTGGCCCAGCGACCGGAGCGGCTCTTCCACGTCGGCCGGCTGGACACCGACACCGACGGCCTCATCCTGCTGACCAACGACGGCGACTTCGCCCAGCGCCTCGCGCATCCGTCGTACGAGGTGGAGAAGACCTACGTCGCCGAGGTCGAGGGCCAGGTGCGACCGGCCGTCGTCCGACGGCTCCGGGCCGGCGAAACGGTCGACGACCGGGCGGTCGACGTGCGCCGGGCGAGGATCGTCCAGGCCACGGCTACGCGCAGCATCGTCGAGCTGGTGATCCACGAGGGTCGCAACCGCATCGTCCGCCGGCTGCTGGAGCAGGTCGGCCACCCTGTCCGGCGGCTGACCCGCACCGCGATCGGCCCGGTGGGGGTCGGCACCCTGCGCACCGGCGAGCTCCGCGACCTCACGACCGCCGAGGTCGGGGAGCTGCTGGACGCGGCCGGCTTGTAGGGTCGATGCGTGTCCGTGCGCGCGATCAGGGGAGCAACCCAGCTCGAGACCGACAGTCGTGAGCAGGTCCTCGATCGCGTCTCCGAGCTCGTCCTCGAAGTGATGGCGGCCAACGGCCTGGTCGTCGAGGACTTCATCTCCGTGGTGTTCACCGCCACCTCCGACGTGGTCTCGGAGTTCCCGGCCTACGCGGCGCGCCAGCTCGGCTTCGGGGAGGTGCCGCTCCTGTGCGCCCGGGAGCTGGAGATCGAGGGCTCGATGCCGCGGGTCGTCCGACTGCTGGCCCACGTCGAGACCGACCTGCCCCGCGCGGAGGTCACTCACGTCTACCTGCACGGTGCCGCGTCGTTGCGCTCGGACCTGACCCGGGTGCGATCGGTGCCCGACGAGCCCGCCGATGCCTGAGCTGCGCTCGCTCACCGGTCCGGTCCACGTGGTCGGAGCCGGACTCCTCGGCACCTCGATCGGCCTGGCCCTGCGTCGCGCCGGCATCGAGGTGTGGCTGGACGACACCAACACCGAGCACGTCCGCACCGCCGTCGGGCTGGGCGCCGGCGTGCCGCCGCCGACGGAGGGATCAGCGCAGCTCGTGGTGGTCGCGGTCCCGCCCGACCACATCGCAGAGCTGGTCCTGGCGCAGCTGGTCGTGGGCGAGGCCGTCGTCACGGACATCGGCAGCGTCAAGGGACTGCCGCTGGAGCAGCTCGCCGACCGTGCCGGCCCGGACCAGCTCGCTCGCTACGTGGGCAGCCACCCGATGGCGGGCAGCGAGCGCTCCGGCCCGCTAGCGGCGAGCGCCGCGCTCTTCGACGGCCGACCCTGGGCGGTGACCCCGCACGTGCACGCGGACCCGTCTGCGGTCGACCTGGTCGTCGACCTCGTGACAGCCTGCGGTGCCCAGCCGGTGCGGCTCTCGCCCGTCGAGCACGACGTGGCGGTGGCCCGGACGTCGCACCTGCCGCACCTGCTCGCCGTGCTGGCCGCCGCCCAGCTCGCGGAGGCGGTACCCGAGCACCTGCACCTCTCGGGCCAGGGCGTCCGGGACGTCACCCGGGTGGCGGCCGGTGACCCGGCGCTCTACGGGCAGATCATCCGGGCGAACGGCGCCACCGTCTCGGAGCTCCTCACCGACGTGCGCCGGCAGCTCGACGAGCTGCTCGCCGCGATCCGCGACGAGACGGCCGAGCCGCTCGAGGAGATCCTCACGCGGGGTGTGAACGGCACCCGGGTGATCCCGGGCAAGCACGGCGGTCCGGCGCTCGAGACCGGCAGCGTCTACGTGCTGGTGCCCGACCACGCAGGCGAGCTGGCGCGCCTGTTCGCCGACGTGGGTGAGATCGGCGTCAACGTGGAGGACCTGCACATCGACCACGACCCGGGTCGGCCGGTCGGTCTCGTCGAGCTGCTCGTCGACAGCGCCCGGGCAGAAGACCTCCGCGAGGCGCTCGAATCGAGGAACTGGACCACGCACCGGTAGCATGCGCGGGGCCGGGCAACCCGTCAGCAGGAGGACAACGTGAGCACCGACGTCGTGGTCGCGATGGACGGGACGTCGGGTTCCGGGAAGTCCAGCACGGCGCGTGGCGTGGCCGCCAGGCTGGGCATGCGCTATCTCGACACCGGCGCCCAGTTCCGGGCGATGACCGCGTGGATGCTGGCCCACGGCATCGACGTGCACGACGCCACGGCGGTCGCCGTCTGCGCCGACGAACCGGTGCTGGAGTCGGGCACCGACCCTCGGCTGCCGACCATCTCCCTCGACGGGAAGGACGTGTCTGCCGCGATCCGCTCACCCGAGGTGACCGATGCGGTCAGCCCCGTGGCGACCGTTCCCGACGTCCGTGCGCGTCTGCTGCGATTGCAGCGCCGCATCATCGGAGACGCGCTGGCAGCCGGGGCGGGCATCGTGGTGGAGGGCCGCGACATCGGCTCCGTGGTCTGGCCCGGCGCGGAGCTCAAGCTCTACCTCACCGCTGACCCGTCGGCGCGCGCCGCCCGTCGTACGGCGGAGCACGGTGTCGGCGACGCGGCGCACACGGAGGCGTCGCTGCGCCGCCGCGACGAGATCGACTCGTCGCGCGCCAGCGCGCCGCTGACGAAGGCCCACGGAGCGGTGCACATCGACACCACGGACCACACGCTCGAGGAGGTCATCGAGCTCGTGGTTGCGCGAGTGCAGGCGCTCCGTCCAGTGCACGACGGACCGTGACCGGCACCCCCGGGCGGCCGTCGCACCGTGACCTGCCACGGACTGATGACCTCGACCATCCCGCACGGCTGCTGCTGCACGGATTGCGGCCGCTGGCCGCGGCGATCGCGCGGAGCCGGTGGCGCGTGCAGGTGCGGGGCGCCGAGCACGTGCCCCGGCGCGGCCCGGTCGTGCTGATCGGCAACCACATGGGCTGGCTGGACGGTCCGTTGATGGCGATCCTGAGCCCGCGACCCGTGCACGCGTTGACGAAGACCGAGATGTTCAAGGGGCCGATGCGGCCCTTCCTGCGCGCCGCGGGGCAGATCCCGGTGCACCGGTTCGAGGTCGACCCGCTCGCCGTGCGCACCGGCGTGCGGGTGCTGCGCGACGGCGGAGTGGTGGGCATGTTCCCCGAGGGCACCCGTGGCGACGGGGCAGTACGACGCGTTCGCTCCGGCTCGGCCTACCTCGCGCTGGTCACCGGGGCGCCGGTCGTCCCCCTGGTCTTCCTCGGCACCCGGGAATACGGAGGGCCCAACAGTTCGTTGCCACCAGTAGGGAGCCGGCTGGTGCTCACGTACGGCCCGGCCAGGTCCTTCCCGCGCGACGACTGGCCCCGTCGTACCTCCGTGGTGAGCGCGGTGGCGGAGCAGCACCGCCAGATGCTCCTCGAGACCCTCCACGAGGCACAGGCAGCAACCGGCATGGTGCTGCCGGGCCCGATCCCCGACAAGAAGGACGACCGTGACTGAGACTCGTGTACCCATCCTCGCCGTGGTGGGTCGTCCCAACGTGGGCAAGTCGACGCTGGTGAACCGGATCATCGGCCGGCGCGAGGCGGTCGTCGAGGACAAGCCGGGCGTCACGCGCGACCGGGTGTCCTACGAGGCCGTCTGGAACGGCCGCTCGTTCACCGTCGTCGACACCGGCGGCTGGGACCCCGACGCCCGCGGCATGGCCGAGCGCATCGCGGCCCAGGCGGAGGTGGCGGTCGGGCTCGCCGACGCGGTGATGTTCGTGGTCGACGCCACGGTGGGCATCACCGACGCGGACGAGGCCGTCGTGAGGATCCTGCGCAAGAGCGGCCGACCGGTCGTGCTCGCGGCCAACAAGGTCGACGACGCGCGCACCGAGGCCGAGGCGTACGGACTGTGGAACCTGGGCCTGGGCGAGCCGTACCCGGTCTCGGCGCTGCACGGCCGTGGCTCCGGGGACCTGCTCGACGCGATCCTTGCGGCCCTGCCCGAAGCGCCGGAGGAGCAGTTCCGCGAGGTAGGCGGCCCGCGCCGGATCGCGATCATCGGCCGGCCCAACGTAGGGAAGTCCTCGCTGCTGAACAAGCTCGCCGGCGAGGATCGGGTCGTCGTCGACGACGCGTCCGGGACCACCGTCGACCCGGTCGACGAGCTCGTCGAGCTGGGCGGGCGGACCTGGAAGTTCATCGACACCGCGGGCATCCGCAAGCGGGTCAAGACGGCGTCGGGCCACGAGTACTACGCCTCCCTGCGCACCGCCACCGCGCTGGAGCGGGCGGAGGTCGCCGTGCTCGTCATCGACGCCAGCCAGTCGATCTCCGAGCAGGACCTGCGGATCATCCAGAGCGTCCGTGAGTCGGGGCGAGCGCTGGTGATCGTGTTCAACAAGTGGGACCTCGTCGACGACGAGCGCCGCTACTACCTGGAGCGCGAGTACGAGCGTGAGCTCGTCCAGGTGCAGTGGGCGCCTCGGGTCAACCTCACCGCCCGCACCGGCTGGCACCTCGACCGGCTCCTGCCGGCACTCGAGGCCGCCCTGGAGGGCTGGGAGAGCCGGGTGCCGACGGGCGCGCTGAACGCGTTCCTCGGCCGCCTCGTGGCCGAGCACCCGCACCCGGTCCGCGGTGGCAAGCAACCGAAGATCCTCTTCGGGACCCAGGCCCAGACCGCGCCGCCCACCTTCATCCTGTTCACCTCCGGCAAGCTCGACGCCGGCTACGAGCGGTACATCGAACGCCGGCTGCGCGAGGAGTTCGGCTTCATCGGGACACCGATCGTGCTGCAGGTGCGGCCGCGGGAGAAGCGCAAGCGCTGAAGTGGCATGGCGCGCGGACGCCTTCGGGCAGCGAGCCGTCACGCACTGCGGCAGAAGGAATGCCCGATAGGCGGAGACATGGATGGCCGTGAGGCCGCCGACGACCTTGATCGGGAGAAGGTAGTAGTTGAGGTCCCCATCGATCACGAAGAACGAGTCGATCTCTTCCGGATCGTAGGTCTTCACTTCATGTCGCATGCTGGCCAGTCGGACGATCCAGGAGCTCCCGGCCCTCATCGTGGTGGTCTTGACCTGGACCCGCTCGGCCCGCTCACCCATCCACACGAGGAGGTCGTAACGGCTCGGTTCCAGGGGCCAGGAGACCTGATGACCGCTGAGCTCGAACCAGGCAGCCGCCAGCAGGGATCCCGCTCTGGCCAGGTGTTTCGTCGTCGGGCGCATCCGCGCGGCGTCTTCGGGCAGTCGTTTCTTCGCAAGGTGGGACGTCTCGAGTCCGAGGCGCACGGCATGGCCACGTATGGTGGTCGTGCTCGAACCGCCCTTCAGGCCCAGGAGATCGGTCACTTGGGACCAGGAGGCGGACTGCGCGATGGCCTCGGCCAGTTGTCGGTCGCTCCAGCGCCGCTGACCGGTGAAGTGCGTGTAGTCCAGTCCGAGCCGGTCCGCATGGCGGCGCACCGATCTCATCGCTGAAGCAGAGGTCGCGCTCAACCCGATGGAGCGCAGCACCCCGCGCCATGAGTGCGATCCGGAGACCGCTTCGGTGAGCTGGTCATCGCTGTAGCGCCGCATGCGCCGAAGCTAGCGGCGAGCGCCCACACTTTCCGTCGTCACA
>DASSOK010000127.1:0-35269 GCA_035700665.1 Marmoricola sp.
CCCGAGCTGGCCGGCATCCACTACTCCGACGCCGCCAGCCACGAGGAGTGCTGGCGGCTGCTCCAGCAGGCCGGGACGTCGGTCGCCTTCGAGACGCAGGCGCACGTGCCGGCGTACTCGGCCTGGTTGCAGGACGCCGACTGGACCCCGGCGTACCGCCGGCACCGGCGGCTGCTGCAGCTGATCGGCCTGCGCGACCCGGAGAAGCGCTGGATCCTCAAGAACCCGAGCCACCTGATCGCGCTCGACACCCTGCTCGAGGTCTACCCCGATGCGGTCATCGTGGTGACGCACCGGGACGCGGTCACCTGCGTCGCGTCGATGTGCTCGCTCGCCGAGGCCTCGACCCGTGGGACCTCCACCACCTTCGTCGGCGAGACCATCGGCCGGACCCAGCTCGACCTGCTCGGCCGGCAGTACGACGCCTACCGCAAGGTGCGCTCGACAGCGCCGGAGGCCCAGTTCGTCGACGTCGAGTACGCCGACCTCGTCGCCGACCCGGTCGCCGCGGTCCGGCGGGTGTACGACGCGGCCGGCATGCCCTGGGACGACGAGGTGCACGCCACCGTCTCGGCAGAGCTCGACGCCTCGCGCTCCGGCCCCCGGGCGCCGCGCCACCACTACGCGCTCGGCGACTACGGGCTCGTCGAGAACGAGGTCCGCGACCGGTTCGCCTGACGTCCGGCGAGGAGACCGTGCCGGTCACCCCGCTCCGACAACCCGCGTCCTGTGGACCGGCGCTGTCCACAGCCGCAGGCCCGGCAGCCCCGAAGCCGACCGTTTGAGAAGTGCGCCCACAGGTCACTGGCCGGCATGACTTCCGTTGCGCCTACGCAAGCATCCCGGCATGCCTCCCGGTCCACCTCCCGCGTCGTCGTGGTCACCGGGGCCAGTGGCGGCATCGGCAGGGCCACGGCCAAGCTCTTCGGTCAGCGCGGCGACAAGGTCGCACTGCTGGCCCGCGGCGAGGCGGGGCTCAAGGGCGCGGTCGCCGACATCGAGGGCGCCGGGGGCACCGCCCTGGCGATCCCGACCGACATGGCCGAGCACGACCAGGTGGTCGACGCGGCCGAGCAGGTGGTGCGCGAGCTGGGTCCGATCGACGTCTGGGTGAACGTCGCCTTCACGTCGGTCTTCGCGCCCTTCGACGAGGTCAAGCCCGAGGAGTTCAAGCGGGTCACCGACGTGAGCTACCTGGGTTTCGTCTACGGCACCATGGTGGCGCTGCAGCACATGAAGCCCCGTGGCCGGGGGACGATCGTGCAGTGCGGCTCCGCGCTGGCCTACCGGGGCATCCCGCTGCAGACGGCGTACTGCGGCGCCAAGCACGCGATCCAGGGCTTCAACGAGGCGCTGCGCTGCGAGCTGCTGCACGAGAAGAGCCCGATCAAGGTGACCATGGTGCAGATGCCGGCGGTGAACACGCCGCAGTTCGACTGGGTGCTGTCCCGGCTCCCGAAGCAGGCCCAGCCGGTCCCGCCGATCTACCAGCCCGAGGTGGCCGGGCAGGCGCTGGTGCACGCGGCCGACCACCCCGAGCGGCGGGAGTACTGGGTCGGCGGGTCCACCGTCGGCACCTTGCTGGCCAACGCCGTCGTGCCGGGACTGCTCGACCGCTACCTCGCCCGCACCGGCTTCAAGTCCCAGCAGACCGACCAGCCGCGCTCCCCCGACCAGCCGGCCAACCTGTGGGGCCCGGCGGACGGCCAGGACGGCCACGACTTCGGTGCGCACGGCCGCTTCGACAGCCGGTCCACCGACCGGAGCCCCCAGGTCTGGGCGTCCCAGCACCACGGCCTCCTCGGTGCCGTCGGGGCCGCCGCCGTGGCCGCGGGTGGGGCCGTGACCGCGCTGGCCAAGCGCCGCTCCCGCTGACCATGGCGCTCCGGCTGGAGGACTACGCGCTCCTCGGCGACACCTACACCACCGCGCTGGTGGGCTACGACGGCTCGATCGACTGGCTGTGCCTGCCCCGCTTCGACTCCGACGCCTGCTTCTCGGCGCTGCTCGGCGACGAGGGCAACGGCCGCTGGCTGCTCGCACCCCGGGGCGGCCGGGCGGTGGGCCGGCGCTACCGCGGTGACAGCCTGGTGCTCGAGACCGACTTCGCGACCGACGACGGGCTGGTCCGGGTCGTCGACACGATGCCGATCCGCGACGACGGTCATCCGGTGCTGGTCCGCCAGGTGCGCGGGCTGCAGGGCCGCGTCGAGATGGAGACCGAGCTGCGGATCCGCTACGGCTACGGCCACGTCACCCCGATGATCCGCTCCGAGGGCAGGACCTTCCGCGCCATCGCCGGACCGGACGCGATCACCGTGCACGGCGAGGTCGACTGGGACCTCGACGACGCGACCGGTCGCGCGCGGTTCTCCGTGGGGAAGGGCGACTCCGTCAGCTTCCAGCTCAGCTGGGCCGGACCCCGGCAGGAGGAGGCCAAGCTCCAGGAGCCGGACAAGGCCATCCGTCGTACCGAGCGGTGGTGGCAGAAGTGGGCCGACAACTGCACCTACCAGGGCGAGTACCGCGACGCCGTGGTCCGCTCGCTGGTCACCCTGAAGGCGCTCAGCTACGCGCCCAGCGGGGGCATCGTGGCAGCGGCGACCACCTCGCTGCCGGAGCAGATCGGGGGCCCACGCAACTGGGACTACCGCTACTGCTGGCTCCGTGACGCCACGTTCACGCTGATGGCGCTCGTGGAGAGCGGCTACGAGCAGGAGGCGATCGCCTGGCGCGAGTGGCTGCTCCGGGCCCTCGCGGGCGACCCGCGGCAGATGCAGATCATGTACGGCGTCGAGGGGGAGCGCCGGCTCCCGGAGTTCGAGCTGGACTGGCTCAGTGGCTACGCCGGGTCGCGTCCGGTCCGGGTCGGCAACGCCGCCGCTGAGCAATACCAGCTGGACGTCTACGGCGAGCTGATGGACGCCCTGCACCAGGCGCGCAACCACGGCATCGCTCCCGACGAGCTCGCCTGGGACGTCCAGCGCGTGCTGATGGACTTCCTCGAGGGGCACTGGCGCGAGCCGGACAACGGCATCTGGGAGATGCGCGGGCCACGCCGCGACTTCACCCACTCGAAGGTGATGGCCTGGGCTGCGGTGGACCGCGCGATCAAGGGCGTCGAGCACTTCCAGCTGGACGGTCCGGTCGACCGGTGGAAGCAGATGCGCAAGGAGATCCACGACGAGGTCTGCGACAAGGGGTACGACGGCCGCAAGCGCAGCTTCACCCAGTACTACGGCTCCACGAGCCTCGACGCGGCGCTGCTGATCATCCCGCAGGTCGGCTTCCTGCGCGCCGACGACCCGAGGATGAAGGGCACCGTCCGGGCGATCGAGCGCGAGCTATGCGACGGCGGCTTCGTCCAGCGCTACTCGATGGACAGCTCCTCGGAGTCGGTCGACGGACTCCCTCCGGGCGAGGGCGCGTTCCTGCCGTGCACCTTCTGGCTGGCCGACAACTACATCCTGCAGAGCCGGGTCGACGAGGGCCGGGAGGTCTTCGAGCGGCTGCTGGGCCTGCGCAACGACCTCGGCCTGCTGACCGAGGAGTACGACGCCAGGACGGGCCGCCTCGTCGGCAACTTCCCGCAGGCGTTCTCGCACGTGCCGCTGGTCAACACCGCCCAGAACCTGGCCGACCCGCACGGCCCGATCCACCGCCGCTCCGAGACCGGCAAGGCCGACCGGAATACCGGCAGCAGGGGCAAGTCCGACCGCACGTCGACGCGCGACAGCAGGTCACCGAGGAAGAAGGCGAAGAAGAAGTGAACCGGGCAGCGATCCTCCGCACGGTGTGGGGCAGCGTCCTGACGGCCACCCCTGGGCTGGTCCTGTCGGCCACCCACGAGGACTCCACCACACCGGCACGAGCGGTGCTGCGGCTGCTCGGCCTGCGCCACGTCGCCCAGGGCACCGTCCTGGCAGCGAAGCCGGAGGAGGAGCTGATCCGGGTGGGCGCCGTGGTGGACCTCCTGCACGCGTCCACCGCCTTCGGCTTCGCGGCGGTCAACCGGCGCTGGCGTCGTACTGCCCTGCTCAGCGGCGTGGCCGCCACCACCTTCGGCGTGCACGGCCTGGTCAGCTCACGCGACTGACCGCCTCAGGCCCTGTCGCGCCGACCCGTGCGCAGCGCCCGGATGCCCCACCGGCCGAGGACGACCGCGATCAGCACGTTGACCACGATCAGCACGCCGTGGGCCACGAAGTAGCCCGTCGGCCGGTCCTCCTCGGTCTGCACCAGCGCCTTGGTGAACCGCGCGTAGGTGAGCACGTTCCACACCGCGATGCCGAGCAGGACCAGGGCGTGCTTGCGTTCGAGCTTCACGGGGCCGAGCCTACGTGGCGGCCGCATCCGCCTGTCCGGCACGTCGCTCCCGCTCGGCCACGGCGTGCGGGTCGGTGCGGTCGTCGTAGGTCCAGAAGTCGCGCAGCCAGGCTGCGGTGAGCGCCACCCCGGCGACACAGGCGACGCCACCGCTGACGAAGGAGCCACGCACCGACCAGGCGTCGGCGACGAACCCGGCGCGCACGTCACCGCCCATCGGCCCGACGGAGTAGGACAGCATCTCGATGCCGGCGAGGCGCCCGCGCATGTTGTCGGGGATGGTCTGGTTCCAGACCGTGCTGCGGAACACCCCCGAGATCATGTCGGCGCCACCCGCCACCGCCAGGAACGCCATGCAGAGCCAGATGCCCGGAGCGGCGCCGGCCAGCGCGATGCCGGCGCCGTAGACCGACGCGGCGATGACGATCGCCCGGCCGTGGTGGTGCACCCGCGCGGTCCAGCCGCTGAGCGCCGTCGCGACCACGGCGCCGACCGTCTCGGCGCTGTAGAGCAGGCCCAGCAGCTCCGGCCGGTCGAAGACCTCGGTCGCCAGAGCCGGGAAGATCACCACCGGCATCGCCAGCAGCATCGCGGCGATGTCCACCAGATAGGTGCCGAGCAGGTCCTTGCGCCGCATCGCGTAGGTCAGGCCCTCGCGGATCCCCCGCAGCGACGGCGCCTCCGTCTCGCCGACGTGGGGGTAGGGCCGCAGCAGCACGAACATCACCACCGCCACCAGCAGGGCGACCGCGTTCGCCCCGAAGCACCACGCCGGCCCGGCGTGGGCGAGCAGCAGGCCGCCGACCGCGGGCCCGACGAGCACACCGGCCTGGGTGCCGAAGCTGTCCAGCGCGTTGGCCGCGGCGATCTGCTCGTGCCGGACGGTGCGCGGCAGCAGCGCCTCCTTCGACGGCCGGCGCAGCCCCGTGGTGCACGCGAGCAGGCCGGCCACCACGTAGATCAGCCACACCCGTGGGTGGTCCGACAGCGCGTTCAGGGCGAGTACGACGGTCAGGAGCGCCTCTGCCGTCCCGCAGGCGATGAGGATCCGACGCCGGTCGGCATGGTCGGCCAGCGCACCGCCGTACAGCCCGAACACCACCAGGGGCACCAGCTCCACCAGCCCGACGACACCGACCGCGAAGTTCGACCCGGTCAGGTGGTAGAGCGAGAACGGGATCGCGACGTAGGTCATCATCGCGCCCAGGTAGAAGATCGTCCCCGCGGTGAAGAGCAGCCGGAAGTCCCTCGACTCCTTCAACGGGGTGACGTCCATCCGCACGCTGCGGAACCGGTCGGCGATCGTCACGAACGACGATTGTGCGGCGCCGCCTCGAGTTGTGCGACCGGTTTTCGCGCATCATGGTGGCGATCGGAGGACCACCATGGACACGTTCCCGCGCCTGCTGCACACCGTGCTGGACACGACGGACGTCCGTGGCCTCGCGGAGTTCTACCGCGAGCTCCTCGGCCTGGTCTACCGGCCGGGCGACGAGGCCACGACCACGGGCGAGGCCGACTGGCTGGTCCTCACCGACGCGGAAGGCCACCGGCAGCTCGCCTTCCAGCTGGTCGATCGGCTCGAGCCCACCACGTGGCCGGCGCCCGACGTGCCGATGCAGCTGCACCTCGACTTCATCGTGCCGAGCCGCCCGGAGCTCGAGCGCCACCGGGACCGTGCGGAGGCGCTGGGCGCGACCCTGCTGCTCGATCGGACCGACGACCCGGACGAGCCGCTCTACGTGCTCGCCGACCCGGCCGGGCACCCCTTCTGCCTCTTCGTCGGCTGACGGCCGACTCGTTGGTCACCGGGAGTCCTGCCGGTCGACGCGGAACCCATGCTCGCCCCGTTCAGTGCGGGAGCAGCCCCCGGTGCAGGCGGATCCAGCGGTAGCCCCACGGATTCAGCTCCAGGTCAGCGAGCCGGCGACCGAGCGGGCCGTAGGGACCGTCACTGAACACCTCGGAGGCGTCCGGCACGGACCCCAGCGTGGACAGGTCGACGCTGACCGGCTCGTCGGCCAGGTTGTGCAGGAGCACGATCGCGCCGCCGTCGGCGTCGAAGCGATGCACGAGCACTGACCGAGGCATCGGGACGTCGATCACGCTCGGCGTGCCGTTGCCGATCTCGGGACATTCACGCAACACCCGGATCAGCTGCTCGAACCAGCGCAGGAGCGAGGACGCGTCGCGGCTCTGGTCCTGCACGTTGACGCGCCGGGTCGAGTACTTCCCTCGGGTGGGGACCGGCATGACGAGGCGTTCCGGTGCCGCGCTCGAGAAGCCGCCCGTGGGTCCTGACTGCCACTGCATCGGCGTGCGGATGGCGTCTCTCCCCTCTAGCGCGAGGTTCTCGCCCATGCCGATCTCCTCGCCGTACCTCAGCACCGGCGTGCCGGGCAGCGAGAACTGCAGCGCGTAGGCGAGTTCGATGTGTCGGCGGTCGCCGTCCATCATGGGCGCCAACCGGCGGCGGATGCCGCGGCCGTAGAGACGCATGTCCTGCTTGGGCGCGAACGCCGCCATCACGTCGCTGCGCTGCTCGTCGGTGAGCCGGCTGAGGTCGAGCTCGTCGTGGTTGCGCAGGAACGTCGCCCACTGCCCCATGGCGGGGAGCTTGGGCAGGTTCTGCAGCGAGGTGATCAGCGGCTCCGCATCCGAGCGGGCGAGCGCGAGCCACACGTTGGCGTTGACGAGGAAGGCGAACATCATGTGCGCACGGTCGTTCGGGCCGTCCGGCGCGGCCGCGAAGTACTTCACCAGCTCGTCGTGGCTCACGTTCGCCTCACACAGCAGCACCGCGTCGCTGGCGTGCCACTGGACGTCCTCGCGCCACTCGTCGAGGATCTTGAAGTCGAGGGGCGCCGGCGAGACGCCGGCCTGCACCTGCTCGAGCAGGAACGGAGCGGCGTCGATGCGGAAGCCCGACGCCCCGGCCTGCAGCCAGAAGGTCATCACCTTCCGGATCTCCTCGCGGACCTTGGGGTTGGACCAGTTGAGGTCGGGTTGGAAGCGGTAGAACCGGTGGAAGTACCACTTCTGGGCCTGCTCGTCGAACGACCAGGTCTCTTCCTGCTCTCCGGGGAAGACCATGCCCTGACGACGGTCAGGCGGCTCCGTGTCACTCCAGACGTACCAGTCGTGGAACAGCGAGTCCGGCCCCTGACGCGCCGAGACGAACCAGGGATGCTCGTCGGAGGTGTGGTTGACGACGAGGTCCAGGATCAGCCGGATGCCGCGTTGCTGCGCCTCCTGCGCGAGCTCGGCGAAGTCACCGAGGGAGCCCAGGCGCGGGTCGATGCCGTAGTAGTCCGACACGTCGTAACCGTCGTCCCGCAACGGTGACGGGTGGATCGGGTTCAGCCACAGGCAGGTGACGCCGAGTCGGGCGAGGTAGTCCAGGCGGCTGGTCAGCCCCCGCAGGTCTCCACACCCGTCACCGTTGGAGTCCTGGAACGAGTCCACCTCCACGCAGTAGATGACTGCGTCCTTGTACCACCGCCGCACCGCGACCTCCCTCCCAGCAACATAGCCGCGGGCCCGGAGACTGGGAACCGTCGCCGGGAGGGAGGACCGCTCAGCCCTGCTTGCGCTCCTGCTTCTTGGCGTCGGCGAGGTCCTCGAGCCGCTCCGCGTCGCTGCGGGAGGCGGCGGCGGACTGCTTGTTCTCGCGCGCCTCCTCCAGCTCCGACTTGGCCTTGCGCTGGGCGGACTTCTTCTTCGTCTCCGCGGCTGACTCCTGCCGCGACTCGCGCTTCTCGACGGCGTCGCTGCGGTTCTGGGCACGCTGGTCGGCCGCGGCCTTCTTGCTCGCAGCGGTCTTGGCTGCCCTGGCGCTGGCCTGCTGCTTGCCGCGCGCCTCGGCGGCATCGGCCTCCTGCAGGCCGGACACGACCCGGTCCTGGGCTGCCTCGCGCTTCTTCGCGGCCTCCTTGCGGGCCGCGGTGTCGGTGGCCCGGGCCTGCTCGCGACGGGCGTCGGCCTCGCGCTCGAGCTGCGAGGCCTTCATCAGCTTCTGGGAGCGCTCGATGCGGTCCGTGCCGCGCTGGGTGATGGTGCGGTTGCCGAGCAGCGTGCCAGCGACCTTGTCGGCCGAGCCGAGGGCACGGTCGAGGACCAGTCGAGGCGCGAACGTCTCGGAGACCTTGTCGGACAGGGTCTTGTCGACGATCAGGAGTGGCAGGCGCGCCACCTCGTAGGGCGCGGCGATCAGGTTGCGAATCATGGTGGTCCTCACTTCTCGGTCTCGGCCCGCAGCTGCGCGGCCTTCTGGTCTGCGGCGGCCGCCTCGCGCTCGAGGCGAACCTCTTCGGCAGCGGCCTTGCGCTCGGTGGACGTGGCCTCGGCGGCCAGCGTCTCGGCCTGCTCCGCGCGGGACTCCGCGATCCGGTCGGCCTGTCCCTCGGCCGCCTGGCGGCCGGCGCTCTCCTGCAGGCTGGCAGCGCGTTCCGCCTCGGCGTGCTGCGTCTCGCGCTGCCGCTCGATCACCGCCTCGTCACGCCGGGCCGCGGCCCGCGCGGCACCCTTCTGCACGGCGGCGTCGTGGCTGGCCTCCCGCACGTCCTGGGTCGCCTCGTCACGCTGCGCGTCGGCGATGGCCTCATCGGCCACGGCCTGCTTGCGCTCGCGCGCCTCGGCCTGCTGGAGCTGTCCCTCCTCCACCAGGTCGTCGTTGCCGGTCACGGCACCGGCGAATTCCTTTGCCTTCCCCGCGACGTTGTCCATCAGTCCCTCGCGGGCCTCTGCTGCGTTGTCGTTGGTCATGCCCTGGCGGTGCCCGACGCTTCCCCACCTGACACCTGCTCCACCGTGTGACCTCGACCGCAGACGTGTCCGGACGGGCTGGGAGGAACGCCCACGGGGAGCTGTGCGCAGGGGCGCCGGCATGCCGCGGGCGGCTACCTCCGCGTGACCACGATCCGGGCGCCGTGCCGCGGGACGCTGGTGATGTTGCGGACCTTCGGCTTCTCCCTCGACGCGCCGGCCGGCAGCGAGACGTCGTACGTGGAGAGCACCTCGCGCAGCACCGCCACGCCCTCCATCAGGGAGAAGCCGGCGCCGATGCACCGGCGTACACCACCGCCGAACGGGATCCAGGTGTTCGTGGCCACCTCGCCCTCGCCGAACCGCTCGGGCCGGAACCTCAGGTGGTCGGGATGCGCCTCCTCGGAGGCGTGCGCCAGGATGATGGAGGCGCCCACGTTGGCGCCCGCCGGCAGGTCGATGCCGCCGATCGTGGCCGGCTCCATCAGGTGCCGCACCACCATCGGGATCACCGGGTGCAGGCGCATGGCTTCCTTGAGCACCGCCTCGAGGTAGTCGTCGTCCCCGGACGCCGCGGCCTCGCGGGCCCGCCTGAGGACGACCGGGTCCTTGCCGAGCTCGTGCAGCGTCCAGGCCAGCGCCGTCGCGGTGGTCTCGTGCCCGGCCAGCAAGAGCGTGACCAACTGGTCGCGGAGCTCCTCGTCGGTCAGGCCGGCGCCGTCCTCGTCGCGCACCTGCAGCAGCTGCGAGAGCACGTCGGTGCGCGAGGCGAGGTCGGCGGCTCGTCGCCGCTCGGCGATCTCGGCGTAGATCACCCGGTCGAGCTCGGCCTGGTTGAGGAACGCCTTGCGCCACGGGCCGAGACCCTGCAGTCGCGGGAAGCCCCAGCCGAGGAAGACCGCCGGCGAGACGTTGACGGTGTTGTTCACCAGCGGCCGCAGCTGCGACAGCCGCGCCTCCTCGGTGACGCCGAAGACGACCTGCAGGATCACCTCGAGGGTGAGGGCGTTCATCCGCTCCAGCGAGCGGAACGGCCGCCCCGGCGTCCACGACCCGACCTCCGTCTTCGCCAGCCCCTCGACCATGGCCTCGTAGCCCCGCAGCGCGTGCCCGTTGAACGCTGGCATCAGCAGCTTGCGAGCCCGCTTGTGCTGCGCCCCGTCGACGAGGAGCAGGGAGTGCTCGCCCATCACCGGTCCGAGGATGGCGTTGCCCTTGCCGGCGTGGAACACCGCTGGGTCACCGGCGAAGATCTCCCGGACGTGCTCCGGCCGGTGGAAGATCACCAGCCAGCGACCCTCGGGCAGGATCCGGATCGAGAACACGTCGCCGTACTTCCGGTGCAGCCACGGGATGAACTGGTGCCGGAACCGCAGCAGGCCGATGCTCTGCACCAGCCCCGGCCAGCTTGGGCCTGCAGGCAGCTGCTCGGCGGAGACGCGGGGCGTGGAACCGGCTCCCAGCGGCCGCATCCGCTCGAAGCGGGCTTCTGTGCGCGGATCGACGACGACGCTCATGGACGCATACTAGGAGTATGTAAAGCGCGCGCGGAAGGTCTAGAGGACTGCGCCGTTCCGCCGCGTCCGGACGCGCGACGTTCTAGGCTCCCCAGCATGTGGGTCGGGGTCCTCGGCCCGACCGTGGTGCGCGACTCGGGAACGGACCCGGACCGGACCGTCACGCTCAAGGCCGCCAAGCACCGTGCGCTGCTGGCGGCGCTGGCGCTGTCCCCGGGCGTGCCCGTCCCGGCGGACCGCTTGGTGGAGGCACTGTGGGGCGATGCCGCCCCGCCCAGCGCGCTGGCGACCCTGCACACCTACCTCTCCGTCGTACGACGAACGCTGGAGCCGGCGCTGACCCCCCGGGCACCGTCGCGCTACCTGGCGCGCAGCGACCTGGGCTACCAGCTGCTGATCGACCCCGGTGCCCTCGACGTGGAGGTGTTCGTGCGCACCGCGGCGGAGGTGCACGCGGCGATGGGATCGATGGTCACCGAGACCGCACCCCTGGCGGAGGACCCTGCCGGGGCGGCCGTGCTGCTGCAGCGGCTCGACGCAGCGCTGGGGCTCTGGCGCGGCGAGCCGTACGCCGACGTGGTCGGTGAGCACCTCGTCGTGGCGGAGCGCAACCGGCTCGCCGAGATCCGCGCCCTCGCCGAGGAGGACCGGGCGACGCTCCTGATCGCGGCAGGTGACGCGGCCAGCGCAGTCGGCGAGCTCGAGGCGCTGGCCGCGCGGCACCCGCTGCGGGAACGGCTGTGGGTGCTCCTCGCCGTGGCGCTGAGCCGGACCGGACGGCAGGCCGAGGCCCTGTCGGCGCTCGACCGGCTGCGGATCCTCCTCGACGAGGAGCTGGCGCTGGAGCCCTCGGCGGTCGTGCGCGAGCTGCAGACCGCGATCCTGCGCCAGGAGAAGGGTGTCGCCCACGCCCCCGTGGAGCTCCCCCGGCAGCGCACGCCCCCTGTGCCGGTCCAGGCACGGTCCGTGCCGTTCGACGTGGTGCTGCCGGACTGGCCGCTGGTCGGGCGGGAGGACGACCTGCTCACCCTGACCTCGCTGCTCGACGCGGCCGACCTCGGCACGCTGTCCTTCGCTGCGGTCGTGGGCGAGCCCGGAGCCGGGAAGTCGCGGCTCGCCATGGAGCTGTCCCTGCGGGCTGCGACGACGGGGGCGCGGGTGCTGCTCGGCCGCTGCTCCCCGGACGAGGACGCGCCGCCGCTGTGGCCGTGGACGATGGCGCTGGCCGAGGCCCTCTCGCCGGTCCCGGCCGGCTCGTCCGGTGACCACGACGCGGAGCGGTTCGCGGTGGCCGACGGCATCTGCCGGGACCTGCTCCGGCTGGCCGGCCACGAGACCGTCGTACTCGTCCTGGAGGACCTGCACTGGGCCGATCCGTCGTCGCTCCGGGTGCTGCGGCACCTGTGCAACCAGACCGCGACCGCACGGCTGCTCGTGGTGTGCACGTGGCGCCGCGGCGCCGAGGCCGATGCGCTCGGGGAGGCGGCGGAGGCGCTCGGCCGGCGGCACGCCACCCACGTGGAGCTGGCCGGGCTCGACCCGGCCGACGCGGCCGATGTGCTCGCCGCAGTGTCGGGGGCGCCGGTCGACGGGGCCACGACTCGATCGGCACTGGCACGGACGGAGGGCAACCCGTTCTTCCTCATCGAGTACGCGCGCCTGGCCCGCGACGAGGGCCGCCCCCTCGGCTCCGTGCTGGCCAGCACGCCGCGCACCGTCGCCGACGTGGTCCGCCGACGCATCCGCCAGCTCCCGGAGGGGTGCACACCGGTGTTGACGGCCGCGGCGGTGATCGGGCGTCGCTTCGAGCTGCCGCTGCTCGCCGCGACCCTGGACCTCGAGGAGACCGCGGTCCTGGACCTGCTCGAGCCGGCCATCGCCGTGGACCTCGTCCAGGACCTCGGCGCCGACGTGTTCCGGTTCGTGCACGCGCTGGTCCGGGACGCGGCGTACGACGAGCTGGGGCCGTCGCGCCGGGAGCGGATGCACGCGCGGGTCGCCGAGCTCGTGGCCGGCACCGCCGACGCCCCGCAGCGCGCCGCCGAGATCGCCCGGCACTGGGCGGCCGCCGGGAAGCGGCAGGTCCGCAACGCCTGGCAGAGCGCTGCCGGCGCCGGCGCCGTGGCCCTCGAGTGGCACGGTGCCGAGGAGGCAGCCGAGCACTACGCCGCCGCACTGGCGCTGCAGTCGGAGGATCGGACGGCGACCGCACGGGAACGCTTCGACGTGCTGCTCGGCTACGCCGACGCCTGCCGCTGGAGCACCCGGATGGTCGAGATGACGGAGGCGGCCGACGAGGCCATCCTGCTCGCCGAGGGGCTCGACCGGCCGGACCTCCTCGTCCGGGCGACCACCGTCGAGACCGCCGGCGCCGTGTGGCCGGTCCGGGTCTACGGCGCGGTGAACGCCGACGTGGTGGCCGCGATGCGCTCCACCCTCGCGGCGCTGCCCCGCGACGACTCGGAGCTGCGCTGCCGGCTGCTGCTCGCGCTCGCCGGAGAGCTCTACTACGCCGGGGCCGAACGCGAGCTGGACGCCCTCGTCGAGGAGGGCGTGGCGATGGCCCGACGGCTCGGCGAGCCGGCGCTGCTGCTGGACATGCTGCAGGCCGCCGCCGTGGCGCGGTGGCGGCGCTCCGTCATCGAGGACCGCCTGGCCGATGCCCAGGAGGCGACCGACCTGGCCCACGCGATCGACGACGAGCAGGCCTACCTGGTCAGCCGGTTCCTGGCCGCCACGGCACGGTGCGCGCTCGGCCGGGTGGACGGCCTGGGCGAGGAGCTCGGCGCGATCATCGCCGAGTCGCGCGCCAACCGGATGTACTTCGTCGAGATGGCCGCGCTCGGCCTGGACACCTCGTGGGCCTCGATGACCGGGGACGTCGCCCGGGTCGACGCGAACGCTGCCCGGCTCGGCGAGCTGGACGACGTCATCTCCTTGGCCCACAAGGCGGACGGCCTCGTCGGCGCCCTGCTGGTCCCGGCGTTCTGGCTGGACCGGGATCCGGCGCCGGCGCGGGTGGAGGAGTACCTCGAGAAGGCGCACGTGCCGGTCGAGCCGGGCTACGTGGTGCTGCTGCTGCGCAAGGACCAGGCGGACATGGCGCGCGAGGTCTGGGCCGGGACGTCGTACGACGTGGCCCGCGACAACTGGTACTCCGAGATGAACTGGGCGCTCGGCGCCGAGATCGCGCTGGGCCTCGGCGACCGCGAGCTCGCCGCGCAGGTCTACGAGCGGCTGCTCCCATTGCAGGGCGGTTGCATCATCTCCGGCACCGGGCCGGCACATGGGCCGGTGCACGCCTACCTGGCGCTCGCCGCGGCGGCCGTGGGCGAGTCGACGCTGGCTCGTGGGCACGCCGACGTCGCGGCCGGCCAGTGCGCGGCATGGGGACTCCCGCAGGTCGCCCAGTGGCTGGACGACCTGCGGGAGCGGCACGCCTTCTGACGGCGGTGGCGACGCGCCTCAGGCAACGCCGGCGTAGCGGAAGGCCCGTCGCTCGCCGCGCCGGAACCCTCGCCGCGCGAGCAGCCAGAGCACCATGAACGGGCGGCCGACCCTGGCGAACACCTCGGCGACCTCCGAGGCGGGCACGGACTCCATGCACCACGCCACCATGAAGAAGAGGCTGAAGGGCGCCTCGTTCCTGGGGAAGTGCTCCTTCTCCACGTGCTCCCAGTCCGCCGGCGTCATGTGCCGCTGCAGGATCGCCATCGCCTCCGTCTCCTCGTGCCGGAGGTGCCGGCCGAGCGCGTCCCTGGTGGCCGCGACCCGCACCTGCAGCGCCGCCCGGGCGTCCTCGGCGTCGAGCCCGACGCGGTCGCCGGCGAGCTCGGCGAAGCCCTCCGCGCAGCCGCGCAGCAGCGGGTCGATGTGGGAGTGCTCCTCCTCCATCGCCAGCAGGGTGCTCCGCTCCTGCTCGTCGGCGCGCTCCAGCAGGAACGGCCAGATGCCGGCGTCCTCGCCGCTGTGGTGGTGGTGCAGCACCCCGGCGAACCGCTCCCAGCGGGCGTGCAGCGCGCGCCAGGTGGCCACGTCGTCGAGAGGCGTCGCCTCTGTCGCGACCGCGAATCGCTGCAGGTCGCGCCGGAAGCCGTGGTGCATCACATACATCATCACCATGTCGACCGGGCCGTCCGGTGCGGCGGTCTGGCCGGGCAGCACGAGCTGCGGACGGTGTGCCGGCGAGGCGTTCGGCCGGGTCGTGCTGGACCTCGTGTGCGAATCGGTGTTCATCGGTTTCTCCTCGGGTGGTGTGGTCGATCGGGCGGGCAGGGGGTCAGACGCCGCTGTAGGCGTCATCGGAGGGGCGCACGACGGACCCGGCGGTCGTCGCGGGCGAGCCGGCCGGAGCCGCCACGGCGGGGGCGCGTCGGAACCGTGGGAACCACCAGTTCCTTTCGCCGAGCAGGGTCATCGTGGCCGGGACGAGGACCAGCCGGACCAGGGTCGCGTCGAGCGCGACGGCGACCGCCAGGCCGACGCCCATCATCTTCACGACCAGGTCGCTCTCCGTCGCGAAGCCGAGGAAGACGGCGACCATGATCGCCGCGGCCATCGAGATCACCCGCCCGGTCGAGGCGATCCCGGTGACGACGCTGCGCCGGGCGTCACCGCTGTCGAGCCAGTCCTCGCGCACAGCGGCGAGCAGGAACACCTCGTAGTCCATCGACAACCCAAAGAGCACGGTGAACATCAGGATCGGCACCCAGCTCGAGACCGGGACGGCGTGGTCGACACCGAGGAGAGCAGCGCCCCAGCCGTGCTGGAAGACGAGCGTCATGACGCCGTACGCGGCGCCGATCGACAGCAGGTTCATCGCCGCTGCCTTCAGGGGCACCAGCACCGACCGGAACATCCAGGTCAGCAGGACCAGCGACATCGCGACCACGAAGCCGACGACCACCCACAGCCGCTCGGAGAGCATCGTGGAGATGTCCGCCAGGATCGGCGTGAAGCCGGTGACGTCCGCGCCGGCGGGCAGCACCTCGCCGCGCAGCCTGTCGATCAGCTCGCTGGTGCGCTCGTCGGCCGGCCCGGTGTGGGGCTCGACCTCCCAGGCCGCGAGCCGGTCGTCGGGTGACGTCAGCACGGGGGTGGACGTCGCAACCAGCCGGTCGACCTCGTCGTGCAGCCGGGCCACCGCAGCCTCGTCGACGCGCTGGCGGTCGACGACCACGGTGAGCGGCCCGTTCGCGCCGGGCCCGAAGCCCTCCGCGACCAGGTCGTAGGCCTGCCGCGTGGTCAGGTCACTGGGCTGGTTCCCGCCGTCCTGGGGCCAGGTGCGCATGCCGAGGGCGGGTGCGGCGAGCACCAGGAGGACACCGAGCGAGGCCAGCGCCCAGGCCACGGGGCGCCGCGCGACCCGGGCCACCCAGCGCGCCGTCAGGGCGTCCCCGGTCCGCTCCGGGCGGCCACGACGTGCGCGGCGCGGCAGCAGCCGGCGACCGGCCAGCGCGCACAGCGCCGGCACCAGGGTGACGGCAGCGGACATCACCACGAAGACGGTGATCCCCGTGGCGAAGCCGAAGGAGGAGTACGTCGGCAGGTCGGCGAGCCGCAGGCCCATCAGGGAGACCAGCACGGTCAGGCCGGCGCCGATGACCGACTTTCCGGCCGTGGCGTTCGCCGCTGCTGCCGCCTCGATCGGGGAGTCACCGGCACGCAGGTGCGCGACGTGGCGGGTGACGAGGAGCAGGGCGTAGTCGATGCCCACGCCCAGGCCGACCATGGTTGCCACTGTCGGTGCGGTCGTCGAGACGTTGGTGAGCGCGGCCAGCAGCGTGACGCCCGTGCCGCCGGCCGCCAGGCCAGCGAGCGCGACGGCGATCGGCAGCCCGGCCGCCACGACCGACCCGAAGGCGATCACCAGCAGCACCAGCGCCACGCCGACACCGATCAGCTCGCCGCGGCCCTCGATGGCGGTCGCCGTGCCGGGCAGCTCACCGCCGTACTCGACGCGGTAGCCGGCCTCACGTGCGGCCGTCGTGGCCTTCTGGAGCTGAGTCAGGTCGCCCATCAGGTCCCGGTGGGTGACCGGCACGTCGTAGCGCACGGTCAGCAGGGCGGTGTCGCCGTCGGCGGAGATCCGCGGCACCGCCGAGACCGCGTGCTCCATGTCGGACAGTCGCGCGCGAGTGCGTTCGACCACGGCGCGGTCGAGGTGCTCGTCGTGCAGCACCACCTGGGCGCTGCCCCCACCGCTGTCGGGGAAGTGCGCGCGCAGCTGGTCGAGGCCCGTCTGGGCGCGGGCGCCGGGCACGTCCCAGTCGTCCTGGGTGGCACCACCCCAGGCGCCGGCCGTGGCGCCGAGGGCGAGGAGGACGAGCAGCCAGGCCGCGATCGTCCGCCACGGGTGGCGGGCGGTCGCGCGTCCGAGGCGCTGGAGGGGGTGCTGCAGGGTGTTCATCGCTGGCTCCTTCGTGGTTCGAGGAGCCCAGCGTGGGCCGACGCCCTTGTGCCCGGCTGGCGCCGCACTTGGGCGGGACTTGAGTGCTGTCCGGGTCGGTCCGGGCCCGCTCAAGTGCCCCGGTCAGGGACCGGGTCAGGCGAGGTGACGGCCCGCGCGCCACACCTGCGCCACGAGCGGGACACCCGGCCGGTAGGCGAGGTGCAGGTGCGAGGGCGCGTCGAGGACGACGAAGTCCGCCGACGTGCCGGCCTCCAGCCGGCCGACGTCGTCGCGACCGAGTGCGGCCGCGCCCCCGGCCGTCGCGGACCACACCGCCTCCGTCGGCGTGAGGCCCATCTCGCGCACGGACAGGGCGATGCAGAACGGCAGCGAGCTGGTGAAGCAGGAGCCCGGGTTGCAGTCGCTGGCCAGCGCCACCGTCACACCGGCCTCGCGCAGCCGGCGGGCGTCCGGGTAGGGCTGCCGGGTGCTGAACTCGACGCCGGGCAGCAGGGTGGCCACCGTGCCCGTCTCGGACAGCGCACTGACGTCGTCGTCGTTCAGGAAGGTGCAGTGGTCCACGGCGACCAGGCCGAGCTCGCAGGCGAGCTGGACTCCCGGCCCCTCGCCGAGCTGGTTGGCGTGCAGCCGGGGTCGCAGGCCGACCGCCCTGCCGGCCTCCAGAACCGCGCGCGCCTGGTCGGCGTCGAAGGCGCCTCGCTCGCAGAACGCGTCGATCCACGTCGCGTGCGGCGCCGCTGCCTCGAGCATCGGCCCGGTGACCAGGTCGACGTAGCCGGCCGGGTCGTCGGCGTACTCCGGCGGCACGACGTGGGCCCCGAGGAAGGTCGTCTCGTCGGTGAAGTCGGCGGCGACGGCGAGGGAGCGCGCCTCGTCGTGGACGGTGAGCCCGTAGCCGCTCTTGATCTCCACGGTGGTGCTGCCCTGCCGGGCCATCTCCGCGACCAGTCTGCCGACGTTGGCGGCGAGCTGCTCGTCGGTGGCCGACCGGGTCGCGGCGACGGTGGTCCGGATCCCGCCGGCGGCATAGCGCTCCCCTGCCATCCGTGCGGCGAACTCCTGCGCGCGGTCGCCGGCGAAGACGAGGTGCGAGTGCGAGTCCACGAAGCCGGGGAGCACCGCCCGGCCGCCGAGGTCGACCATCGCGTCCGCCGCCGGAGCCTCGGCGCGGGGCCCGGTCCACGCGACCTTGCCTGCGTCGACGACCAGCGCGGCGTCGTGCTGCACCCGCGCACCGGTGAGCTGCTCTGCGGCGCAGGTGGTGAGCTCGCCGATGTTGCCGAACAGCACGCTGGTCATCGGTCCTCCTCGGGCCCTGTGCTGCAGTCGTCCTTCTCCCCGCGGGGCCCGGCAGTCGACCTCGTCACGTCCGCGCCGGTCGCGGCGAACACCACCGTCTCGCAGCTCGCGCCGGTGTCCCGGGTGCGCCACGACTCCAGGTCGATCGTGACGAGGTCCGCCCGCTGCCCGAGGGCGATCCGGCCGGTGTCGTCGAAGCCGAGCGACTTGTTCCCGTCGTACGTCGCCGCCGCGAGCAGCTCGGCCGCCGACCAGTGACCCCGCTGCTGGGTGGCCAGCCGCTCGTGCATCTCGACCGCCCGCATCTCCTCGAAGAGGTCGATCACCGCGTGGCTGTCCGAGCCGAGCGTGAGCCGCGCCCCGGCGCGGGCCAGCGCCACCGAGGGGCCGATCCCGTCGGCCAGGTCGCGCTCGGTGGTCGGGCAGAAGCAGGCCCAGGTGCCGCTGTCGCCGAGCAGGCGGATGTCGTTGTCGGTCAGGTGGGTGGCGTGCACCGCGCTGGTCAGCGGCCCGAGCACGCCCTCCTCGGCGAGCAGCTCCGTGGGGGTGAGGTGGTAGGCCTGCAGGCACTGCTCGTTCTCGGCGACCTGCTCCGAGAGGTGCACGTGCAGCGGCTTCGCGCGCTCCTGCGCCCAGGCGGCGACGGTGCCGAGCTGGTCGCGCGGCACCGCCCGGACCGAGTGGATCGCCGCGCCGACGCGCTCGTCGTCGAAGGCCTCGACCCGCTCGGCCCACCGGGTCGCGTCCCCGTCGGAGAAGCGGCGCTGCACGCCTTCCGGCTCCCGGCCGATGCCGGCGGCCAGGTAGCAGGTGTCGAGCAGCCGGATCCGGATGCCGGCATCGTCCGCGGCTGCCAGCAAGGCCCTGCCCATCTCGTTCGGGTCGTCGTACGACGATCCGTCGGCCTGGTGGTGCAGGTAGTGGAACTCGCCCACCGCGGTGATCCCCGTGGCGACCATCTCGGCATAGGTCCGCCTGGCCAGCTCGAAGTAGGAGTCCGGGGTGAGCTCCTCGGCGACTCGGTACATCTGCTCGCGCCAGGTCCAGAAGGACCCGCGCTCGGTCTGGGTGTGCCCGCGCAGCGCCCGGTGGAAGGCGTGCGAATGGCAGTTCGCCAGCCCGGGGATGGTCAGCCCCGGCACCCGCTCGACGACGCTGGTCCCCGAGCCCCCACTGGTCCCCGAGCCCCCGCTGGTCCCCGAGCCTGACGAGGGGCCGACCGCGGTGATGACTCCGCCCGCCACCGTCACCACGACGTCGCGCTGCACCACCCCGTCGACCACGGCGTGCTCCAGCAGCAGCGTCGTCATCCGGCCAGCTCCGCCAGCGTCGTGACGAGCGCGTCCACGCCGGCCAGGCAGTCCGCCATGTCGGCATGCTCCGCCGGCGAGTGCGAGACGCCGGTGGGGTTCCGGACGAACAGCATCGCCGTCGGAACCCCCGCGGCAGAGAGGATCCCGGCGTCGTGCCCGGCCGCCGTCGGGATGACCGGCGCACCGCCGAGCACGTCGGCCAGCCGGGAGGCGAGCCCCGGGTCGAACTCGACCGCCGGCGAGACCGACTCGGCGGTGACCTCCAGCGCCGTCCCGTCCCGCTCGGCCCGTTGGTCCGCCTGCCGGGCGATCTCCGCCACCAGCCGGGCGAGCACCTCGTCGTCCTCGCAGCGGGCGTCCAGCCAGGCGGTGACGCGGGACGGGATCGCGTTGGTGCCGTTCGGCGCGACGTCGATGCGCCCGAAGGTGGCTCGCTGGCCGGAGAGCCGCGCCTGCTTGTTGGCCGCCAGGGCGGTCATCGCGTAGGTGAGCATCGGGTCGTGCCGGTCCTCCATCCGGGTGGTGCCGGCGTGGTTGGCCTCGCCGGTGAAGTCGAAGCGATACCTCCCGTGCGGCCAGATCGCACTGGCCACGCCGACGGCGCGGTCTCGGTCGACCAGGTCGCGGCCCTGCTCCACGTGCAGCTCGACGAAGCAGCCGATCCGGCTGCGCAGCTCGGTCCACTCGACGTGAGGCGGGTCGGCTCGGTACCCCGCCGCGTCGAGGGCCTCGTCGAAGCGGGTGCCGTCCCGGTCCGTCAGCGCGGCGGCCTGCTCCCACGAGACCGCCCCGGTGGCGAGCCGGGAGCCGAGGCAGGCCAGCCCGAAGCGGGACCCCTCCTCCTCGACGAACACCGAGACCCCGATCGGACGCCGGGGCGCGAATCCCTTGGCCTGCAGGCGATCCAGCGCCGACAGGGCCGTCACGACGCCGAGCGGACCGTCGTACGCCCCACCGTCCAGCACGGAGTCGAGGTGCGAGCCGGTGAGGACGGCCCGCTCGCCGCCCTCGACGGGCGCGCCGCCCCACCACGCCACGGTGTTGCCGACCGGGTCCTGCTGCACCTGCAGCCCCCGCGCGGCACACTGCTCGACGAACCAGGCGTGGCACTCGCGCTCAGCGCTGGCGAACGGCTGCCGGAAGTAGCCGCCGCTGGCAGCCGACCGACCGATCGCGCCGAGGTCGCCCCACATCGTCTCGAAGCCGTCAGGCATCCGCCCTCCCGTGTGTGCGTGGCCGGCCCGCCCCGGTCCGGCGTAGGCTCCGCGCGTGGAGTTCCAGGAGGTCGTCGACCGGCGCCGGATGGTCCGCAACTTCGCGGACCGCCCCGTGGACCGGGCACTGGTGGACCGGGCGTTGCGCAACGCCACGCACGCCCCGAACGCGGGATTCAGCCAGGGCTGGGGGTTCCTGGTGCTGGACACCCCCGAGGACGTACGACGGTTCTGGTCGGTCACCACCGACGCGGAGGACAAGGCCGACCCCGACGACTGGCTGACCGGGATGATGACCGCGCCGGTGGTGATCGTGCCGTGCTCGAGCAAGGCGGCCTATCTCGGCCGGTACGCCGAGCCGGACAAGGGCTGGACCGACCAGGAGGAGGCGCGCTGGCCGGTGCCGTTCTGGCACATGGACACCGCGATGGCCTCGCTGCTCATCCTGCTGACGGCGGTCGACGAGGGGCTCGGCGCCTGCTTCTTCGGCGTCCCGCCGGAGCACGACGCCGACGTGCGGGCGGAGTTCGGCATCGACCGCGCCTTCGACCCGATCGGCGCCATCGCGCTCGGCCACCGCGTGGAGGACACCGGGAACCCGGGCTCCCCGGCCCGCCGGCGGCGCAAGCCGCTGGACGAGGTGGTCCACCGGGGGCACTGGCGCGGCTGAGGGCATGGGCCCAGCCAACCGGCTCCCGGGCGCGGTCGCCAGTCCGCCACGCGCCGGTGAGTCTCGGGAGTGAGACACGCCGGCGAACGTCAGCCTCGGCGTCGCCACCATCGTGGCCGGCGCCGTCGTCGGCCGGCCGCCCGCGAGTCGGCCTGCTCCTCCCGCGCCAGTACGGCGGCCGCTGCGCGTCGCCGCTCCAGCCGGCGTTCCCGCCAGGCAGCGACCTCCGTCTCGACGTCGCGCGTGGGAGTGACCACGGGCGGCCCGCCGGTCAGCTGCCGGCGGGCCTCGACCACTCGCCGGTTGAAGTCCTCGAGCAGCTCCCGGGCGGCCCGCTCCTCCCGCAGGGCGTCGAGCTGGCCCTCGAGCTCGGCGTCGTCCTTGCGGAGCTGAAGAGCCGGCGGCAGCACGCCGGTGATCCGCTCGCGCTCGATCAGCTTGCGCAGCCACCAGTCCCGGTCGTGCGGGGTGCCGAGGTCGATCGGCTTGCCGGCCCCGGGCAGGTTGTCGAAGTCACCGCGCTGCATCGCCAGCCGGATCTGCTGGTCGACGTACTGCTGTTGGTGGGCGATCCGCTCCGCCGCGGCGGCGCGGCCGGTCCGGGCGTCGCGCTCGGGCGACCGGTCGGGGCCCCGCCCCGGGACCTCGTCCGGGGCCCGGGACTGATCGCGACGTTGCTCGGCCACCTGCCACCTCCGGCCTCCAGCGTAGGACGACCTGGCCACCGCATCGACCTTCCGACCGGGCGCACTCGACCCGTCGGCATGATGGAATGGCGCCATGAGCGAGGAGAACCCGCCGCCCCCCGGCGCCGACCGACCCGACGCGTCGAGTGGCCGGACGGAGTACCCGTCGCAGTCCGGTCCCTACCCGCCGCCGCCCACCGGCCAGGCGCCGTACGGCTCGCCCTACGGGAGCCCGCAGCCGCAGGGACAGCCCGCCTACCCCTCGCCCTACGGGCAGCCGCCCGCCCCCTACGGCGTGGCGGGCTACGGACCGGTGCGTGACCCCGATGAGCGCCCCGGGCGCCTCCTCGCGGCCGCGATCATCACCTGGATCTTCGCCGGCCTGACCCTGCTCTTCGCCGTGGTGATGCTCATCGGCGGCCTGGCCGGCAACGACACGCTCTTCGACCGGGCGATCGAGGAGGCCGGCGGCGCGGAGGGCGTGACCGGTGCCGACATCCGGGCCGGGATCGTGGTCATCGGGCTGGTCCTGGGCTTCTGGTCACTGGCCGCGATCGTGCTCGCCTTCCTGGTGCTCCGGCGGCAGAACTGGGCCCGGATCACGCTGGCCGTGTCCGCGGCGATGACGGCGCTGTTCTCGCTGCTGGGCATCACCTCGGGCGTCTCGGTGCTGACGCTGGCCGCCGCTGTCGTGGTGCTGATCCTGCTGTTCGGCCGGGACTCGAGCGACTGGTTCTCCGGGCGCGGTCACGCCGCCGGCGGCATGCCCGGCTACCCGCCGCCGTACCCCCAGCAGCCTGCCTACCCGCCGCCTCCCGCCGCGCCGTACGACACTCCGGGGCAGGCGCCCGGCCAGTCGGGCGAGGACCCGCGGCCACCCTCCGGCGGCTGGTGAGTCAGCGCGCCGGACGGGCGAACCACACAGTCCGGTGCGTCCAGTTCCCCGGCCCGAGCCGCTGCCCGGAGCACACCACGATCGCGACCTGCGGCCGGCCGGTGTCCCGGTAGTAGCGCGGGAACGGCTGATCGGCCCGCACCTCGACCCGGTCGGTGACTCGGTAGCAGAGCTGCTCGCCGCGCGCGCCGCGCAGCACCACCTGCTCGCCCTTGTCCAGGCCGGCGAGCAGCCGGTTGCCGAGCGCCGTGCCGTCCGGCCACGTGTGTGCGTTGAGCAGCACGTTGCCGCGCCGGCTCCCCGGCTGGGTGCCCGGTGGCTGGTCCCATGCAAAGGCGTTCTTGCCCGAGCTGGTCAGCGGCGGCACACCGGGCACGCCGTCGGCGTCGCGGGGCAGCGCCAGCACCTGCGCGTCCGCAGTGGCGTCGGTGGCGGTCGCCGAGACCGGACGGAACGGTCCGGTCACGTCGTGGGTGCAGGTGCGCGGCGACGGTCGCACGTGCAGCGGCTCGGCCATCAGAACCGACTGGCCGGCATCGCCACCGACCGGCGCAGGGGACGGCACTCCCGCGGTCCTCGGCCCGGTGTCCTGCCCGTTGTCAGGCCCGGCGTCACGCAGCAACCAGGCAAGCGAGACGGCCAGGACGAGCAGGAGCACCGCCGCCCCCTGGACGGCACGCCGCCGCGGCCACGTCTGCACCCACCGATGATCGCACCCGATCGCCACCCGGCACAGCGATGTCCGCGAACGGCGCTCAGCCCCAGAGCCCGAAGACGTCCCCGCCGATGCGCACGATGAAGGCGCCCACCACGACGATGAAGAAGATCCGCACGAAGCCGGCTCCGCGCGACACGGCGAGCCGGGCGCCGAGGTAGCCGCCGAGCAGGTTCGCCAGCCCCATCGTCAGTCCGATGCCCCAGAGCACCGCCCCCTGCGGCACGAAGACGACCAGCGCGGCCAGGTTCGTCGCCCAGTTGGCCATCCGCGCCTTCGCGGACGCCTCGAGGAAGTTGTAGCCGAGCAGGCCGACCAGGCTGATCACGAAGAAGCTGCCCGTGCCCGGCCCCAGCGCGCCGTCGTAGAACCCCACGGCCAGCCCGGTCGCCATCGCGGCCGCGGTGTGCCGGTGGCCGGAGAACCGCAGCGAGCTGACCTGGCCGAGGGTTGGGCGGAACAGCACGTATCCCCCCACCACGACGAGCGCCACCAGCACGATCGGCTCGAACGCCGACTTCGGGATCCGGCTGGCCGCGAACGCTCCGATCGCCGAGCCGACGAACGCCAGCACCATCAGCGGGATGAAGGTGCGCGGGTCCGGTCGGACACGGCGGTAGTACGTCGTACTGCTGATCGTCGTGCCGCAGATGGACCCGAGCTTGTTGGTGGCCAGGATGTTGGCCGGCGTCGCGTTCGGCAGCCCGACGAGGAGCGCCGGCAGCTGGATCAGCCCGCCACCGCCGACGACCGCGTCCACGAACCCGGCGGACAGTCCGGCGAGGGCGAGCAGGCCGACGAGCTGCCAGGTGAGGTCGTGCACCCGAGTTGTTTATCAGTGCTCGTCGCGGAAGGCGTCCCTCGGTGTCACCAGCAGCGCGAGGGCGGCGACGAGCGCGGTGACCGCGCAGACGGACCAGACCGTCATGTAGCCCGACAACGGCGCGTGCACGGTCTCCGCGCCCGCCTGATCGCCGGTGGCGGCCAGGGCGATCGCGAAGACGCTGGAGGCGATCGCACCGCCGATCGTCTTGGTGGTGTTCGTCATCCCGGTCACGAAGCCGGTCCGGTCGGCGGGCGCCGCAGCCGCCGCGGCCGCGGGCAGCGCGGCGACCAGCGCCCCCGAGCCCACGCCCGCGATGCCGATGTTCATCAGCGTCTGTGCGGTGGTGTCGTGCAGCGGCAGGAACAGCCCGTAGCCGACCGCGACCAGCAGGGTCGCCAGCACCAGGGTCCAGCGGGTGCCGAGCCGACGCGCGACCAGCGGCAGCCCCAGTGCGCCGACCACCAGCGAGACGACGTAGACGCCGATCAGCGTGGAGACGAAGCCGGCCGACGCACCCAGCCCGAAGCCCGCGACGTCCGGGTCCGTGCGGGCGAAGGTGGAGAGCGGGAACTGCGCGCCCAGCACTGAGACGCCGAAGAGGAACGCGCACAGCTGCACCGGCCACTGCGCCGGCGTGGCCAGCAGCCGGACGTCGATCAGCGGCTCCTGCTGTCCGAGCTCGGCGCGCACGAACGGCCAGAACGCCACCAGCCCGAGGACGATCACCAGCCACGCCCAGACGCTGTCCGGCCCCTGCAGCCGTACGACGATCAGGCCGGCCATCACCAGGCCCACGGCGAGGGTGACCAGCCCGAAGCCGGTCCAGTCGATCCGGCCCCGCGCGACGGGCGGGGTGCCGGCCACGCCGAACCACACCGCGACGAAGCAGAGGCTCACCGCGACGGCCGGGACCATCAGCACCACCGTCATCGAGGTGCCCTCGACGATCGCACCGCTGGCGAGCGCGCCGACGATCACGCCGGTCTCCAGCGCCGCCACCAGGAAGGCCGCGGCACGGCGGGTCAGCCTGGTCTGCGCCCCGGTGTGCGCCGTGCGGCGGTGGATGATGCTGACCTCGAGGGGAAGCCAGACGACGTAGAAGCCCTGGATCGACCAAGCCAGCAGGAAGGTCAGGAACGACGGCGCGAACGCGACCGCCCACGAAGCCACCGCCGTCACCGCCGTGGAGAGCAGCAGCACCTTGCGGTGGCCCACCAGGTCGCCCATCCGGGCCAGCAGCGGCACCACCAGCGCGGAGACCACCAGCTGGCCGGCCTCGAACCAGTTCACATCGGCGTCGTGGATGTCCAGGTGCCGGGCGATGTCCTTGAGGATCGGGACGTAGTAGCCCTGCAGGATGCCGCTGGCGATCTCCACGCAGACCAGGAACCCGACGATCCCCCACAGCCCCGGCACCGACGGCGTGTGCCGGGTCGTCGGCTCACCCACGCGGCTCACTCGACCACCTCCGCCGTAGTACCCGGCAGTCCCTCGACGAGCCGCCTGAACCACCGCACCCCGTCGAGGAAGTCCGCCACGCTCACGCGCTCGTCGTAGCTGTGGATGCTCTCCCGCTGCGCCTTGGTCATCCGGAACGGCGCGAACCGGTAGACCCGCTCGCAGATCCCGGTGAAGAAGCGGCTGTCGGTGGCCGCCATCATCACGTACGGCGTGGGCACGGCGTCCCCGAACACCTCCGTCATGGTGCGCGCGATCAGCTCGAAGGCGGGATCGTCCACCGGCGAGACGGGGCTCGGCTCGTTGTCGTCCAGGACCCGCAGGGTGATCGAGCTGTCGCCGACGGCACGTCGTACGTGCTCGGTGGCGCTGGCGACGGTGTCGCCCACGAGGATCCGCAGGTTGACGGCCGCCTTGGCGCTCGAGGCGATCACGTTGTGCGCCGGCGAGCCCTGCAGCGTGGTGACCGCCATGGTGGTGCGGGTCAGCGCGGCCGGCTCCGGGCCCGCGAGGACGAGCGCCTTCTTCAGCAGCGGCTGCAGCCGTCGGGCGCCGGCGAACAGCGGCCGCAGCGGCAGCGGCGCGTGCGGCGCCATCCGGGCGAACATCTCCAGGGTCGGCTCCGGCAGGCGCTGGGGGAACGGGTGCTGCTCGAGGCGTACGACGGCGCGCGCGATCCTCGCCGTCGGACCGTTGGCAGCCGGCGTCGAGGAGTGCCCGCCGCGGCCCTCCGCCGTGAGCTCGATGGTGGTGGTGCCCTTCTCCGAGACGCCGACGACACCGAGCGGCGGCTTCACCCCCGGGAGCGCGCCGTGGGCCACCGCCCCACCCTCGTCGAGGACGAACCACGGTCGCACGCCGCGCTCGCGCAGCACCTCGACGGCCTCCGTCGCATCAGGCCCGGAGACCTCCTCGCGTGCCCCGAAGGACAGCCAGACGTCCTGCGCCGGGGTGAACCCGTCGGCGAGGAGCTGCTCGACGGCGCAGCAGATCGCCACCAGGGCCCCCTTGTCGTCGAGCGTCCCGCGTCCCCAGACCGCCCCGTCGACGACCGCCGCAGAGAAGGGAGGGTGCTGCCACGGGGCGTCCTCGTCGACCGGCACCACGTCCTGGTGCGCCATCAGCACCACCGGCCGCTCGGCACTCGTCCCACGCCAGTGGAACAGCAGCCCGTGCTCGGCCACCCTGGTCAGCTCCAGCCGCTCGTGCAGCAGCGGGAAGTGCCTCCTCAGGGCGTCGTGCAGCTCCTCGAACCGCTCCCGCTCGACCATCCCCTCCTCGGCGTGCGACACCGTAGGGATCCGCACCACCTCGCACAGGGCGCGCACCGCCGCCCCACCCTCCATCTCCTCCACCCGCCGAACGGTACTGCCCCCGGACGGTCGGTGCGGGATGGATAGTCCGACGCGAATTGCCGGTATCCGGAGCAGCCAGGTGCGGCAGATCGCGTCGAGCTATGCCGCCCGGGCCGGCCGGTAGCGCTCCGGGAGCCACGGCGGAGGTTCCCACCACGCCGGCGCGTCGAGTGTCCAGGCGCAGCTCTCGACCGGCAGGAAGCGCGCTCGCTGCCGCGTGCTGTGCATGCGATGTACGACGGCGTCGTCGGTGAGCTCTCCCTTGACCACCCTGAAGTACTCGAGTCCGTGGTCGCGGAACCGCTCCTCCCGCTCGGAGTCCCGGCGCCTGCGGTCGTCCCGCAGGTGATCGGCCCCGTCGTACTCGCCCACGACACCCGCCTCGACGTCGAACAGGTCCGGGAAGCCGAGCAACCGGCCGCTCCGCGAGAACACCGGCGGATTGATGAGCGGGGTCGGCAACCCGGCATCCAGGATCCAGCGCAGGTACATCCACACCTCGGGCGGCGAGCGGAAGCACTCGTTGGCCAGGATGAGCGCGTCACGGAAGAGCGGGATCCCCGTCCACGCATACCGCCTCTCTGCATAGTCGCCGAGCTCGTCCAGGGTGGTCACGCCGGCGGCCACTGCCATGCAGACGGCCACGACCGACCCCCGCAACGACCCCACTCGCACGACCTCGTCGAACATGGCGCGTCGTGGCGTCGTACACCAGAGTCCCCGGTGGAAGACCCGGTCGTACGGCGGCAGCTGCACGCGACTGATCGTGCACACCTCGTTGGACAGACCGCGCCCTCCCGCGCGGCGCAGCAGCGGCACCGGAAGCCCAGGGCCGTCCTTCGTGGCCACGCCCTCGAAGTAGCGTGCGCCGTACCAGCGCAGCGCAGCCCATGCCGTGACGGCACCCACGCGGCGCACCCGCATCCCTTGCTCCAGGATGCGTTGCTCGACGACGTCCGTCGGAGCCGACGAGGGCACGTGCCAGCCACCGCCTGTCGCCCGCCACGCCAACCCCTCGGCCTGGTGCCGCGTCGGACCGGTCACGCCCCCGGCATCTGTCCGGACGGGTCGCACCAGCGTGGCCGGTAGCTCACACCTCGGGGTCCAGTGGTCGGCGTCGACGTCCATCGCCGAAGCCTCGGAGCTCCACCTGCCGCTCTGGAAGCACCGGCTGCCCTCCTGTGGACCGACCGGTCAAAACCCCGGCCTGTGGACGCTTCCCGGCCGACTTTCCCAGGCCGGGTAGTACGGCGCGAATTGCCGCACCTGGCTCCCGCCCAGACCGGCATTTCGCGCCGGACTATCCAACCCGCCCGCTCAGCCCTCCAGCATCGGGACCCGGACGCCCCGTTCCTCGGCGACCTCGGCGGCGCGGTCGTAGCCGGCGTCGACGTGGCGGATCACGCCCATGCCGGGGTCGTTGGTGAGGACGCGCTCGATCTTCTGGGCGGCCAGGTCGGTGCCGTCGGCGACGCAGACCTGTCCGGCGTGCAGGGAGCGGCCCATGCCGACGCCGCCGCCGTGGTGGAAGGACACCCATGAGGCACCGGAGGCCGTGTTGACCAGCGCGTTCAGGATCGCCCAGTCCGCGATGGCGTCGGAGCCGTCGAGCATGCCCTCGGTCTCGCGGTACGGCGAGGCCACCGACCCGCAGTCGAGGTGGTCGCGACCGATCACGATCGGTGCCTTCAGCTCACCGTTGGCCACCATCTCGTTGAACTTCAGCCCGGCCAGGTGCCGCTCGCCGTACCCGAGCCAGCAGATCCGCGCCGGGAGGCCCTGGAACTGGACCCGCTCCTGCGCCATCCGGATCCACTTGTGCAGGCGCTGGTTGTCCGGGAAGAGGGACAGGATCGCCTCGTCGGTCCTGCGGATGTCCTCGGGATCGCCGGAGAGCGCCGCCCACCTGAACGGCCCCTTGCCCTCGCAGAAGAGCGGCCGGATGTACGCCGGGACGAAGCCGGGGAACGCGAAGGCGCGGTCGTAGCCGCCCTTCCGAGCCTCGTCGCGGATGGAGTTGCCGTAGTCGAAGACCTCGGCGCCCTTGTCCTGGAACTCCACCATCGCCCGCACGTGCTGGGCCATCGAGGCCTGCGCCTCCTTGGTGAACCCCTCCGGGTCCTTGGCGGCGCGGTCGTGCCAGTCCTCGAAGGGCACCCCGACCGGGAGGTACGACAGTGGGTCGTGCGCCGAGGTCTGGTCGGTGACGATGTCGACCGGCGCGTCCATCTCGAGCAGCTTCGGCAGCAGCTCGGCGGCATTGCCGAGCACGCCGATGGAGAGCGGCCGGCGCTCATCACGAGCCTGGACCGCCAGCTCCACGGCCTCCTCGAGCGACGACGCCTGGGTGTCGAGGTAGCGGTGGTCGATGCGCCGGGTGATCCGCGACTGGTCGACGTCGATGCAGATGGCGACGCCGTCGTTCATGGTGACCGCGAGCGGCTGCGCACCACCCATCCCGCCGAGGCCGGCGGTGACGGTGATGGTGCCGGCCAGGCTCCCCCGGAACCTCTTGTCGGCCACCGCCGCGAAGGTCTCGAAGGTGCCCTGCAGGATGCCCTGGGTGCCGATGTAGATCCACGAGCCGGCCGTCATCTGGCCGTACATGACCAGGCCCATCTCCTCGAGCCGCCGGAACTCCTCCCAGTTGGCCCAGTCGCCGACGAGGTTGGAGTTCGCGATCAGCACGCGCGGCGCCCACTCGTGAGTCCGGAAGACGCCGACCGGCTTGCCGGACTGCACGAGCATGGTCTCGTCGTCCTTCAGCGTCTTCAGGGTGCGCACCAGGGCGTCGTAGGCCTCCCAGCTCCGCGCCGCCCTGCCGGTGCCGCCGTAGACCACCAGCTCGGCGGGGTTCTCGGCGTTCTCCGGGTCGAGGTTGTTCATCAGCATCCGCAGCGGCGCCTCGGTCTGCCACGAGCCTGCGCTGAGCTCGGTGCCGTGTGCGGCATGGATGGGCAGCCTGGGGTTCTGGTCGGTCATCGCAGTTCTCCGATCACGCCTTGGACGGCATCGAGGACGGCGCCCGAGCGGACGAGCTCGACGGCGGTGTCGATCTCGGGCGAGAGGTGGCGGTCCGGGCCGGGGCCCTGGATCCCGTGCTGGCGCAGCAGCGTCACGACGGCTCCAGTGGCCGGCGACGGCTCGAGCGGGCTGCGCAGGTCGAGCGCCCGCGCGGCGGTGAGCACCTCGATGGCGATCACCCGGGTGAGCCCGTCGACGGACCTGCGCAGCTTGCGCGCGGCGGACCACCCCATCGACACGTGGTCCTCCTGCATGGCGCTCGAGGGGATCGAGTCGACGCTGGCCGGGACCGCCAACCGCTTGAGCTCGGAGACGATCGCGGCCTGGGTGTACTGCGCGATCATCAGGCCGCTGTCCACGCCCGGGTCGAAGGCGAGGAACGGCGGCAGCCCATGGTTGCGGGCGCGGTCCAGGAACCTGTCCGTACGACGCTCGCTGATCGACGCGACGTCGGCGGCCGCGATCGCCGCGAAGTCGAGGACGTAGCCGACCGGGGCGCCGTGGAAGTTGCCGTTCGACTCCACGCGACCCTCGTCGGCGAGCACGACCGGGTTGTCGATCGCGCTGGCCAGCTCGATCTCCGCGACCCGGCGCGCGTGCGCGAGCGTGTCCCGGGCTGCCCCGTGCACCTGCGGCGAGCAACGCAGCGAGTAGGCGTCCTGGACGCGGTTGCAGTCGGGCCCGCGGTGCGAGGCGACGACACCGGAGTCGGCCAGGATCGCGGTGAGGTTGGCGGCAGAGTCGGCCTGGCCGGGGTGCGGCCGGATCGCCTGCAACTCGGGCGCGAACACCCGGTCAGTGCCGAGCTGGCCCTCCACGGACATGGCCGCCGCGATGTCGGCGGTGCGCAGCAGCAGGTCAAGGTCCCGGAGCGCGAGTACCAGCATCCCGAGCATGCCGTCGGTGCCGTTGATGAGCGCCAGGCCCTCCTTGGCCTCGAGCTCCACCGGCCGCAGCCCCGCCGCCGCGAGGGCCTCCGCGGCCGGCATCAGTGTCGCGGAGGCGTCGCGGACCTCGCCCTCGCCGATCAGGGCGAGGGCGCAGTGCGAGAGCGGAGCGAGGTCGCCGGAGCAGCCGAGGGAGCCGTACTCCCGCACGACCGGGGTGATCCCGTGGCTGAGCAGGTCGGCCATCAGCTGGGCGGTCTCGAGGCGAATGCCGGTGTGACCGGTCGCCAGCGTGGACAGGCGCAGCAGCATCAGGCCCCGGACGACCTCGCGCTCCACCTCCGGTCCCGAGCCCGCCGCGTGCGACCGGACCAGGGACCGTTGCAGCTGGGCGCGCATGTCGGTGGGGATGTGCCGGGTCGCGAGGGCACCGAAGCCGGTGGAGATGCCGTAGGTCGGCGTCTCGGCGGAGGCCAGCTCCTCGACGACCGCGCGGGACTCCTCGATGGCCTTGCGCGCGGCGTCCGTCAGCTCGACGCCGGCCCCGTCCCGGGCGACCGCGACGACGTCGTCGAAGGAGAGCGGACCGACGTCGACCTGTACCTGTGCCATGCGCCCATCCAACTCCGCGGCGCCACGACCACACCAGATCAACCCCCGCGCACTGGTCTGGTATCCGAGACGAGAGGACCGGGCACGTGCCCAGCGCCCCCGCACAATGGAGCGACGATGCCCGCACCCCCTTCCCGTCGTCGGCCGGTCGCGCTCCTGATCGCGCTCGGCGTCCTGCTGCTGCCCCTGCTCACGGCGTGCGGAGGCGACGCAGGCGCGGAGCGGTCGGGCCCGAGCGCCGAGCCGCAGCACAGCGAGTCCGCCGGCCCGACCGGGACGCGGACGTCCCCCGCCGACCAGATGCAGGAGCAGGCCGAGCAGGCCGAGCGGGAGGCCCGCCGGGACGCCCGGAGGCATCCTCCACTCCGGCACCCGGTGATCGGCGCGGACATCAGCTGGCCGCAGTGCCCGAAGGGCATGGGCATCCCCGAGCGTCGCAGCGAGGGCCAGCCGATGCCGCTCCCCCAGGCTCGCTACGTCGTCGTGGGGCTGACCAACGGCCCCGCCTTCACGCCCAACCCGTGCCTGGCCGGCCAGCTCGCGTGGATTCGCCAGCGGCACCTGCTCGCCTCGGCGTACGCGGTGGTCAGCTGGCCCGCGCCCGAACGTCCCGGCGGCGCGACGCACGAGGGTCCCTACGACGGGAGCACGCGAGCGGGGCGGCTCCGGAACGCCGGCTACGCCCAGGCGTCGTACAACATCGACACCATCCGGCGGCAGCACTTCCACACGCCGTCGGTGTGGGTCGACGTCGAGCCCTACCCGGCGTTCCCCTGGAGCCCGGACCTGCGCGCGAACGCGGAGGTGGTCCGCGGAGCCGTACGGGCCTACCGGGACGCCGGCTTCCGCGTCGGCATCTACTCCACGCCGAGCCTGTGGCGCGCCGTCGTCGGTGGCCTGCGGTTCGGCGTGCCCGAGTGGCGCGCCGCCGGCATGACGGGCCTGCGGGAGGCACTCGACCGGTGCAGCGCCGACTGGTCGATCCAGGGCGGTGACGCGGTGCTCGCGCAGTGGACCGACGGCCGGCGCGACCACAACACCACCTGCCCGGGGACCGCTCGCGGACTGGGCCGGTGGTTCCACCAGTACTGACCGCGTTCTAGCGTTGGCCGGTGAGCCGACCCGCAGCCGAGAGCGTCAGCACCGGTCGGCGCTGGTGGATGCTCGCCGTCGGGGTGCTCGCCCAGGCCGCGGCATCGGTGACGATCAACGGGCCGGCGTTCCTGATCCCGGCCCTGCGTGCCGACCGGGGACTGAGCCTGGTGCAGGCGAGCATCGTCGCCGCGGCCCCCATCGCGGGCGTGATGCTGACCCTGGTGGCCTGGGGCTACCTGGTCGACCGGGCCGGTGAGCGGATCGTGCTGCTCTGCGGGCTCGCCGGTACGGCGGCCACCGGGTTCGTCGCCACCCGCGTGCACGACGTCGTCCCGCTCGGCGTGGTGCTCGTCGTCGCCGGCGGGTTCGCCGCCTCGACCGCGTCCGCCAGCGGCCGGCTCGTGGTCGGCTGGTTCCCGGCCGAACGGCGCGGACTGGCCATGGGGATCCGCCAGATGGCCCAGCCGGTCGGCGTCGGCATCGCCGCGGTCAGCATCGCGGTCCTCGCCGAGGCGCACGGCATCGGGACCGCCCTGCTCATGCTTGCCGGGGCAGCTCTCCTCGCCGCGGTCGCGGTGGCCGCTGTCGTGATCGACCCGCCGCGTCCGCAGCGGACCGCGGTCGCGACGCCGAGCCCCTACCGCACCGACTTCCTGTGGCGGATCCACGGCGTCTCGATCCTGCTGGTGATCCCGCAGTTCGCCGTCTGGACCTTCGGGCTGGTCTGGCTGGTCGACCGGCACGGCTGGGACCCCGGACCCGCCGGCGTGCTCGTGGCCCTCAGCCAGGTCGCCGGCGCGCTGGGCCGGATCGCGGTGGGCCAGCTCTCCGACATGGTGGGCAGCCGCACCCGCCCATTGCTGTGGGTGGCCTGTGCTGCTGGCGTCTGCATGGCGCTGCTCGGCCTCACCGACGCGCTCGACTGGTCGGTGGCCGTCGTACTGCTGGTCGTGGCCACCACCGTCACCGTCGCCGACAACGGCCTGGCCTTCACCGCCGTCGCGGAGTACGCCGGGCCGTTCTGGTCCGGACGCGCCCTGGGCCTGCAGAACACCGGCCAGTACCTCACCGCCGCCGCCTGCGCCCCCGTCGTCGGCGGCGCCATCGCCGCCTGGGGCTACCCCGCCGGCTTCGCGGTCACCGCCCTCGGCCCGCTCGTCGCCATCCCGCTCGTCCCCCGCGGGGGGCAGGAGCGGCCGGCCGTGGTCGCCCCGGAGACCTTGTAACGCCCGGTTCGCGCCTCTTGGTGCCCGCCCGGGCGGGCACCAAGAGGCGCGAACGGCGCGTTACAAGCGGGCGTACGACGACCTCAGAGGTCGAACAGCGAGCCGGTCCCGGAGATGTCCGCGTCGGTCTTCGGCTGGTGTGCCTCGCCGGAGGAGGCCGGCTTGGGCTTCTTCTCCTCCTCTGGCTGCTCGGACTCCGCCGACTCGGCAGGCTGCTCGGACTCCGCCGACTCGGCAGGCTGCTCCGACTCGGGCGACTCCGCGGGCTTCGCCTCGGCAGTCTCCTCGGGCGCGGGCGCGGCCTCCGGCTTGGCGTCGCCCTGCGCCTCCTGGGCGGCGGCCTTGATGTCGAACAGCGAGCCACCCTCGGGGATCGAGCTGGACGCCGCGGTGGTCGACCCGGCGGCGGGCTCCGCAGCGGCGTCGGACGACGAGGCAGGCGCAGCGGCGGCGGTGGACTGAGCCTCCGCAGCCGTCGGCTCGGCCCTCGGTTCGTCCTCGATCGTCGGGTCCTGCGCACCGCCGTCGTGGTCGACGCTGTCGGCGTCGTCGCCCTGGTCTCCGACCGGCTCGCCGGTCTTCTCGTCGGCCGGCTCGCCCTCGGCAGGGCCGAGGTCGAACAGCGATCCCGAGCCGATCTCGGTGCCCGGGACCGGCGCGGTGCCGGCCTCCTTCGCCTCGACCGCAGTCGGCGGGTTCTCCGGAGCGGACGTGACCGGCTCCTCGTCGGCCACCGCCTCGGCCTGCGCCTTCTCCGCGGGGGTCGGGGCCTCCTGGCCTGGGGACGGGAAGTCGAACAGCGAACCGCCCGACGTCTCGGCCTTCTCCTCGGCCGCGGGGGCGGACTCCTGGCCCTTCCCGGCAGCCTTCTCCGACGCGTCGGTGGCGGGGGCCTCCGAGCCGCCGAGGTCGAACAGCGAGCCCCCGGACGACGCCGCCTTCTCGGCAGCCGGCTCCGACTCCTTCGCCTTCTCG
>DASSOK010000128.1:0-4840 GCA_035700665.1 Marmoricola sp.
CGCCGTCGTCGTCGGAGGAGAGCTGGTCAGTTGGTCGGCCGTGATGACCCTGCGGGAGGCAGGATGCCGCACGGTCGCGATGGTCACGTCGTATGAGAAGGCAGAGGCCTACTCCCTCTTCCGCCTCGTCGGGCGCACCGCACTGCGCGTCCCGGTCCGCACGCGCAGCCACGTCGTAGAGATCCGCGGACGCGGCCGCGTCGGCGAGGTCGTGCTGGAACATCTCGACACCGGAGCACGCGAGGTCGTCGAGTGCGACACCGTGGTCATGACGGGCGACTGGGTCCCCGACCACGAGCTGGCCCGCTCACGCGGACTGGCTATGGACCCGGCGACGAAGGGACCCGTCGTGGACGCCGCGCTGCGGACGAGCGAGCCGGGAGTGTTCGCTGTCGGCAACCTGCTGCACCCGGTCGACACCGCAGACATCGCCGCACTTGATGGCGAGCACGTGACGGGCGCCGTCAACGACTGGCTGACAACCGGACAGCCCGCGGAGCACGACGACCCCAATGCGGCGGCCGCACTGCCGCCCGGCGTCGCGTTGACGGTGACTGCGCCGCTGCGATGGGTCGTGCCACAGCGGGTGGATCCGGCGGACGGCGCGCCACCGCGACACCGGCTTCTGACGTGGTGCGACGACTTCGTGCTGGCGCCGGCCGTCGAGGTCAGCCAGGGCGGCCGCTCACTGGGACGTCACCGCGTCTGGTGGCCTGCGGCACCGGGCCGGGTGTTCCGGCTGCCGGCGTCGGTGCTCGACGGGGTGAAGACGGACGGTGGAGACGTGTCGATCAGGCTGGTCGGCCGCTAGGCCGAACGGCGCGCAGCCACCAGGCGCGCGGTCCCTGCCGCGTCAGAAGTGCGCGCCGCACCGCCGGGCCGCGAGCACGGCGAGGGACCGCGTGGTGGCGATGACCTCGGCGATCTCGACCTCCTCACGCGGACCGTGGGCGAGGCGGACGTCGCCGGGCCCGTAGTGGAGGGTCGGGATGCCGCCCATGCCGGCGTAGAGCCGCAGGTCGCTTCCGTAGGGTGCCGCGCCCAGGTTGACGTCACGGCCCTCGACCAGGCGGATCGAGGAGGCCATCTCGGTGATCAGCGGGTGCGCCGCGTCGGTCCGGCCACTGGCGAACTGGCCGCCGACCCACCGGACCTCGGCGGGGTGGTCGCGCAGCCAGGCGTCGCGCTCGCAGGCAAGGGCGACGGCGTGCTCGAGGGCAGCACGCGCGCTGGCCGGCGGCTCGTCGAGCTGGACACCGAGGCGCCCCTCGGCGACCAGCAGGTCCGGCACGCTGCTGGCCCAGTCGCCGGCGCGGACGATGCCGACGGAGAGCGGGTAGGGCAGCGGGTTGTGCTCGAACAGCGGGTCGGGGTGGGCGTTGCGCTCCCGCTCGAGATCGGCCAGCGCCGCGTAGATCGGCAGGAACGCCTCGAAGGCGCTGTGTCCCGAGGTCCGCGCGCTGCCGTGCGCCGCCTGTCCGGCGACACGGAGCTGGAAGGTGAGGGCACCGGCGTTGGCCACGACGAGCCGGCCGCTGGTCGGCTCGGTGATGACGGCCGCCTCCGCGCGGTGTCCGCGCAGCATCGTGGCGAACGCGCCCAGGCCACCGTCCTCCTCGCTGATCACCGTGTGCACCGCGAAGGGCCGCTCGAGGGTCAGTCCGGAGGCGACCAGCGCGCGGGCGACGGCGAAGTTGGCGGCGAGACCGGCCTTCATGTCACAGGCTCCACGACCGAGTACGGCGCCGCCCCGGATCGCGCCGCTCCACGGGTCCGCGTCCACCCAGTTGTCCAGGTCGCCGGTGGGCACCACGTCGACGTGCCCCTGGAGCACGAGCGCCGGGACACCCTCGGGGCCGAGCACCCCGGCGACGCCGTACCCGTCGAACCGCGCCGCCTCGGTGCCCGGGTGCTCGGGGTGGGCCGCGAGCGCCTCGAGGTCCAGCGGCCAGGTGTCGACGTCGAAGCCGAGCGCCGCCAGGGCCGCCGCCTGCCGGAACTGCAGGTCGGACTCGGGGTCGGTGCCGGTCACGCTCGGGATCTGGACCAGGTCCACCAGGTCGTCGACGAGGGCCTGCTCGTCGATGGCGTCGAGTACGGCGAGGTCCGCGCGGCTCATCGCGTCGGAGGCAGGGGAGAGTGCAGTCACGGCGTGACCGTAGTTGCGCGACGGCTCTGGCGGTATAGCCCGAAATGGCCACTCCACGCAGCACCGTGGCATGATGATGGCATGGCTCGCATACGCCTCAGCACCACGGTCGACAGGCAACTGCTCCTGGAGGCGCGCAAGGTGTCCGGCACCACGGATGCAGCACTCGTGGACGAGGCGCTGACCGCCCTGCTGGCGCGTCACCGGGCCGCCGAGGTGGACGCGAGCTACGCCGTCTACGACGAGCATCCCCTCGACGAGCCCGATGAATGGGGCGACCTGGCTTCGTTCAGGCGCGCGGCTGCTGGCTCATGAGCGCGCTCCCTGCACGCGGGGAGGTGTGGTGGTGCGAGATGGCTGAGATCGGCCGGCGACCCGTCGTCGTGCTCTCTCGCGACGCCGCCATCCCGCGGCATCGGCGTGCCCTGGTCGCCCCCTGTACGACGACCATCCGTGGGCTCGCCAGTGAGGTCGTTCTCGAGCCGGGCGAAGACCCGGTGCCGCTTCGTTCGGCGGTCAACCTCGACTCGGTCGAGAGCGTCTCGATCGCGATCCTCGTCGAACGCCTGGGCCGGGTGGCCGGAGAACGGATGCGTGAGATCTGCGCCGCTCTTGCCGTCGCAGTCGACTGCTCGTCGGGGTGAGTCCTGCCGCCGGCCGGAAAAACAAGGGGAGAATCACCGTCGCTCCGCGTAGCGTTGGCGGGCCATGACTGTGACCACGACGGCCCCCACCAGGCCGGACGAGCGGCGCCCGACGCCCCCGCCGGTCGATCGCTCGCGCCTCGTCGACGCCCGGCGGTTGCGCGGGCCGGTGGCCTACGCCGCCCTCGCCGCCTCCGCCGTCGGCGCGATCGGGATGACGCTCGGCACCGTGGTCGCCGGAAAGCTCGCGGAAGACCCGTCCCGTGGCCTGGTCCTGGTGCTCGCCCTCTGCGTCGTCGGCGCCGCCGTGGTCGACACGGCCGGCAAGATCGCCTGGGTCGGCAACTCCGACCGGGCGGAGGGCCGGCTGCGCGAGGACCTGCTCCGCGCCGCACTGCGCCAGCCGCTGTCCGCGCTGAACGAGCAGGCCGTCGGCGAGGTCCTCGACCGGGTCGACGACGACACCCACGAGGTCGGCAACCTGGTCCGCTGGCAGATCTGGATGCTCTCGCGCACCGTGTTCGGCGTCGTGCCGATGTGGGTGGTCGCTGGCCTCACCTGGTGGCCGGCGTTCGTGCTCTTTCCGGTTCTCGCGACGCTGACCTGGTTCGCGATCCGCTCGCTTCTCGGTGAGATCGCCCGCCGCAAGGTCATCGAGGAGATGGCCTGGACCGACCACGCCGCCGTGCTCGAGGAAGGGATCGCCGGCCGCGACGACCTGCGCACGAGTCTCGGCCAGGCCCACGTCGTACGACGGGTCGCCCGGCTCTCGGCCGACGTGCACGCGAAGTTCAAGGCCGTCCTCGACATCGAGAGCCGCCTGGTCCGCCGCGCCGGTGTCCTCCTGCACGCGCTGCTGGCCGGCGTCGCCGTCGCCGGAGTGGTGCTGGCCTCGCGCGACAACCTCTCCGTCGCTCAGCTGGTGACGCTCTTCCTGGTCACCTCGACCTTCGTCGGCCAGATCGCCATGGTCGCCAACCACCTGCCGGACCTGCAGGCCGGCCTCGGGGCCGTCATCCGGCTGCGGCAGATGCTCGCCGTTCCGCCCGAGCCGGAGGGTGGCAACGCCCTTCCCGACGGACCGCTGGACCTGGACCTGCGCGGCCTGGACTTCGCCTACGCCGAGGGCACCTTCGCCCTGCAGCACATCGACCTGCACGTGCCGGCCGGCCAGACCGTCGCGCTGGTCGGTCGCACCGGTTCGGGCAAGTCGACGCTCGCGGCGCTCGTCTCGCGCGCGATGGAGCCGTCCCGCGGCACGGTGTTCCTGGGTGGGACCGACGTCCGCGACCTCGACCTCCAGCAGCTGCGCCGATCGGTGGGAGTGGTGACGCAGCGAACCGAGATCCTGGCCGGCACGCTGGTCGAGAACCTCACCCTCTTCGCCGAGGTCCCGCGCAGCACGGTCGAGGCGGCCGTGGCGGAGTTGGGCCTGAACGGCTGGGTCGCCGGGCTGCCCAAGGGACTCGACACCCTGCTCGGGCCGGGCGGCACCTCGCTCTCGGCAGGGGAGGAGCAGCTGGTCGCCTTCGCTCGGCTGCTGATCCGCGACGTCCGCGTGGTGGTGCTCGACGAGGCCACCGCACGGATGGACCCCCTCACGGAGCGTCGCGTGGTGGCGGCAGCCGACCGTCTGCTCGCCAGCAGGACCGGCATCCTGGTCGCCCACCGGTTGACCACGGTCGAGCGGGCTTCGCTGGTCGCCGTGCTCGACCACGGACGGATCGTCCAGCAGGGCAGCCGCAGCGCGCTCGCCACCGCCCCGGGACCGTTCCGCGACCTGCTCGAGGCCAGCCGCACCGACCACGAGCACAGCACCTCCGCGGTGGAGCACAGTGGCGTCGGCGGCCGCCGCCGGTCGGGCCCGCCGCCGGAGCTCGCCGAGGTCGGCACCGGCCCCTCGCTCGCGCGCGGCACCGCGCACGCCCTGTCCGTGCGCCCCTGGTGGGGTGCGATGGGCGCCCTGCTGTTCCTGCTCGCCTCGCTTACCGGCGCCCAGGGTGCGCTCACCGGCCTGCTCTGGGGACGTGTCGTCGAGGACCTCCAG
>DASSOK010000129.1:0-15196 GCA_035700665.1 Marmoricola sp.
TGGTCGCTGCCGGCCGTCGCCTTCTCGACCAGGCTCCGCAGGCCGGACTCCCAGCGCTCGGCGAGCTCGGGACGGTCTTCGTCGGACGTGAAGAGACTGACGGCACTCTGCCCTTGGCGCAGCAGGGCGCCGACGGCCGTGAGGTCGGACTCGCTGCCGACCCCGCGGAGCACCAGCTCGGCGAAGTCCGTCGTCGCCATCTCCGCGTCGCGGGTCATGTCCCACGCGGCGCCCCAGCACAGCGCGCGGGCCAGCGAGTCGTCGAGCCGGTCGAGGTGGTGCACCACGGTCTCGAGCGAGCGCTGGTCGAGGCGGATCTTGGCGTAGGTGAGGTCCTCGTCGTTCACGAGCAGGAGGTCCGGCTGCTTCTCCCCGACCAGCTGGGGCACCTCGGTCAGCGCGCCCTCGACGTCGATCTCCAGGCTGGTACGACGGACGAGCCGCTCGTTGACCATGTCGTAGAGCCCGATGCCGATGCGGTGCCGCCGGAGGGTGGGCCAGTCGTCGGGCGCCCCCTGGGCCACCGCGAAGGAGCTGTAGCGGCCCTCGGCGTCCACGTCGAAGCGGGGTGCCAGCGTGTTCACGCCGGCCGTCTGCAGCCACTCGCGCGCCCAGCCCTGCAGCTCGCGACCGGAGGCCTTCTCGAGCGCCGAGAGCAGGTCGCCGAACTCCGCGTTGGCGTAGGCGTGGTCCTTGAAGTACTGCTGGAGGCCGTCGAGGAAGGGCTTGAGCCCGACCCAGGAGACGAGCTGCTTGAGCACCGCAGCACCCTTGGCGTAGGTGATCATGTCGAAGTTCACCTCGACCGCGTGGAGGTCGTGGTTGTCCGCAGCGATCGGATGCGTGCTGGGGAGCTGGTCCTGGCGGTAGCCGGTCTGCTTGCGCGCGTTCGCGAACCCGGTCCAGGCGTCGGTGTAGTCGGTGGCCTCGGCCTCCGCCCAGTAGCACGCCCACTCCGCGAAGGACTCGTTGAGCCAAAGGTCGTCCCACCACTTCATGGTGACGAGGTCGCCGAACCACATGTGCGCCATCTCGTGCAGGATCACGCTGCAGCGGAACTCGTAGAACGATCTGGGCTGACGGCTCCGGGGGAGGTACTCGTCGCGGAGCGTCACGCAGCCTGCGTTCTCCATCGCGCCCATGTTGTACTCGGGCACGTAGAGTTGGTCGTACTTCTCGAACGGGTAGGGAAAGTCGAAGGCGTCCTCGAAGAATTCGAAACCCTGCTTGGTGAGCTTGACGATCTCGTCGCGGTCGAGGAACTCCACCAGCGACTGGCGGCAGTAGTGCCCGAGCGGGATGCTCCCGTGCTTGCCCTCGTAGACGTCCTGGACCTCGTGGTACTCGCCGGCCACGATGGCGGTGATGTAGGTCGACATCCGCTTGGTCGGCGGGAACGTCCACAGCGCCTTGCCGTTGGTGCCGTCCCCGGACTCGACCGGCTCGGGCTCCGGCGTGGGCGCGTTCGAGACGACCTTCCAGTGATCGGGCGCGACCACCCGGAAGTTGAAGACGCTCTTGAGGTCCGGCTGCTCGAAGGTGGTGAACACCCGGCGAGCGTCGGGGACCTCGAACTGGCTGTAGAGGTAGACGCGCTGGTCCGCGGGGTCCACGAACCGGTGCAGGCCCTCGCCGCTGTGGGAGAAGGTGCAGTCCGCGCGCACCACCAGCTCGTTCTCCGCCTGCAGGTCGTCGAGCCGGATGCGGCTGTCCCGGTAGACCTCGAACGGGTCCAGCGACCGACCGTTCAGCGTGACGTCGTGCACCTCGGCGTCGACCAGGTCGGCGAAGGTGCTCGCTCCCGGCTCGGTGCAGCGGAACGCGATCGTGGTGGTGGAGGAGAAGGTCTTCTCGCTGGTCGTGACGTCGAGCTCCACGGTGTAGGAGTCGACGGTCAACAGCCGGGCGCGGGTCTGCGCCTCATCGCGGGTGAGGTTGGTTCCAGGCATGCGGGCATCATGCCACCGGCGCGAGGAGCGGCAGAATCGAGTCGTTCTCACAGAAAAACACCGATGTAGTTCGGCGTGTTGCCAAAGAAAACATTGTGAATAGTGATAGCAGAGGTGCCCTTGATCACCTACGGTTCTGGCTGTGCTGCCCACCCGCTCGCGCCGCCGCGCCCCCGGACTGTCCCTCGCCACCCTGCTCGCCACGCTGGGAACGCTCGCGGCGACCTTCCTCGTGCTTCCCGTCGCTCCGGCCTCTGCGGACACCCGGGTGCTCTGCAAGGGCTTCGCACAGTGCTCGAGCATGGGCTACGGCAACGCGAACTACAGCAGGTACTACACCCAGATGTGGTGGCGGATGTACTCGGGCCACAACTGCACCAACTACGCGTCGTACCGGATGGTCCGCGCCGGCCTGCCGAACACCCGGCCGTGGGAGGGCAGCGGCAACGCCAGCAACTGGGGAATCGCCCTGGCCAGCAAGACGGACCAGACCCCGATGGTCCGCTCGATCGCGTGGTGGAAGGACCGCAACCACGTGCAGGTGGTCGAGCGGGTGATCTCCAGGGACCGCATCATCGTGTCCGAGGACCACTGGGGCGGTGACTTCGACTGGGCCGAGGTCCGCAGGGGAGATGGCAGCAACTGGCCCGACGGCTTCATCCACCTGCGCGACGCGCGCGTGCAGAACCGCTCGTTGCCCTCGGTGGTCGGGTCGCCGCAGGTCGGCGTGCCGCTGACGGCGAGCACCGGCACCTGGACCCCCTCGGCCCGGGTCGAGGTCCAGTGGCTGCGCAACGGGCGCGCCATCGCGCACGCCGCCGATGCCACCAGCACGACCTTCACGCCCCGTCCCGGCGACGTGGGGGCACAGCTCTCCGTGCGCGTGGTCGCCCACCGCTACGGCTACCTGGACGCGGTGCGCACCTCCGCGCGGGCTGCAGCGGTCGTGCCCGGTTCGCTCGAGGTCACCCAGCAGCCGACGATGTCGGGCTTCCCGAAGGTGACCGCCACGCTGACCGCGCAGCTCCCGCAGTTCGCGCCGACGCCGAGCGCCAGCAGCATCCAGTGGAGCGCGGACGGCCAGGCCATCGCGGGCGCCACGACGCCGACGCTCGCGCTCGGTCCTGACCTCCTCGGCAAGCGGATCAGCTTCACCGTCACCGCCACCCGGCCCGGTTACGACACCCGCACGGTGACCTCCGCCCTCACCGAGCCGGTGGGGCCGGAGAAGATCGAGGCGGTGACCCGGCCGCGGATCTACGGCTCGCCGCTGCTCGGCGAGACGCTGCGCCTCGATCCTGGACGCGTCAACGTGGCAGACCCGGCCGTGAAGGTGCAGTGGCGGCGCAACGGCGTGGCCTTCGCCCACAGCTCGCTGTACTACAGCCCCACGGTGGACGACCTCGGGGACCGGATCAGTGCGACGGTGACCTACAGCAAGCCGGGCTACGACCCGGTGAGCTGGAACCCCACCACCCCGCACGTCGTCCGGAGCAACCCGCGGTTCGCCTTCGGCTCGCCGGCGTCGCGGCAGGTAGCCGTGCGGGTCGTCGCCGAGGGCGTGTCACCGGTCACGGGTTACGTGACTCTCACCGATGGCACCCATGCCGCCACCCGCCAGCTCGGCACGAACGGCCGCACCGTCTTCACCAGCCGGTGGATCACCAGCGGAAAGCACCGGTTCACCGTCGTCTACCAGGGCTCGCGGCTCGTCCGCGCGGGCCAGCGGACGGCGTGGTTGACGGTCGACCGGTGAGACGCATCGCCTGACCCGACGACGGGTACGGTCGGGACATGAGCCGAAATGTCCCCACTTCGACCACTTCGACCACCTCTTCGAACGGCTCTGCGGGCAACGGGGCCGAACGCGACGTGGCGGACTTCTGGTTCGACCCGATGTGCCCGTTCGCCTGGATCACGTCCCGGTGGATCCTCGAGGTGGAGCAGGTCCGCGACGTCACCGTGCGCTGGCACGTCATGAGCCTGGGCTACCTCAACCAGGACCGGGACATCCCCGAGGACTACCGCAAGATGCTCGAGCCCGCCTGGGGCCCCGTGCGGGTCCTGGTCGCTGCGGCCCAACGACACGGCGAGCAGGTGCTCCGGCCCCTGTACGACGCCTTCGGCGAGCGCATCCACCACGAGAAGCACCCGGTGGACCGGAAGCTGGTCGAGGACGTCCTCGCGGAGGTCGGTCTCGAGCCGGAGCTCGTCGAGGCGATGGACGACCCGTCGTACGACGAGGCGGTGAAGCAGTCCCACCACGAGGGCATGGACGCCGTCGGGGACGACGTCGGCACGCCCACGATCCACATCAACGGTGCGGCGTTCTTCGGCCCGGTGCTGACCCGGATTCCGCGGGGCGAGGACGCCGGAAGGCTGTGGGACGGTGCCGTGGCCGTCGCGTCCTTCCCCTACTTCTTCGAGCTCAAGCGCACCCGGACCGGCGAGCTCGACTTCAGCTGACGCTCGCCGATAGCTGCTCGCCGACCGCGGAAAACCCGGTGGCGGCGCCTCACTAGGATCGACCCATGACCCATGTGCTGTCCGCCGTCGCCTGGCCGTACGCCAACGGCCCGCGCCACATCGGCCACGTGGCCGGTTTCGGCGTGCCGTCCGACGTGTTCAGCCGATACATGCGCATGGCCGGGCACGACGTGCTCATGGTCTCGGGGTCCGACGAGCACGGCACCCCCATCCTCATCGCCGCGGACGAGGCCGGTGTGACGCCGCAAGAGCTGGCCGACCGCAACCACCGGCTCATCGTCGAGGACCTCACGTCGCTGGGCTGCTCCTACGACCTCTACACCCGCACCACCGCGCGCAACCACCACCTGGTCGTGCAGGAGCTGTTCCGCGGCGTCCTCGACAACGGCTACTTCATCGAGCAGACCACCTACGGCGCCATCTCGCCCTCGACCGGCCGGACGCTGCCCGACCGCTACATCGAGGGCACCTGCCCGATCTGCGGCTACGACGGCGCCCGCGGGGACCAGTGCGACAACTGCGGCAACCAGCTGGACCCGCAGGACCTCGAGGACCCGCACTCCCGGATCAACGGCGAGGTGCCCGAGTTCATCGAGACACAGCACTTCTTCCTCGACCTGCCGGCGCTCGCCGACGCGCTGGGGGAGTGGCTCGACGGGCGCGAGGCGACCGGGCTCTGGCGTCCGAACGTGATCCGGTTCAGCCAGAACATCCTCAAGGAGATCCGCCCCCGGTCGATGACCCGTGACATCGACTGGGGCATCCGGGTGCCGCTGGAGGGCTGGGAGGACAACCCGACGAAGCGGTTCTACGTCTGGTTCGACGCGGTCATCGGCTACCTGTCCGCCTCGATCGAGTGGGCACGCCGGCTGGGGGACCCGGACCGGTGGCGAGAGTGGTGGAACGACCCGCAAGCGCTGTCCTACTACTTCATGGGCAAGGACAACATCACCTTCCACGCGCAGATCTGGCCGGCCGAGCTGCTCGCCTACAACGGCCAGGGTGCCAAGGGCGGATCCCCGGGGAAGTACGGCGAGCTCAACCTGCCGACCGAGGTGGTGAGCAGCGAGTTCCTGACCATGGAGGGACGCAAGTTCTCGTCGTCGAAGAAGGTCGTGATCTACGTCCGCGACCTGCTCGAGCGCTACCAGCCGGATGCGTTCCGCTACTTCGTCGCCGCGGCCGGGCCGGAGAACCAGGACGCCGACTTCACCTGGGCCGAGTTCGTCCGGCGGACCAACGACGAGCTCGTCGCCGGGTGGGGGAACCTGGTGAACCGCACCGCCACCATGATCGCGAAGAGCTTCGGGGAGATCCCGCCCGCCGGCGAGCTCGAGCCCGCCGACCAGGAGCTGCTCGACCGGGTGGCCTCGGCGTTCGACATCGTCGGCGACCTGATCGGCCGCAACCGGATGCGGCAGGCGATCGGCGAGGCGATGCGCTGTGTCTCCGAGGTCAACAAGTACGTCTCCGACAACGAGCCGTGGAAGCTGAAGGGCGAGGACCAGCGCGACCGGCTCGCGACCGTGCTGCACGTGACGGCGCAGTGTGTCGCCGACCTCAACCGGGTGCTGTCGCCGTTCCTGCCGTTCTCGGCCAACAAGGTCGACGAGGTGCTCGGCGGGACGGGCCAGATCCAGCCGATGCCGGAGATCCGCGAGGTCGAGGACCTCGACGGCGGTGGTGGGTATCCGATCATCACGGGTGACTACTCCGACACCACCCGCTGGGAACGTCGCCCCGTCACCGTCGGCACGCCGGTCAGCAAGCCGGTGCCGGTCTTCACGAAGCTCGACCCGGCCCTGGTCGACGAGGAGCTGGAGCGACTCGGCGCCTGACTAGGCTGCGCACATGACGGCCGAGATGTACGTCCCTGCCTTCCAGGTCCGGCAGAAGATCACCCTGATGGTCAACCGCTACCAGGTGTTCGCGACCGGTCCCGACGGCGGCCAGCGTGACCTGCTTGCCTTCGCCGAGCAGAAGCGGCTGGCCTTCCGGGAGCAGGTGACGTTCTTCACCGACGAGTCGAGGTCCCGTCCGGTGTTCGGGTTCAAGGCGCGTCAGCGTCTCGACCTGGGCGCCGGCTACGACGTCACTGACGAGTCCGGACAGCAGATCGGCTTCTTTCGCAAGGACTTCGGCGCCAGCCTGCTGCGCTCCACCTTCCACGTCGAGGGCCCCGGGTTCACCGGCACCGGCCAGGAGCGCAACCTGGCCGTGGCGCTGCTGCGGCGGTTCACCGACATCTCCTTCCTGCCGGTGCACTTCGACTTCCACGACGGGCAGGGCAACGTGCTGCTCACCAGCCAGCGTCGGTTCTCCATCGGTGACCGCTACGACGTGACGGTGCCCGACCAGCGGGTCGACTTCCGGGTCGCCGCTGCGGTGGCGGTCGCGCTCGACGCCCTGTTGGCCCGCTGATGGCGCTCTACCCCCAGGCCCGGGCCGCCATCGAGAGGGAGGCCGACGAGCGGCCCGTGCACGCCCCCGGCTACGACATCCAGCGGGCCCGTGACGAAGCCCGCGCCGTGGCCGCCGAGGAGCCGCGTGAACACGTCGACCGGGTGGAGGACCTCGATGCGGACGGGGTGCCCGTACGCCTGTACCGGCCCGGAGGTACCGCGGGGTTGATCCTCCACCTCCACGGGGGCGGCTTCGTCTTCCACGACGTCGACGTGCACGACGCCGTCGCTCGCCGCCTGGCCAACCGGGCCGGCAGCGCGGTGGTCAGCGTCGACTACCGCCGACCGCCCGAGCACCGGTTCCCCGCGGCGCCGGACGACGTGGACACGGTCCTGCGGTGGCTGGACCGGTGCCGGGCGTCGTACGACCTGGGCGGGCCGGTGTTCGTCCACGGCGACAGCGCGGGAGGAAACCTCGCCCTGGTGGCGGCGCTGCGCAACCCGGACACCTTCGCGGCGGTCGCGCTGACCTACCCGTTCCTCGACCCCACCGCATCGTTCGACTCCTACACGTCAGCGGCCGATGGTTTCGTGCCGGCCGAGGCCGCCTGGTACTGGCAGCAGTACGCCGCCACGCCGGCCGACCTGGACCATCCCGACGTCGCACCGCTGCGCAGTGACCGTCTCGGCACGCTGCCGCCGACGCTGGTCGTCACCGCCGAGCACGACCCACTCCGGGACGAGGGGGAGGAGCTGGCGCGTCGGCTCGCCGAGCTCGGCGTCGAGGTGGTCGCCACCCGATACCTCGGCCAGGTGCACGGCTTCTGGCGCCATCCCCAGGCGTTCGACGCGGCCGAACCGCTGACCCGGCAGATCGCGTCCTTCTTCGACCAGCACGGCGGCTGATCGGGCGCGGCGCGAACGGCGGCAGGCAGCACCGCTCAGGGCGTCGCGGGCATGCTGGGCCAGCTCGCGCGGGGTGAGACCCACCACGTCGGCCAGCACATCGCGATCGGTCGCGTAGCGCCGCTGGTCCGGGTGGGAGCCCCTTCGGTAGGCCTCGAACAGCTCCAGCACGCGCGGCATCCCGTAGGTGTCGGCGATCCAGCCGACAGCCCCGAAGGCGCTGAGGTAGGCGGCGTTGGTCTCGAAGTCGAAGTTGGCCGGGGAGGGGAGTGTCGGCCGGGGCAGCTCCCTGCGGAGAGCCGCCATCGCCTCGTCCCGGAGCCGCAGTCCAGTGATGCCCTGGCTGCGGTAGGCGACCAGCTCGGCGACTCCCTCTGCCAGCCACTTCGGGACGGTGCCGCCGTAGCGACGCAGCTGCGTGTGCACCAGCTCGTGGCGCAGCACGGTCGGGTCATCGAGGATCTGGGGGACCCGGCGCGGGTTGATCTTGACCACGGCCCCCACCTGCGAGTCGTGCACGTAGTCCGGGTCGGTTCCTCCCCCCACCGGGAAGGCGACCGCGGCAGCCTGCTCGCGGTCGATGGGTCCGAACTCGGCCGGCACGCCGGTGCTCGTCGCGTCGACGAGGATGTGCCGGTCCTCGGGCCGGCCCAGGATCGCCGCCACCGCGGCCAGTCCCTCGTCGGCCTGGGCCAGGAGCTCGTCGGCACCGTGGCGGGCGTCCTTGCGGGTGACCACCACGACGCCACCATCCACGGCGACGTCGATCGCTGGGCCGAACCATGGCCGGAAGTCGGTCGCCCGCAAGGAGACCCGGTCCTCGACGAGGCGTTCGGCGGCGAGCAGCCAGCGCCCCTCGCGGCGGATGAACGACTGCTGGGTGCGCGCGGCCACCGGACGCGTGAAGGTGCCCCTCAGCTGGACGTACTCGACCACCGGTGGGCTCAGCGCCACGGACCCCTTCGGGACCCCGAACGGGTGCACCATGCTGAAGTCCTCGGCGTCGTACCGCAGCTGCGCCAACGGGAGCTTCGTGAGGTTGTCGTAGAGTCGCACGCGCTCAGCGCGCCGGTCATGAGCAGCAGGCCAACGCACAGCACCCGGATTCGCACGGGCGAAGACTAGTACGCGCGCTGCCTCAGGAGTGGTGGACGACCGGAGGGCCGGGCGGCGCAGCGGCGCGCACGAGTCGCTGGACTCCGGGCAGCAGCGCCAGCGCGTTGACCAGCAGCTCGTACAGGAACACGAGCGACAGGATCGTCCGGCCGACGCCCGGCGGTGCACCGCGCATGATCAGAAACCGACGGCTGCGGTCGGCGGGACGTCGGTGCGGAGTGCACGCCACAGCTCGGTCGCCGCACCGGGTCGCGCCTCCTCCACGAGCCCTGCTCGCTGCAGGGTCAGCAGGTTGCCACCGCCCACGTACGCGCCGCCGAGCGCCTCCACCTGCACACGCAGGTCGGCAGGCGTGTCGGTCCGGGTGACCTCCGCCGAACCGTCCGGGCCGGCGTGGATGCGCCAGCGGCCCTGGTTCCAGGGCGCGTGCTCGTCGGCCACGTCGACCACGACGTCGCAGGGCGCCGACCACGCCCGCGCCTGCAGGGCCTCGGGCAGGTCGACCAGGCGGACCCAGAGGCTGTCGTAGGTCTTCACATCCGCCGTGGCCCGTGGGCCGCCCACCCAGTGCAGCAACGGGTCGTCCTGCGCCACCGTGCCGATCTTCGCGGTGCCCATGAGATCGAAGTCGACCAGGCGCCGCAGCAGCGCCAGCCGGGCCGCGGGGTCTCCGACCACCGCCCACACCTGCAGCTCCCCGCCCGGGCGACCGTTGTCCCACTTGTGCGACCGCTGGAACATGGCCCAGCCCGCGTCCTCCCCGTCCCGCCGCGCGAACAGCATCCGCCAGTTCTCCTTGCCGCGCAGCTCCTCGGGCAGCTGGTAGCAGATGCGCTCGTAGTAGCCCACCGACCCGATGACCGCACCGGTCTCCGCGGCAGCCAGGTGGGACTCGCGCATGCGCTTGGGCACGTCCGAGCCGGTGATCGCGACCAGGTGCGTGGTCAACGACGCCGCCGCGTCGTCCAGGTACGGCGCCCGCAGGGTCGTGCCGCGGCCGAGGGTCACCTCGAGCTCCAGCGAGGCGAGTCCGTAGCCGAAGCGGCCGTAGATGGCCGGCTCGCTGGCGTGCAGGGCCGAGACGTGGGTGCCATCGGTCTCGCGGACCCGCTCGAAGTGGTCACGCATCATCGCGGTGAGCACACCGCGCCGCCGTTGGTCCGGGTGCACCCCCACCCAGGTCAGGCCCGCACACGGGACCCGGCGCGCCTCCGTGCCGCCGGGGACGCACAGCGTGAGCGGGTAGACCCCGTAGATGCCCGCGTAGGTGTCGGATGCGCCGTCCGGAGAGTCTGCGGCGAAGCGCTGGTCCTCGGGCACGCCGAGCAGCTGGACCTCCGCCGGGGCGGACGGGATCTCGGAGAACCAGGCCACGTGGTCCGTGGCCAGGTAGCGCTCGACGTCCTTCGCGCGATCGACGGTGATCCGGGGCTGCGTCATGTGCCCAGCCAACCGGTCAGGTCAGCACCCGGCAAGCGGGTTTCCTTCGCGGCCTCTGCTCAACCGGGCAGGCCGAGGTGGACGACCTTCGTGGTCGTCATCTCGTCGAGCAGCTCGGGGCCGTAGCCGAAGCCCTGACCGCTCAACCCACGCGGCTGGGCCGCGCCACCCGGCGCACCGCCGAAGACGGCGTTCACCTTGACCGTGCCGACGGGCAGCTCCCGCCACGCCTGCTGGGCGTGCGCCATCGAGCCGGTGAGCACCGTGGCCGCAAGCCCGTAGTCGCCGCTCGCGGCGTGCTCGAGGGCCTCCCCGAAGGACCCGACCACCTGGACCGGTGCCGTCGGGCCGAACGTTTCCTCGGACATGATGCGCATGCGGCTGTCGCACCCGGACAGCACGGTGCACGGGTAGTGGCTCCCGGGGCCGTCCGGCACGGTGCCGCCGGCCAGCAGCTGCGCGCCGAGGTCGAGCGCGTCCTCGACCTGCTGGTGCACCTCGCGGCGCATCCGCTCGTCCACGAGCGGCCCGATCTCCTGCTCGCCGGCGCGCTCGACGAGCGCCTGCAGGAACTCCTCGGCGAGTTCCGCGACGACATAGATCCGCTCGACCGAGGTGCAGATCTGTCCCGCGTTGGCGAAGGACCCGGTGGCCGCCTGCCCCGCCGCCCACCTTGAATCCACGCCGGCGTCCACGATGAGCGGGTCGTTGCCGCCGTTCTCCAGGATCGCCTTCGCGCCGGTGCGGGCGGTCGCCAGGGCGATGGAGCGGCCGGCACGGGTAGAGCCGACGTGGGCCACCACGTCGACGTCGGCACCCGCGAGCTGCTCACCGGTCCTGCCGTCGCCCACGACGACCTGCAGCACGCCATCGGGCAGCTCATCCTGGAGCAGTCGGGCCAGCTCGAGACCGGTGTGCGGCGTGCGCTCCGACGGCTTGAAGACGACCGTGTTCCCCGTCACGAGTGCCGCGCCGAGGATGCCGCAGGGGACGGCGACGGGGTCGTTCCACGGGGTGATCGCCGCGACCACGCCGCGCGGCTCCGGGACCATCAGGTCGGTCGCGCCCCAGCCGCCGAGCAGCGACTGTCCCCGATGCACCGGACCCAGCTGGGCGTACTGCTCGAGGGTCCCGATGCCGGCCTCCACACCGCCTCGGGCGTCGTCTTCAGGCTTGCCCATCTCGCGGCTGGTGAGTTCGGTCAGCCCGTCGGCGTGCGCACGGACTCGTGCGGCCGCAGCGGCGAGGAGGGCACCGCGCTCGGCCGGATCGGTGCGGGCCCACTCGCGGGCGGTCTTGCGGGCCCGGTCGACGACGGCGGCCACGTCGTGGTCGGTGGCACACTCGAGCTCGCCGACCGGGCTGCCGTCGCGCGGGTCGTTGATGGTCAGGACGTCGGTCACGGGAACTGGTCACCTCCAGGGGGTCAGCCAACGCCGTACCCCGTGGGCCGGCTCGCACACCGGCGCCGCAGCCGGGCGCCGGTTCTGGAACACTTCCCGCATGCGCGTGCACCTCGGTTGTGACCATGCCGGCCTGGAGCTGAAGGACCACCTGCTGGCCTGGCTGCGGGACAACGGCCACGAGCCCGTCGACCACGGCCCGTTCGAGTACGACGCCCAGGACGACTACCCGGTCTTCTGTCTCCGGGCGGCCGAGGGTGTCGCCGCGGAGCCGGGGAGCCTGGGCATCGTGATCGGCGGGTCCGGCAACGGCGAGCAGATCGCCGCGAACAAGGTCGACGGTGTCCGCGCGGCTCTCGTGTGGAGCGAGGAGACGGCCGTCCTGGCGCGCGAGCACAACGACGCGAACGTGATCTCCGTCGGGGGCAGGATGCACTCCGTGGCGGAGATGACCCGCTTCATCGAGCTGTTCCTCGAGACCGGGTTCACCGGCGAGGAACGGCACGTCCGGCGCATCGGCATGCTGACCAGCTACGAGCGCACCGGCGAACTGCCGCCGCTGCCGGACGCGGATGCCTGAGGGCCACACCCTCTTCCGGCTGGCCCGCGACCTGACCGAGGCGTTCGCCGGCCGGCCGACCCGCGTCTCCAGCCCCCAAGGCCGCTTCGCCGCGGACGCGGCGCTGCTGGACGGCCACCGTCTCGTCGGCGCGCAGTCGGCGGGCAAGCACCTGTTCGTGGAGTTCAGCGGCGAGAGATTCATCCACGTCCACCTCGGGCTGATCGGCAGGTTCGACATCGGGACCTTCGACGCGCGCGCCGAGCGGCTGCCGGAGCCTGTCGGCGTGGTCCGCCTTCGGCTCGTCTCCGCACCGCTGGAGGACGGGACGACGTCGTACGCAGACCTGCGCGGCGCCACCCGATGTGATCTGGTCGGGCCGGAGAAGCGAGCCGAGGTGATCGCCGGGCTCGGTCCTGACCCGCTGCGTGCGGATGCCGACCCGGACCAGGCCTGGCAGCGGATCCGTCGGAGCCACCGCCCGATCGGTGACCTGCTGATGGACCAGGCCGTGGTCGCCGGTGTCGGGAACGTCTACCGCGCAGAGGTGCTCTTCCGCGCCCGGATGCATCCGCTGCGTCCGGGGAGCAGCCTGCGCCGGAGCCAGTTCGACGCCATCTGGGACGACCTCGTCGCGCTGATGGCCGAGGGAGTGCGCGTCGGGCGCATCGACACGGTCCGGCCCGAGCACACTCCGCAGGCGATGGGCCGCCACCCCCGGGTGGACGACCACGGTGGGGAGGTCTACGTCTACCGCCGCCACGGACAGGAGTGCCACGTCTGCGGGGCCAGGGTCCGCAGTGACACCCTGGTGGGACGCAATCTCTTCTGGTGCCCACGTTGTCAGCCCGCTTTCCGGTCCCGGGCCCTAGGCTGACCGGCGTGGCTGACCTGCACCGCGCGCTGGGCACACCGGCGTCCACGTTGTCGACCCTGATACTGAGGGTCCGACGCCAGGTCGTCTTCTCGGACCGACCCGCACTGATCGCGCTCAGCGCGCTCGCGATCGGGCTGACCGCGGTCGGGCTCGCCGACCCTGACCTCGTGCCGCAGACCGCGCTCCTGCTGCCCATGTTCCTCGGCAGCCTCTGGCTGTGGCCGCGGTCCCTGCCCTGGTTCGTCGTCTTCTGCCTGTGCGGGGTGATCGTGCTCGTCGCCACCCAGGAGACCGTCAACGAGCGGAGCGTGATGAGGGTGGTGACGGTCTTCGTCATCGCCCTGGTCATCATGCTGACCTCCTTCCGTCGCAACACGCTCGGCGTCTCCGGTCCCCGTGGCGAGTCGATGCTGGTGGACCTCCGCGACCGGATCCAGCACCAGGGCCGCATCCCGGCACTCCCTCCGGAGTGGGACATCACCTCGGCCATGAAGACGGCCGGCGGCACCCGGTTCGCCGGTGACTTCGTCGGGGCCAGCCTCTGCGACGACGGTGCGAGGCTGGAGGTGATGGTCGTCGACGTCTCGGGCAAGGGCGTCGAAGCCGGCACCCGGGCGCTGCTGCTCTCCGGCGCCTTCGGTGGGCTCGCGTCCGCGTTGCCACCCGAGCGGTTCCTGCCGGAGGCCAACAAGTACCTGCTCAAGCAGGAATGGGGCGAGGGCTTCGCCAGCGCCGTGCACCTGAGCCTGCACCTGACCACCGGCGACTTCGAGATCCGGAGCGCGGGGCACCCCCCGCCGGTCTGGCTGCACGCCGGCTCGGGCGAGTGGTCGGTGCTCGAGTGCGACGGCGCCGTGCTGGGCCTGATGCCCGACGTGCAGTTCGAGGTGGTGAGGGGCCGGCTCGACGCCGATGACGCGCTCGTCCTCTACACCGACGGCCTCGTGGAGACCACCGACCGGGACCTGTCCAGCGGGATCGACAAGCTCGCCGGCCGCAGTCAGCTGCTCTTCACCAAGGGGTTCGAGAACGGCGCCAGGCGGCTGATCGACGACCTGGCCACGCACGGCGACGACGGCGCCGTGGTGCTCGTGCACCGCCGGTGGCGCTGAGCCCGGGGATGTGCTGGAGGGGATGACGGGAATCGAACCCGCGTAGCCAGTTTGGAAGACTGGGGCTCTACCATTGAGCTACATCCCCGGTGCCGCCGCGCGTGACGCCGCCTGGTGACTGCCGTACGGCGATGGCGTCGACCATGGTGCCACAGGTGCAGGTGTGGCGGGAAAGCGGCTCGATTCGGGCAGCCCGACCGGTGTCCTCTAGACTCCATCCTCGACCGTGCTCGCCACGAGGTCGGTCGAGGAACCCGGGGCGTAGCGTAGTGGCTAGCGCGCCTGCTTTGGGAGCAGGAGATCGCAGGTTCGAGTCCTGTCGCCCCGACCAACCGGCGGACCCGTGCCGTGAACTCTCGGGCCGTTGCCTCGCCGTGGCGCTGCTGCGTCGCGTCGGTCGCGACGGGCGGGGTCTGGCGGCGTCGCTCGGTTAGGTGCGTGCTGGGTGGTGCCCCTAGGCTGGGACACGCCGTGCGAGCGGCTTCCCCAGCGAGGAGACATGCATTGAAGAGCGCCGTCGAGACCTTGGGCCCCACCCGGGCCAAGCTGACGGTCGAGGTGCCCTTCGAGGAGCTCAAGCCGAGCCTCGACAAGGCCTACAAGACCATCGCCCAGCAGATCAACGTCCCGGGTTTCCGTCGGGGCAAGGTGCCCCCGCTGGTGATCGACCGCCAGGTCGGGCGCGAGGCGGTGCTCAACGAGGCGATCAACGCCGCCCTGCCGAAGCTGTACGTCGAGGCGCTCCAGTCCAACGAGCTGGAGCCGCTCGCGCAGCCGGAGATCGACATCACCAAGCTCGAGGACAACGCCACCCTCGAGGTCACCGCCGCGGTGGACCTCCGCCCCGAGGTCGACCTGCCCGACTACGAGGGTCTCGAGGTGACCGTCGACGACATCGAGGTCAGCGACGAGGACGTCGACGCCCAGGTGCAGAACCTGCGCGAG
>DASSOK010000130.1:0-8464 GCA_035700665.1 Marmoricola sp.
GTGGCGTCGAGGTCCTGGCCCTGACCGCGGTAGACCCCGTCGCGCCGGGACCGCCGGTCACGTGTCTTGCCCGGGCGTGCAGGAAAACGTCCCACCTGACCTCCCGGAGTCGACACACCTCAAGGGCAGGCTAGGGGCAGCTGGTGTCCGGATGCACCTGTTTCGGCGTTCTGCGGGACTCAGCGTCGCGGCGGAACCGACGGCTCGGTCACCCGGCGGGCGGTCTCACTCCTCGAGCAGACCCTGCTTCTGCGCCTGGTCGACGAGCTCGGCGACCTTCTCGTAGCGACCGCAGTCGTCCTCGATCAGCTGGTTGCGCGCCGCGCAGAAGTCGCTGCCCAGCTGCTGGCGCACCTCGTCGGAGATCTCCTCGCGAGCCGGGTTGAGGATGGTCAGCTCCTCCTCGCTCATGTGGTGGTTGACCACCTTCGCGAGCTCCTCGACGAGCTCGTCGAACTTCTCGTTGTCCGTGTTCTGCGCCTGCAGCACGTTGAGGAGCGCCTGGTGGCCCTCGGCGTGCTCGTGCTCGCCGTGCTCCTCCTCGTGCTCGGAGATCGCGTCCTTCTTGCGCAAGGTCGGGTAGACCTTGTGCTCCTCGGCCTCGGCGTGCGCGACGTGGAGCGTGGAGAACGCCTGGCGGACAGCATCCCGGTCCGAGCTGCTGTCCCGCAGCGCCCGCAACAGCTCCTCGAACTTCCGGTGGTCGGCGAGGATCAGGTCCACCACGTCGCCCTCGGTCGGCAGCTCCAGCTCGGTCACGGCATCAGACTCGGTCATGCGCGGCAGGTACCCGGCGGCGGCGCGATCACACGTGACCACGTCACCAACCGGCTCTGCTTGCGGTTCAGGCCAGCGCCTGCCGGGTCAACCGGGCGACCTCCTGCTCCTCCGCCGCGGAGACGACGAGCGCCTGCACCCGCGCGCCCTTGCCGGTGATGACGGCATCCTCGCGAGCGCGGTCGTTCGCGCCCGGGTCGAGCGCCACCCCGAGATGGCCGAGCCGGGCGGCCGTCTCGGCACGGACGAGCGGCGCGTGCTCACCGATGCCGCCGGTGAAGACCAGCACGTCGATCCCGCCGGCGCTTGCGGCCATCGCCCCGACCTCGCGGACCAGCGTGTGCACGAAGACGTCGAACGCCAGGACACAGTCCTCGTCTCCCCGCTCGCGACCAGCGAGGACCTCGCGCAGGTCACCGGACGTGCCGCTGAGCCCCCTCAGCCCGGACTGGTGCTCGAGCACGGCGGAGAGCGTCTGGGAGTCCACGTCGCCGTGCTCCATCAGCCAGGTCATCAGGCCCGGGTCGAGCGATCCGGAGCGGGTCGCCATCACCAGCCCTGCGAGGGGCGTGAAGCCCATCGTGGTGTCGACCGACATCCCGTCGCGCACGGCAGCCAGCGACGCACCGGCGCCGAGGTGGCAGCTGACCATCCGCACCGACCGGGGATCCACGTCGAGCAGCTCGCCGGCCCGTCGCACTGCCCAGGCGTGCGAGAGCCCGTGGAAGCCGTAGCGTCGCAGCTGCCAGCGCTCGTTCCACTCCCTCGGGAGCGCATAGGTGTGCGCGTCCGGGGGCAGCGTGGCGTGGAAGGCGGTGTCGAAGGCGGCCACGGCGGGTACGTCGGGCAGCGCCTGACCGACCTCCCGGATGCCCGCCACCGCGCGGGGCTGGTGCAACGGCGCCAGGTCGGTGATCGACTCGAGGTACGCGACCACCTTCTCGTCGAGGATCACCGGTTCGGAGTGCTGCGGACCCCCGTGCACCACCCGGTGCCCCACCGCACGGATCGGCAGCCCCTGCTCGCGGCACTCGTCGAGGAAGCGCTCGATCGGCTCGACGTGGCCGGCGCCCTCCCAGCGCTCCACGGTCGCACCGCGCAGCTCGTCGTCGCCCTCCAGCACGGCGAGCTTGAGCGACGAGGAACCGGCGTTGACGACGAGGACAGGATCGAGGGAGGGGCCACCTGTGGTGGATCGTTCGGTCATCCTCAGCCCTCCGGGGCGGTCCGCGGCTGGTCCGGTGTGACCACCGTAGGGCCGCCGGGCGCCGCCGACCACTCCCAGTCGCGGACCTCGGGCAGGTCCTCCCCGTGCGTGCGGGTGTAGTGCTCGTGCTCGATGAGCTTGTTCTTGAGCCACTCGCGTGCGTGCGCCGACACGTCGCGGAGGGTCGACACCCGGTCGATCACGTCCATGGCCAGGTCGTAGCGGTCGATCTGGTTGACCACCGTCATGTCGAACGGCGTGGTGGTGGTGCCTTCCTCGATGTAGCCGCGCACGTGGAAGTTGTCGTGGTTGGTACGACGGTAGGTCAGCCGGTGGATCAGCCACGGATAGCCGTGGTAGTTGAAGATCACCGGCTTGTCACGCGTGAACAGGGCGTCGAAGTCGGCGTCGGAGAGTCCGTGCGGGTGCTCGCGGTCGTCCTGCAGCCGCATCAGGTCCACGACGTTGACGAACCGGATCCTCAGGTCGGGGAAGAACCCGCGGAGCAGGTCGACCGCCGCCAGTGCCTCCATCGTCGGCACGTCACCGGCGCACGCCATCACGACGTCCGGCTCCTCCCCCGCGTCGGTGCTCGCCCACGGCCAGATGCCGATGCCCTTCGTGCAGTGCGCGACCGCGTCCTCCATCGACAGGTACTGCAGCGCCGGCTGCTTCCCGGCGACGACCACGTTGACGTACTGGCGGCTACGCAGGCAGTGGTCGGCCACCGACAACAGGCAGTTGGCGTCCGGCGGCAGGTAGACCCGCACGACGCTGGCCTTCTTGTTCATCGCCAGGTCGATGAAGCCAGGGTCCTGGTGGGAGAAGCCGTTGTGGTCCTGCCGCCACACGTGCGAGGTGAGCAGGTAGTTCAGGCTGGCGACCGGCCGCCGCCACGAGATGTCGTCGGTGCTCTCCAGCCACTTGGCGTGCTGGTTGAACATCGAGTCCACGACGTGGATGAACGCCTCGTAGCACGAGAAGAGGCCGTGCCGCCCGGTGAGCAGGTAACCCTCGAGCCAGCCCTCACAGGTGTGCTCGGACAGGATCTCCATCACCCGGCCGTCGGGCGCCAGGTGGACGTCGTACGGCTCCGTGGCGAGCTGCCAGGTTCGGTCGGTGGCGTCGAGGACGTCCTGCAACCGGTTGGAGTTGTTCTCGTCGGGAGCCACCAGCCGGAAATTGGTCATGTTCTGCGTCATCACGTCGCGCAGCCAGGCACCCAGGACCCGGGTGGCCTCGACCGCGCCGGTGCCGGGGTGCTGCACCTCGACTCCGTAGTCGCGGAAGTCCGGCAGTCGCAGGTCCTCGAGGAGCAGGCCGCCGTTCGCGTGCGGGTTGTCGCTCATCCGCCGTTCCCCGGTGGGGTGCAGGTCGGCGATCTCCGGCACCGGTGCACCGTCCTCGCCGAAGAGCTCCTCGGGCCGGTAGCTGCGCAGCCACTCCTCGAGCACTCGCCGGTGCGACTCGTCGTTGCGGGCATCGGCGAACGGCACCTGGTGGGAACGCCAGAACCCCTCGACCTTGAGGCCGTCCACCTCCTCCGGACCGGACCAGCCCTTCGGGGAGCGCAGCACGATCATCGGCCAGCGCGGCCGGTCGTCGCCGGAGCGGCCCCCGCCGGAGCGCGCCCGGCGCTGGATGTCCGCGATCTCCTCGAGGCAGCGGTCGAGGGTCGCGGCGAGCAGCTGGTGCATCGTCTCGGGGTCATCACCTTCGACGAAGTGCGGCTCGTGGCCGTAGCCGCGCATCAGCGCCTCGAGCTCGTCGTGCGGGATCCGGGCGAGGATGGTCGGGTTGGCGATCTTGTAGCCGTTGAGGTGCAGGATCGGCAGGACGGCGCCGTCGCGGCGGGGATCGACGAACTTGTTCGAGTGCCAGCTGGTCGCGAGCGGACCGGTCTCGGCCTCCCCGTCACCCACCACGGCAGCGACCACCAGGTCGGGGTTGTCGAACGCCGCGCCGTAGGCGTGCGACAGCGCGTAGCCCAGCTCGCCACCCTCGTGGATCGACCCCGGTGTCTCCGGCGCCACGTGGCTCGGAATGCCGCCCGGAAAGGAGAACTGCCGGAACAGCCGCTCCATCCCCTCGGCATCGCGGGTGATGTCGGAGTAGACCTCCGAGTAGGTGCCCTCCAGCCAGGCACTCGCCACCAGTCCGGGGCCACCGTGGCCGGGCCCGATGACGTACATCATGTCGAGGTCGCGCGCCATGATCGCCCGGTTGAGGTGGGCGTAGACGAAGTTCAGGCCCGGGGTGGTGCCCCAGTGGCCGAGCAACCGCGGCTTGACGTGCTCCGGCTTGATCGGCTCACGCAGGAGCGGGTTGCCCATCAGGTAGATCTGCCCCACGGACAGATAGTTGGCCGCCCGCCACCAGGCGTCGATGCGGTGCAGCTCCTCGTTCCCGAGCGGCTGGTCGGTCGTGGCCCGAGTGGTCATGCCCGCGCCCGTACCCACGCCCGGTTGCTGCTACGCCTCGTGGCCGGGGCTCACGTCCCCGACCTGCCCGAGGGTGATCGGGTCGGCCGGAGACGGCGCACATCTGCCGACCTCGACAGGGTCGAGCAGGTAGCCGGTGTGGTCGCCGAAGGGCAGCCGCTCGAGCACCCGGCCTACGACGTACTGCGGACAGTCGTCCAGCAGCGGTACGCCGCCGGGGCCGGCGTGCCAGCTGCACCGGTCGAACTTGTCCACCTCGTCACCGGTGCTGCCGCCGAAGAGCTCGGTCAGCTCGTGCTGGTCCTCCTCGACGACGTGCACGGCCAGCAGCTCGGCGCGTTCGGCGACGCCGAAGGTGTGGTTCGCCCGGGAGAGGCAGACCAGCATCCGGGGCGGGTCGATGCTGGCCTGAGTGGTGAACCCGACGAGGCAGCCGGAGCGCTCGGATCCGTCGGTCGTGGTGACCACGAACATGGGGTAGTCGAGCCCCGCGGCGAACCTGTCGAACTCCTCGGTGTCCATCACCCCGGGATGGTGTCAGGCGTGCCGGTGCCGCTCGTCGCCGGGATACGGGTCGTGGGCGTGCTTCACGTAGGTGTGCGAGGCGGTGTACATGCCGACCACCATGAGGATGGAGAAGCCGACCGTGGTGATGAGGAACCAGGTCATCACGGCTGCGTCGCTCATCGGGAGCCCCCTTCGTCGGAGATGCTCCCTCCACCATCCTCCGCGTCCGCGCAGCAGGCAAGGGCAGGCGGGCCCGGTCAGAACAGCCAGAGCGCCCCGGCCAGCCCGGGAAGGACGCCGACGAGCAGCCAGGGAGAGAGGAGGGAGCGGCGGTGGATGAGCAGGCCGACGGCCATCCCGACGATGCCGAAGAGGCCGGCGATCACCAGCAGGCCGACCCGGTCGACGGTCCGGGACTCCTCGATGTACCAGGCGGCGAGCACCAGACCGAGCGCCAGGTGCCAGATCGTGGTGACCGCGAGCGAGGAGGCCACCCACCGTTGCACGCTGGTCAGGCTCATCCCCTGCCTGCGCGACGTCGGGCGGGGGTTGTCGAGGTCGAGCAGGTGCCGGGCGCGGCGCGGCGCCGGTGCGGCGCCGACTCCGGCGCGCTCCACGGCACCCGGACCCGGGCCGTCCTGGAATCCGGTCGGCATGCTGGCTTCCCTTCGGTGGTGGGCTCTCGACAGGTGAAACACCATCATCGGCCCGGACCATCCGGTCCGGACCACGGATCCTGCCGCGCTGGCTGTGATCCCGGCGACACCGCGCCGGGTTAGCGTGAGGTGGTGCCGCTCGAGCCTGCGCCACCCTGGCTGTTGCCGGAGCGACCGGACCTGCGCGACCGGTTGCTCGCCGCCTACCGCGCCGGTCGCGGCTACCACGACGTCCAGCACCTCGCCGAGGTGCTCGCCCGGATCGACGAGCTGGGTGAGGGCGATGACCGGGAGCTGTCCCTGGCAGCGTGGTTCCATGACGCCGTCTACGACAGCCTCGGCGACCACGAGGAGCGGTCCGCCCGGCTGGCGGAGGCTGCGCTGACCCAGCCGGAGCCGGTCCCGGGGGTCGACGCGGCCGAGGTGGCCCGGCTGGTGCGGCTGACCGCCACCCACGCCCCGCAGCCGGGGGACGCGCGCGGTGCGGTGCTCTGTGACGCGGACCTCGCGATCCTTGCCGCGCCCCGGGAGCGGTACGACGAGTACGTCGCCGGCGTGCGTCGGGACTACCAGTGGTTGCCCGAGGCCGAGTTCCGCGCCGGCCGCCTCGCGGTACTGGAGCAGCTCCTCGGCCGTCCCCGGCTGTTCCACACCGAGCTCGGTCACGCGACGTGGGAGCCGCGGGCCCGTGCGAACCTGTCCCGGGAGATGCGCGAGCTCAGCCGGCCGGAGGGGTGAGCCGTCGCGCTCGCTGGCCGGGTGACTTGCGGCGGCGCAGCCCGGCAGCGGTGATCCGTCGTACCAGCTCGCGGCTGCGGACCGGTTGCGCGCCGGCAGCGAGCGCGTCGTCGTAGTACTCGGCCGGCAGGTCGTAGTGGTCACCGTCGAAGCCGCGCTCCGGCACCCCCAGCTGGCGGGCGAAGTCGTGCAGCTCCGCCAGCGAGGCGTCGGAGGCCAGGTGCGACCAGGACCGGCCCCGCCACTCCACCAACGGAGGGTCGATGAGGATCACCGTTGCAGGCTAGCCGCTCGTCGGACCAGCGCGGCGCTGCTGGCGTCGCCCGGCCGCTCCATGCTCACGTCCCAACGGGCCACACTCCCGGCGCTCTCGCCGAAGCGCACCGAGACCTGGTCGAAGGCCGCGTCGACAGGCACCTCGAACACGACCCAGCCCTGCGTCGTGCTGCCGGCGCCGAGGCGCAGCGGCGAGTCCAGCAGCCGGCCCTCCCGGATCGGCGTGCTGGCCGGCTCGACCGGATAGGACTTGCCGAGCACCGGACGCAGCACCACGGCCTCCTCGGGGTCCAGCCGGAGGATGGTGGCGGCGCGGTTGTGCAGGGCCAGCTGCACCCCGAGCAGCCGGACGTGCCGACCTTGCCCCTGGGCCGTCCGGGCCCGCACGTCGCTGACCCGCCGGGCCGTCACGGTCACCCGCACGCCCTCGTCGGCCTCGTCCACCGTGACCGGCGAGCCGAGCTCCTTGCTGTCGGAGGAGAGCGTCTGGTCGACGTAGCGCCGGACCGTGTCGAAGTGCAGGACGAAGAGCGCCACGAGTGCCAGCGCACCCACGACGACGGCCACGTCCCGGGTCGCCCGGACCCAGCGGCCGATCCGGCTCGCGCGACGCGGTTGCAGCTGGCGTGCGGCGCCGACCGGGACCAGCGCGCGCAGCAGCTGGGTGGACGCCTGACGTGCGGTGCCGTCGGCGAGCACCGCCGACCTGGTGGTGAGCAGCTCGACGACGTTGTCGGGCGAGCAGAGCACCACGCCGCCGCTCACGCCGGACAGCGGGGGCGTCGAGTCGACGCACAGCACCGGTCGGACGAGCTTGGTGCCGACGCCGGGGAGCAGGCGTGCGACCGCAGCGCCGGCGGCCGCGGCCGCACGCACCATCCGGTCGCGTCGGCGGCCGTTGTGCCGGAGCACCCCGCCGCGGACGTCCACCAGGCCCGTCCACGGCGGTTCGATGACCACGAAGACGCCGCCCGGACCGATCACCAGGTGGTCGATGACCCGTCGTCGTCGGTCCGGCTGGTGCAGGCCGTGCAGCACGGTCCACCCGGGTGGCAGCGCGGTCAGTGCCTCGGCGGTGGGCGTGCGCGGCGGCTGGTCGGCGCCGTGCTCCCGCGCCGGCCGGTCTGCCGAGTCCCCCGCCATGGCCGTCCTTCCCCGCGGTTGCTCCGGCGAGCGTAGGACGCGCCCCCGGAGCCCCGGACCGTTTTGCCCGAACCGGTTCGCGGCGGGACCTGACCGGCCGGGCCACCCTCCTGTCGCTGACCGAGCATTTCGCTGATCGACGCGATATCGGTAGCCTGAGGCGCATGCCCGCCGCCTCCTCGCTTGCGCGCCACCCGCGCCCCGACGTGGCCGTCGACGTGGCGGTGCTGACGATCGACCCGGCGGAGCGGCGCCTGTGCGTGCTGGTGCAGCGGCGCGACGACCCCGCGGGCGAGGCGTTGCCCGGGCGCTTCCTCCGGGAGCGGCAGACCGTGTCCGACGCGGTGGAGAGGGCGCTTGCGCTCAAGGTCGGCATTCCGGTCCCCGCCGGGCGGGAGCCGCAACTCCTGCGGATCTTCGACGACCCGGGTCGTGACAAGCGCGGCTGGACAATCTCCGCGGCGCACAGCCTCTCGCTGGCCTTTGCCGACGTGTCGGGGGCCGTCGGCCGACTCGTCCCCATCACCGGGGACGGCACGTTGCCCGAGGGCGAGAAGCTGCTCTTCGACCACGACGAGATCGTCGCCGCGGCGGTGGCGCACCTGCGCCAGCGGTACGACGTCCGCGAGCTGTTCACCGCAGCGCCGGACCCGGACCGCTTCGTCGCCGAGCCGTTCACGCTGTCCGACCTGCGCCATGCCCACGAGGCGGTGCTCGGC
>DASSOK010000131.1:0-135997 GCA_035700665.1 Marmoricola sp.
GCGCAGTGGTCGGGCAAGAGCCCGTCGATCCAGGAGCGCGCGGAGGCGAGCCGGGACCAGAACGACAGCACCGTCGGCGAGACGCCGACCGTCGTCGCGGCCCTCGGCACCTTCGACGTGGCGACCAACGAGTTCACCGAGCTGCCCAGCACCAGCCCGGAGATCCCGACGGCGGTAAAGGTGACTGCCTCGACCTCAGTGCAGTTCGGCTTCGCCGGTGGTGAGGGCAGTACGACGCGGAGCGCCGTCGCGCAGGCAGAGACCTCCGCCTGCTTCCAGGTCGGCTCCTTCGCGGCGACCCTGGACCCATCGGCTTCCAGCCTCTTCAAGGACATGCTGACCCCGCTCCTGGGCAGCTCCACCTTGACCGCAGCCGGCTACAACGGTCTCGCCAGCACGCGGCTGAGCCTGCTCGACCTGGTCAACTCCGACTACATCGGGGTCGGGACGGTCAATGAGCTGCTCACCATGGACGATCTCACGGTGGCGGACATGTACCACGCCGCTGCGCAGGTGCTCGCCGCGAAGGGGAAGACCGCACAGGCGCAGGTCTTCAACATCGCATCTACGAGCACCGTCGCCCCCGTCACCATCGACGCCGGCAAGCTCTTCGCGATGACGACGGCCTCCGACGCGGCCCTGCAGACGCAGTTCAACGCGCTGGACCTGCTGCTCGGGACGGCGTTCCTGGCCAACGGCAACAACCTGCTCGATATCGCGAACCTGCAGACCAGCCTCGGCTCGGTGGGCGTCACCAGCAGCCAGCTCCGGCTCATCGAGAGGGCCCAGCACGCCTGTAACCAGGACGTGGCGCAGACCGCTCAGGCGACGTTGGTCGCCACGGCGAAGACCACCGTGGAGAACTCTCCGCTCATCAACTCCAACGGTGCCCAGCTCCGGATGGTGGACGCTTCCGGCAGCAACAGCAACGACATCAACCTGGCGGTCAACGTCAGCCTGGCAGGTGCTGAGGGCCGGCTCGCCGAGGTGAAGTGCGACCCGGACGTCTTCGACGTGGACGTCACCACGGCGCTCGTCCAGGCGAGCGTGACCGGGTCGGCGTACATCAAGGGCTCCGTCAAGGTGGACATCCCGGGCTTCGGCACCGGCGTGACAGTGCCGATCCAGTTCAAGATCGCGATCTCCGGCGCAACGTCTCAGCCGGCCAGCGGTCCGACGCGTGCCGAGCTCATGATCCCGCCGAAGACGTACGACGACTACGTCCGCGTCGGTTCCGGGAAGCACGTGATCCCGCACGTGTCGGTCACCATCGACGGCGCGATCCAGGTCACGGGCACCGTGACGGTCAGCATCTTGGGCGTCAGCACACCCGTGCCGGCCCTGAACATCCTCAATGCCGTGACGCCGGTGGTGACACCGCTGGTCGCCGGGCTTGCGGGAACCGGCCGGATCGGCAGTGTTGCCGACCCGTTGGTCGACAAGGTCAACACCATCATCGGTCAGCTGCAGACGGGGATGGGGCTCACAGTCGGGGGCGCGGACGTCTACGGACTGCCCTACCCCAACTGCCAGTCCCCGAGGCTGAGCAAATGATGGTCCGGCACTGGCCCGGCACTCGGAGGCACTGACCACGAAGACCGCACAGGATCCCTTGAGGGGTTGAGGATCCACAGGTGGCGTTGAGGGACTCGCACGAGGGAGCGCGGGTCCCTCAACGTTTGCCGCATGACAGCACAACAGCGGCGCGCCATCGGCGGCTTCGGGGAGAGCGTCGCGGCGCGGCACCTCGCTGACCTCGGGATGGTGCTCATCGACGCCAACTGGCGTTGCGAGCTCGGCGAGATCGACCTGGTCCTGCGCGACGGCACCACCCTGGTGGTCTGCGAGGTGAAGACGCGCAGCAGCATCGCGTTCGGAAGCCCGTTCGAGGCGATCGACGAGGCCAAGCTCGACCGCCTGGTCCTCCTCGGTGACCGATGGATCGAGGAGCACGACGCGCACCCGGCCGATGTCCGCGTCGACATCGTCTCGGTGCTGCTGTCGCGCCACGGGGCCGCCGCGGTGGAGCACCTCAAGGGAGCGGCCTGATGTCCGTCGCCACCACCAAGACCATCTCGCTCCAGGGAGCCGTCGGGCACCTGATCGACGTCCAGGCCGACATCTCGCACGGTCTGATCCGCACGGCGGTCGTGGGCCGCCCGGACGCCTCCATCAACGAGGCCCGTGACCGGGTGCGTTCCTCGCTGGACAACCTGGACGAGCCCAAGCACCGCTGGCCCACCAGCAGGCGGGTGACGATCCTGCTCTCGCCCGCCGACCTGCCCAAGAGCGGACCGCACTTCGACCTCGCCATCGCCGTGTCGGTGCTCTGCGCCATGGGGGTCGTCCCGCAGAAGCTCCTGCGTGACCTCTGCCTGATCGGCGAGCTCACCCTCGACGGTCGGCTCCGTGCCGTCCCCGGGGTCCTCGCGATGGCGATGGCGGCCAAGAAGGCCGGGTACACCACGCTGGTCGTGCCCGAGCCGCAGATCGGCGAGGCGACGCTCGTCCCGGGGGTCACGGCCTACGGCGTGCGCTCGCTGCCGCAGGTCCTCGCGATGCTGCGCGGTGACGAGGTCCCCGAGGCCGAGCCGGTGCCACCGTTGGGGAGCAGCCCGCTGCTCAGCTGGCGTGGGGAACGCTCGGAGACCGACGTGGACCTCGCCGACGTCCGCGGCATGGCCGACGCCCGGTTCGCCCTCGAGGTCGCCGCGGCGGGCGGCCACCACGTGATGCTCAGTGGACCGAAGGGCTCCGGCAAGACCGCGCTCGCCGAGCGTGTCCCCGGTCTGTTGCCGGACCTGGACCTGGAGGAGTCCCTCGAGCTCACCGCAGTGCACTCCCTGGCCGGAGAGATGGTTGACGCGACGAACCGGATCGTCCGGCCTCCCTACCGGGCGCCGCACCACTCGATCACCCGCACGGCCCTCCTCGGTGGCGGCACCGGCAGGGTGCGACCCGGCGAGGTGAGCAAGGCCCACCTCGGTGCGCTCTTCCTCGATGAGTTCCCGCACTTCCCCTCCGACGTGATCGAGGCGCTACGGGAGCCGCTCGAGAACGGCGAGGTGACGCTGGCCCGTGGGGAGGAGACGGCGACCTTCCCGGCCCGCACGATGTTCGTGTTCGCGTGCAACCCGTGTCCCTGCGGCGAGTACCGACCCACGAACCGTGACAACCCCTGCGAGTGCAGCGAGATCTCCCGGCGCACCTACCGACGCAAGATCACCGGCCCGATCGCCGATCGGATCGACATCCTCCGACACGTCCAGCCCGTCACGGGGCCCGAGGCGGCCGACCCGGTCAGCCGCCCGGAGACCTCGGCGCAGGTCCGTGCCCGAGTGGTCGCCGCCCGGAGTCGCCAGGCGGCACGCCTGGAGGGCACCCCGTGGCGGCTCAACTCCGACATCCCCGGACCCCGCCTTCGGGAGCAGTGGGCACTGACCCGCGACGCCGAGAAACGCCTGGACCAGGAGATCTACACCGGTCGGCTGACCCGCCGCGGCGGCACCAGGGTGCACCGACTCGCCTGGACGGTCGCCGACCTGCGCGGCGTCGACCATCCGGGTCTCACGGAGCTCGAGATCGCACTCCGGCTCCGCAGCGGGGAGCCGCTCGACCTGGCGATGCTGCCGCTCGGTGGTGCCGCGTGACGGCGCCGACCGACGCCGAGCGGCTCGCCCGCGCCACCCTGAGCATCGTCGGTGAGCCCGGTCAGCTCAAGTACACCCGGCAGGTCACCGAGCACGGTGTCGAGGCGGTCGTGCAGCGTCTCCGGGACGGCGAGGACGAGGATGTCCGCGAGCGGTTCCGACGGGTCGACGCCCAGCGAGAGCTCGACCGCGCGGCCGGGCTCGGCATCCGGTTCGTCATCCCGGGCGACCCGGAGTGGCCGACCCAGCTCGACGACCTCGAGCACTGTCCCGATGCGCACGAGCGCGGGGGAGTGCCCCTCGGCCTCTGGGTGAAGGGCCCGCTCCACCTCGCCGAGGCGACCGACCACGCCGTCGCCGTGGTCGGGTCCCGCTCGGCGACGACGTACGGCGCCGACGTCGCCCGCGAGCTGGCTGCCGGCGTCGCGCAGCAGGGCTACACCGTCGTGTCGGGAGCGGCGTTCGGCATCGACCAGGCAGGTCACCGTGGCGCGCTGGCGGCCAGGGGACCGACCGTCGCCGTGCTGGCCTGCGGCGCCGACCGCGTCTATCCAGAAGCACACCGCAACCTGCTCGACTACATCGCCGACGTGGGCGTGGTGGTCTCGGAGTCGGCGCCCGGGTGTGCCCCGACGCGGATCCGCTTCCTCGCCCGCAACCGGGTGATCGCGGGGCTGTCGCGGGGCACCGTGGTGGTCGAGGCGGCCACGCGCAGCGGCGCGCTGAACACCGCCACGTGGACCCTCGGCCTCGCGCGTCCCGTGATGGGTGTGCCGGGACCCGTCACCAGCGCCCCGTCGCAGGGGGTGCACCAGCTGATCCGGCACCGCGACGCGGTGCTGGTCACGCACGCGGAGGAGGTGCTCGAGGTGATCGGTCCCGTCGGGAGCCTGGCCCTCGCGGAGCCCCGCGATGAGCCGCGGCCACGCGACCGGGTCAGCCACCGCGAGCGTGAGGTGCTCGACGCCGTCCCGGTCCGGCAGGGTGCCCCGGTCAGCGCGATCGCGTCGACCGCCGGGATCAGCCCCGAGCGCACGCGGGCCGCCCTGCACACCTTGCGCAGCGCCGGGCTCGTCGCGGAGTCCAACGGCCGGTGGCGGCTCGCCCGGAGCGAGCAGGAGCCGGTCTGCGATGGTTCCGCTTCGTAGTCTGGGTAGGTGACGGACGGCCCCGGGGATGCTGCGGACCAGCTGGCAGAGGACGCCCTGCCGGAGGCGTTCGCCACCGCGCTGGCCGCCTACGAGCGGCATCTCGTCTCCGAGCGCGACCTGTCGCCGAACACCGTGCGCGCCTACCTGGGTGACGTGCAGGGCATGCTGGCGCACGCCACGGCCTACGGGCACGTCGATCTGACCACCCTGGACCTGCGAACGCTGCGCAGCTGGCTGGCCAACCAGCAGGTGCGCGGAAAGTCCCGGACGACGATGGCCCGCCGCGCGACCGCCGTACGCGTCTTCACCGCCTGGGCGCTCCGCACCGGCCGTGCCGCGACCGACCCCGGCGCCCAGCTGGGCCGGCCCAAGTCGGGTCGGACGCTGCCCGCGGCCCTGAACGACCGCGAGGTCCGCCAGCTCATGGACTCCGCGGCGACCGCGGCGGACGACGGCAGCCCGGTCGGTCTGCGCGACGTGGCCATCCTCGAGGTCCTCTATGCCACCGGCGTCCGCGTCGGCGAGCTGTGCGGCCTCGATGTGGACGACCTGGACCCGGACCGGCGCGTGCTCCGGGTCTTCGGCAAGGGCCGCAAGGAGCGGGTGGTGCCGTACGGCGTCCCGGCCGACCGCGCCCTGGTGAACTGGCTGGCCGCGCGGCCGAGGCTGTTCACCCCCGGCGCGGGCGCAGCGCTGTTCCTGGGAGTCCGGGGCGGCCGCATCGACCCACGCACAGTGCGCACCCTGGTGCACCGGCGGCTGCAGGACGTCGACGGCGCACCGGACCTCGGTCCGCACGGGCTCCGGCACACAGCGGCCACGCACCTTCTCGAGGGCGGCGCCGACCTGCGTAGCGTCCAGGAGCTCCTCGGCCACGCGTCACTCGCGACGACCCAGATCTACACCCACGTCTCCACCGATCGCCTGCGCAAGGCCTACCAGCAGGCCCACCCCCGCGCGTGACCCGTCGAGCGGCAGCAGCCGGACGGGACCCTGCCCGACGAGCAGCAGCGGGTCGAGGTAGCGCTCGCCACTGAGCAACCCCCAGTGCAGACATGCCCGGGGGAAGCAGTGGCTCATCGCCAGCTGCAGCCGGCCGACCACCTGACCGGCGCGCACGTGGTCGCCGACATCCACGGCCGAGGACACCGGCTCGTAGGTGGTGCGCGTCCCGTCGTGGTCGATCGTCAGCACGCCGCGGCCGGCGAGGGAGCCGGCGAACACCACAGTGCCGGCCGCCCCGGCGCGGACCGGCTCGCCGGCGTGCCCCAGCAGGTCCACGCCGCGATGCCCGGCGCCCCAGGCGCTCGCGGGTGGCTCGAAGCCGCGGACCACGTCGGGCGCGGGCCGGAGCGGCCAACTGCCGGTGGGAAGGTTCGGCACTGTGTCCGCCGCGGCGGGGTACGCGGCGAGGGACAGGGTGGTCAGGAGGAGGATCAGGAGCAGCATGGCACGACGCATCCGAACAGCGTGCGTCGCAGACCGCCCGGCGGCGACCCGCATCGCCTCGCCTGTGGAGAACCCGGCGGCGACAGCGGCCTGTGGACGGCTCCGGCCATTTCGACAACGGCGCCGGCCGCACCGTAGACTGGCCCGAGCAACCCGCATGGGTTGACTTCGCACGCCCGTCTCCTCCGGCTCCTTCGCGGGAGGGCGACGGACCTCGGTCCCGACCAGCACGAACGGTCAGGTCGGTCCGCGCTCGGGCGTCAGGGCGCCAGGCACCCGCCTGGGGCAAGAAACCGAAAACCGGTTCGTGCGCAGCTGACCAGCTCAGGGCGCGCGGACCCGAACAAGAAGGAAGACACCGGCATGGCCGTCGTCACCATGCGCCAGCTCCTCGAGAGCGGCGTCCACTTCGGGCACCAGACCCGTCGCTGGAACCCCAAGATGAAGCGCTTCATCATGACCGAGCGCAACGGCATCTACATCATCGATCTGCAGCAGTCACTGACCTACATCGACACCAGCTACGCGTTCATCAAGGACACCGTGGCCAAGGGTGGCACGATCATGTTCGTCGGGACCAAGAAGCAGGCCCAGCAGGCCATCGCCGAGCAGGCGACGCGGGTCGGGATGCCCTACGTCAACCAGCGCTGGCTGGGTGGCATGCTCACCAACTTCTCGACCGTGCACCAGCGGATCAACCGCCTCAAGGAGCTCGACGAGATCGACTTCGACAACGTCGCGGGCTCCGGTCGCACCAAGAAGGAGCTCCTGTTCATGAAGCGGGAGCAGACCAAGCTCGACAAGACGCTCGGCGGCATCCGCGACATGAGCCGCACCCCCTCGGCGGTGTGGATCGTGGACACCAACAAGGAGCACCTCGCCGTCGAGGAGGCTCGCAAGCTCAAGATCCCGATCATCGCGATCCTCGACTCCAACTGCGACCCGGACCTCGTCGACTACCCGATCCCGGGCAACGACGACGCCATCCGCGCCGTGAGCCTGCTCACCCGCGTGGTCGCCGACGCCGTCGCCGACGGCTTGATCGCCCGCTCGGGCGCCAAGGACGCCGAGGAGGGCCAGGTCGGTTCCGGCGAGCCGCTCGCCGACTGGGAGCGCGACCTCCTCGAGGGTCAGGCCGACAAGGCCGCCGTCGAGGCAACCGGTGGCGACAGTTCCTCGGAGTCGACCCCGGCCAGCGAGTCGACCGGGGCCACCGCCGAGTCGACCGAGGCGACCGTGCCGCACGAGCCGGCCGAGGACGCCTCCGTGCCGCAGCCCGCGAGCGAGCAGGCGGACGCGCAGCAGGCGGAGGCCGGGCAGGCGGAGGCCGGGCAGACGGAGGCGCCCGCCGAGGCGGCCTCCGAGACCACCGAGACGACCACGAAGGAGGGCTGACGCGTGGCGATCACCGCTGCTGATGTCAAGAAGCTCCGCGACCTCACCGCCGCGGGCATGATGGACGCGAAGAAGGCGCTGGAGGAGGCCGACGGCGACTTCGACAAGGCCGTCGAGATCCTCCGCGTCAAGGGCGCTGCCAAGGCGCAGAAGCGTGGTGCGGAGCGCGAGGCCACCGCCGGTCTGGTCGCCACCTCCGGCGGGGCCCTCCTCGAGCTCAAGAGCGAGACGGACTTCGTCGCGAAGAACGACGACTTCATCGCCGCCGCGCAGAAGATCGCCGAGGCCGCGAACTCCGCCCAGGCGGGGGACACCGACGCGCTCAAGGCCGCTCCCCTGGAGGACAAGACCGTCGGGGAGGTCGTCGAGCAGCTCGCCGTGACCATCGGGGAGAAGATCGAGCTCGGCCAGGTCGCCTACTTCGACGGCCAGACCGTCACCTACATGCACAAGCGTGCCGCGGACCTGCCGCCGGCGGTCGGCGTGCTCGTGGAGTACGACGGTGACAACGCCGACGCGGCCCGCGGCGTGGCGATGCAGATCGCGGCGATGCGGCCGCTCTACCTCTCCCGCGACGAGGTGCCCGAGGCGACCATCGCCAAGGAGCGTGAGATCGCCGAGGCGACCGCGCGCGAGGAGGGCAAGCCCGAGCAGGCGATCGGCAAGATCGTCGAGGGCCGGCTCAACGGCTACTTCAAGGACGTCGCCCTGCTCGACCAACCGTCCGTGACCGACGGCAAGAAGAGCGTGCAGTCGATCCTCGACGAGGCCGGCATCACCGTGAAGCGGTTCGCGCGCTTCGAGGTCGGCGCCTGAACCGATAGGTTCGCCAAGCAGGTACGACGTACAGCTCAGCCGAAGGGGCCGGTCCGATGACGACGTACAAGAGGGTGCTCCTCAAGCTGTCCGGTGAGGTCTTCGGCGGCGGCCACGTCGGTGTCGACCCCGACGTGGTCCAGAAGATCGCCCGTGAGATCGCCTCGGTCACCCGTGAGGGTGTCCAGGTGGCGGTGGTCACCGGAGGCGGCAACTTCTTCCGGGGCGCCGAGCTGCAGCAGCGCGGGATGGACCGGGCCCGGGCCGACTACATGGGCATGCTCGGCATCGTGATGAACTGCCTGGCGCTGCAGGACTTCCTCGAGAAGGAGGGAGTGGAGACGCGCGTCCAGACCGCCATCACGATGGGCCAGGTCGCCGAGCCCTACATCCCGCGCCGCGCCATCCGCCACCTGGAGAAGGGTCGCGTGGTCATCTTCGGAGCCGGCGCCGGGATGCCGTACTTCTCCACCGACACCGTGGCCGCCCAGCGTGCGCTGGAGACCAAGTGCGAGGTCGTCCTGATGGGCAAGAACGGCGTGGACGGCGTGTACGACGCGGACCCGCGGGTCGTCCCGGACGCACGCAAGTACGAGCACATCAGCTACCAGGACGTGCTGCGACAGGGCCTGAAGGTCGCCGACGCGACGGCGTTCGCCCTCTGCATGGAGAACCAGCTGCCGATGATCGTGTTCGGCATGCAGCCCGAAGGCAACATCCTCCGCGTCGTGCAGGGTGAGAAGATCGGCACGCTGGTGGACAGCGCCGGCATCGGTGGAGAGAAGGAGATGGCGTGATCAACGAGACCCTCGACGAGGCCGACCAGAAGATGGACAAGGCCGTGGCGGTGACGCGTGAGGAGTTCGCGACCATCCGGGCCGGTCGCGCCCACCCGAGCATGTTCAGCAAGCTGACGGCCGAGTACTACGGCACTCCGACGCCGATCCAGCAGCTCGCCTCGTTCACCCAGCCCGAGGCACGGGTCATCCTGATCTCTCCCTACGACATGGGGGCGATGTCGGCGATCGAGAAGGCGATCCGGGAGTCGGACCTGGGCGTGAACCCCACCAACGACGGCAAGGTGCTGCGCTGCGTGTTCCCGGAGCTCACCGAGGAGCGCCGCCGCGAGTACATCAAGGTCGCCAAGGCGAAGGCCGAGGAGGGCCGGGTCTCGGTGCGCAACATCCGCCGCAACGCCAAGCAGGAGCTCGAGCGGCTCGAGAAGGACGGCGAGGTCGGCAAGGACGACGTCACCGGTGCCGAGAAGCGCCTCGAGGGCCTGACCAAGAAGCACACCGACATCGTCGACGAGCTGCTGAAGAACAAGGAAGCCGAGCTGCTCGAGGTCTGAGCAGCTGTCCGGCACCCACCCATGACGACCCCTCCGGCGGCTCAGCCGGCGCCCGCGCAGCAGCCCGGCGACGGTGCCGTCCCGCAGCACGGCAGGGCCGGCCGCAACCTGCCCGCCGCTGTCGGCTCCGCGGTGGTCCTGCTGGTCGCGATCGCGGCGTCGCTGTTCTTCTTCAAGACCGCGTTCATGCTGATCGTGGCGGCAGCCGTCGTGGTGGCGATGTGGGAGCTGCACCGCGGGATGTCGGCGAAGAACATCGACCTGCCCGAGCAGCCGCTGATGGTGGGCGGCGTCGTGATGGTGGTGGTCGCCTACCTGTGGGGCGCCAACGCCCTCGTCACGGCGACGGCCGTGACCGCGCTCGTGGTGATGCTGTGGCTGCTGCGCAGGGGCGTCGCAGGGTTCGTCCAGAACGCCACCGCATCGGTGTTCGCGCTCATCTACGTGCCCTTCCTCGGCTCGTTCGTGGCGTTGATGCTGTCCGAGGGCGGTGACTGGACGACCGTCGGGCTGACCGACGGCCATCTCGACGACGGCGTCAAGGGGATCATCACCTTCATCCTGGTCACCATCGCCTCCGACATCGGCGGCTACGCCGCGGGAGTGCTGTTCGGCAAGCACCCGATGGCGCCGGTCATCTCGCCGAAGAAGTCGTGGGAGGGCTTCGCCGGCTCGTTCCTCTCCTGCGTGGCCGCGGGCATCGCCCTGGTGGTCTGGTTGCTCGACGGCCCGTGGTGGGTCGGCCTGGCCCTGGGCGCGGTCGCCGTCGTGATGGCCACCCTCGGCGACCTGGTCGAGTCGGTGATGAAGCGAGACCTGGGCATCAAGGACATGAGCCAGATCGTGCCAGGCCACGGCGGCCTGATGGACCGGCTCGACTCACTGCTCGCCACGATCGCACCGGTGTGGCTGCTGCTGCACTACCTGGTCTTCTGATAGCCAGCACCCATGGGGCTGTTCCTGGTGCGGCACGCGGAGCCGGAGATCGACCCGACCCGGGACGCGACCACCTGGGAGCTCGCGCCGGGCGCTGAGGCGCAGCTCGAGGCGATTGCCGCGCAGCTCCCGCCCGACGCCCGACACTTCTCCTCCCCGGAGCCCAAGGCGATCGCGACCGCGCGGATGCTCACTGCCGAGCCGGTCGAGGTGGTCGCGGACCTGCGCGAGCACGAGCGTGGTGCCGCCTGGATCGACGACTACGAGACCACGGTGGTGCGGGCGCTGCTGCGGCCGATCGAGGCGGCGTACGACGGCTGGGCGACGTGCTTCCGCACCCAGCAGCGGGTGGCCGCCGCGGTGCAGCGCCTGCTGGACCGGCTGCCCGGCAAGGACCTCGTCCTGGTCGGGCACGGGATCGCCTGGACGCTCCTGGTCGCGGAGTTCACCGACTCCGACCCCGACCCCGAGCTGTGGGCATCACTGGGGATGCCGGACCTCGTGGTGCTCCAGCCGCCGTCATGACCGCCATGCAGCTTCCCCTGACGCGCTTCCAGGCGTTCAGCGGCGAGCACGTCGCCCTGATCGGCTTCTTCCTGCTCGGCTGCGTGGCGATCGCCCTGGTCGGGCGACGGCTCCGCGACAGCGACCACGAGCCGGTGTTCCGCACGGCGTTCGCGATCGTGATCCCGCTCTTCACCGTGCCGATGCAGGTGTTGCAGCTGTTGCCCGGCGACTTCACCCTCGGCACGTCGCTGCCCTTCCAGGTGTGCGACCTGGCCTGGATCCTCGCGGTGGTGGCGCTCGCCACCCGGGGGAGGAGGGTGACCCAGGTTCTCTACTACTGGGGACTGGTCCTGGTCCCCCTGGCGATCGCGACCCCGTCGCTGCAGCAGGCGTTCCCCGACCCGCGGTGGTTCATGTTCTGGGGGATGCACTTCCTGTCGGTGTGGGCAGCTGTGTACCTCACCTTCGGCCTCGGCATCCGGCCGACCTGGCCGGGCTTCCGGCTGACCGTCGTGGTGACGCTCGCGTGGGCGCTGCTGGTGATGGGCTTCAACGGGCTCACCGGCACCAACTACGGCTACTTCAACCGCAAGCCGTCGGTGGCCACGCCGCTGGACCTGCTGGGTCCCTGGCCGACGTACGTCGTCCTGGAGATGGCGGTCATCCTGGCGGTGTTCGCGCTGATCACCTGGCCGTGGACGATTCGGAGCAGGCGGGGGACCGGTGCGACACTGGTGCGGCAATGACTTCCGAACCTGTCAAGACACTGCCGCTGGTCTTCGAGGCCCCCAAGGGCCGCGGCAAGCCGCCGGCGCACCTTGCCGACTTCACCGCCGAGGAGCGCAAGACCCGGCTCACCGAGCTCGGCCTGCCCGGCTTCCGGGCCAAGCAGCTCTCCACCCACTACTTCTCCCGCCTGGTCGACGACCCCGAGCAGATGACCGACCTGCCGGCGCCGCAACGTGACGAGCTGGTGCAGGGCCTGCTGCCGCACCTGATGACGCCGCTGCGCACGCTCGAGGCCGACCGCGGCACCACCCGGAAGACGTTGTGGAAGCTGTTCGACGGGGCGCTCGTCGAGTCGGTGCTGATGCGCTATCCCGGCCGGGTCACGATGTGCGTCTCCTCGCAGGCGGGCTGCGGCATGGCCTGCCCGTTCTGCGCGACAGGTCAGGGTGGCCTGCAGCGCAACATGTCCACTGCCGAGATCGTGGAGCAGGTGCTCGCCGGCGCCCGTGCCCTGGAGCGGGGTGAGGTCCCGGGCGGTCCGGGCCGGGTCAACAACGTCGTGTTCATGGGGATGGGCGAGCCGATGGCCAACTACAAGGCGGTCGTCGGCGCCGTACGACGGCTCACCGACCGGGCCCCCGACGGCTACGGCATGTCGGCGCGCGGCATCACCGTCAGCACCGTCGGCCTGGTACCGCGGATCAACCAGCTCGCGACCGAGGGCATCCCGGTGACGCTGGCGCTCTCGCTGCATGCTCCCGACGACGAGCTGCGTGACGAGCTGGTGCCGGTCAACACGCGCTGGAAGGTGCACGAGGCCGTCGAGGCGGCCTGGAACTACGCGCGCACCACCAAGCGGCGGGTCTCCATCGAGTACGCCATGATGCGCGGCATCAACGACCAGGCGTGGCGGGCCGACCTGCTCGCCGACGTGCTCACGTCCTACGGCCCCCAGGACCAGGCACGGTGGGGATGGGTGCACGTCAACCTGATCCCGCTCAACCCGACGCCCGGCTCGAAGTGGACCGCCTCCGACCCGGCTGACGAGCGCGAGTTCGTCCGCCGGCTGGAGGCCAAGGGCGTCCCGACGACCGTCCGCGACACCCGTGGCAGCGAGATCGACGGCGCCTGCGGCCAGCTGGCCGCTGTGGAGTAGTCCCTCGTCAGGCTCGGGAACCGGGTCGGCTCGGGAACCGGGTCAGAGGTCCGCGGGAGCATCGACCAGGAGCTCGGTGTTCCGGTCGGCCAGGGTCCCGCGTGCCTCGAGCTTGACGTGCGGGTCGTTGACCGCCAGCTCTCGGGAGAGCCCCGCCAGCGACACGGTGCTGCTCAGGTCGCCCGCGTAGTCGGCCGGCCCGGCATGGTCGATCACCGTGGTGAAGATCGACAGCGTGCCGTCCCGGTTGTCCGCGACCTCGATGATGCGCGCCTGCTGTGGCCAGTCGATGTGCGAGGCGGTGTTGATCTCCCAGAAGCCGCCACTGCCGTCCGGGCGCGCGTGCGGGGTGATCTCGTTGCGGTGCGTGTGCCCGTTGACCCAGGCGATCACCCGCGGCTGGCCCAGGAGGTACGACGTCACCTCCGCGCCGAGCACCCGGGGCTGCGGATCGCCGCCGGTCAGCACGAACGGGTTGCTCATGCTGGCGCTGGTGTGGTGGCTGTAGACGATCACGGCACGACCGGTGGCCGACGAGACCGTGGCCTGCAGCCAGGCGAACTGTGCGGGGTCCAGAGAGCCGTCCTGGTAGCCGTTGGGGTTCACGGTGTCCATCACGACGTGGCGGAACGCACCGCAGTCGAAGAAGTAGTAGGCGGTGTCCTCCGCCCGGTTCGTCTCGGTGAAGCCGTGCCCGACCGGCAGCCCGGAGGTCTTGAAGTGTTCCTCGACGATCTCGCCGCGGCTCAGCTGCCGGCGGGCCGCGTCGGGAGTGACGACCTTGACGTAGGGCGAGACCACGAGCGAGCCCAGGACCTGCTCGAGCGTGCTCCCCTCGGGATCGAGCACGTCGGCGGGCGCGACGCCGGCGGGCGGCGAGATCACCTTGAGTGCTCCCGTCGCGATGGTGGAGGTCTGGGTGGTGCGGGCCGGGAAGTTCCCTTGGGAGAGGCCGTCGTGGTTGCCGAAGCAGGTGTACCAGGGGATCGTCAGCCCGACCGCGTCGAAGGGCCGCCGGGCCGCGTCCAGCAGGCGGGGGATGGTCGGGAAGCCGAACTTGCTCTTGTAGCGGTCGGGTGCCTTGCCGAGCGGCGGCAGGCCGGGGTGCCAGTAGTGCGGGTCGTAGTAGAGCGGGTCCCGGTCCATCACGCCCTCGTAGCCGAGCGGCGAGCCGCTGTCGGGCACCACCCGCTCGCCGTCGAGGACGTCGATGTTCCACCGGACCTCGTTGTACTGGCAGTTGTCGGAGTTGTCCCCGGTCTCGATGGCGAACTCCAGCGGCAGCCCTGTGGCGGGGGCTGCCTTGATCGCGTTCACGGCTCGCACCATGGCGTCGCCCACCTGCGCGGTGAGCATCTCCTGCGGCCGATAGGCGGAGGCGAAGAGCCCCGGCACCTGGCCGGTCGCGTTCGGGTCGTCGTACCGGTCGGTCCACTCCACGCGTGCCGGCGACTGGTGGTCGACGACGTGCACGTCGCTCAGCTGCGCGAAGGCGAGCAGCGGCTTGCGGCCGTTGCCGCGATCGGTGCCGGCCCGGACGCCCAGGTCGGTGCGCAGGGTGCGGCCCTCACCGGGGACCGCGACGACCTTGGCGTAGCCGTTGGCGTCCGGAGGGCCCGGAGCGTACGTGGTGCCCAGGGTGGTGCCGGTCGTCCGCATCGCGGCCACCGCCGCGCTGCTCAGCGAGCCCACCTGCGTGAGGGCAGCGGCGCCGGCGGCCGCCGCGGCCGCGCGCAGGAAGTTTCGGCGGGAGAGTTCCATGCCCCGTCAACGACGGGCGCTGGCGTGGGTCACGAGCGTCCAGCCCGTGGTCCGGTGGACAGCGGAACGCGCACGGCGGGAGGATTGCGGCCGTACCCCCTCCCAGGGCCCATCGACCGAGGAGTGCCCCGATGGCTGACGCACCGCAGGAGAAGCCGCAGCAGACCGCCCAGCAGACGCCGCAGCAGGCCCCTCCGCCGGAGAAGCTCGAGCGGCTCAACCGCCTCGAGGCGCTGAGCAACGCGGACCTGAAGAAGGTCATCGACAAGGGTCAGCACGTGCACCTGCCTGCGAACTGGTCGCTGATCTGGGAGAAGACACCGGCCGACAAGGCCTACCTGATCGTCGACGGCGAGGTCTCGGTGCGCAAGGGCGGCCAGGAGATCGCCCGCCTCGGCCCCGGTGACGTCATCGGCGAGATGGCGATCGTGGGCCACAAGCTGCGCTCGGCCAGCGTGGTCAGCCTGACGCCGCTGGAGGTCATCCACTTCACCAGGGACTCCGTGCAGGAGCTGCTGGACGAGGTGCCGGCGTTCGGCGAGGCGCTCCGCGAGACGACCATCGACCGGTTGGGCCGACCCGGCGCCTGACATGCCCGGCGAGGACGAGCCGCCGCGGGCCGCCGGAGGCTCGCTGGACCCGCACGAGGTGATCGAGCTCCTCGAGAGCTACCTGCTGGGCGGCGAGCCGACGCTGACCGGCCCGGAGATCGCCGCCGAGGTCGGGATTCCCATGGACGTCGCCCGGATGCGCTGGCGGTCCCTGGGCTTCCAGGCGGTCGACGACGACGAGGTCGCCTTCACCCAGGCGGACCTGGAGGCGATGCGGCTCACGCAGCGGCTCTCCGAGCTCGGCCTGGCCGACTCCGAGGACGAGAGCGCGCTGATCCGCACCCTGGGCCGCAGCTATGCGCGACTGGCGGAGTGGCAGCTCGACCTGCTCGCCCAGATGGTGGATCCCACGACGACCACCCTCGAGGAGCTCACCGCCGTCGTCGGCGACCTCCTGCCGATGGCCGAGCAGATCCAGGCATACGTGTGGCGGCGGCACACCATCAGCGCCGCCGCACGGTTCCTGCTCGGGCCGGGGGCCAACGAGGACACGCCCAACACCGCGATCGGCTTCGCCGACATCGTCGGCTACACCCGGCAGTCCCGGTCGCTCAAGCGGGACGAGCTGGCCCGCTTGGTCGACGAGTTCGAGTCGCAGGCGCAGGCGATCATCACCGCCCACGGCGGTCGGATCATCAAGACGATCGGCGACGAGGTGCTCTTCGCCGTGGACACCGCGCCGGACGCGGCGGAGATCGCGCTGCAGCTGGTGGAGGCACGTCGTGAGGACCCGGACTTCCCCGAGCTGCGCGTGGGTCTCGCCTGGGGACGGGTGCTCAGCCGGCTCGGTGACGTGTTCGGCCCGACCGTCAACATGGCCGCCCGGCTGACCTCGACGGCCCGTCCGGGCAAGGTCGTGGTGGACCGGGAGCTCGCCGATGCCCTCGCCTCCGACGAGCGGTACCGGCTGCGACGGATGCGCCGGCAGTCGGTGCGCGGCTACCGGCGCCTGGAGCCCTGGCGGCTGCGCCGAGCCGAGGAGCACGACCTACCCGGGGCCGCCGCCTACCTCCAGGAGAAGGGGAAGGACCTCCTCCGGGCCGTCGACGAGGTGCAGTCGCGCGTCGAAGGCGCGGCCGCGGGCGAGGCTCTGCAGGAGCGGCCAAGCCGGCAGCCGCCGGGTCCAGTAGTCACGCCCCACCAGCACCATCGGTGACACCCGGTCCGGCTGGGCGTAGAAGTTGCCGCACGCGTCCTGGAAGATCTCCTGGACCGTGCCGGCCGCACCGGGCAGGAAGACGATGCCGGCCTCGCAGATGCGCAGCAGCTCGTCCTCGCGCAGGGCGTTGCGGAAGTACTTCGCGATGCTGGTGGCGAAGACGTTCGGCGGCTCGTGCCCGTAGAACCAGGTCGGGATGCCCAGAGACGTGCCCAGAGACGTGCCGGCCGTCGGCCACCGCTCGCGCACCTCGAAGGCACGCAGTGCCCACGCGGCGACGTCCTCGGCGAAGGATGGTACGGCGGCCAGGTGCCGTTCTGCCTCGTCGAGGACACTGTCGTCCTCCGCAGCGAGCCAGGCACCGAGGTTCGCCGCCTCCATGGCGCCCGGGCCACCACCGGTCACGACCGTGAAGTGTCGGGACAGCTGTCGCCCCAGGAGTGTGGCCCGGTGGTAGACCTCGTCGCCGCGCAGCGCCGCGTGGCCGCCCATCACCCCGACCAGCGGACGCCGTCGCCGCTGGAGGCGGACGAACTCCTCGAGCGCGTCGTCGACGGCATGGTCGTGCAGCGCCTCGGCCAGCCGCTTCTCCAGGGTCCGCGGCGTCTGCGACCAGGCGTAGACCGTCGCGTCCGGTGTGCCGGCATAGCCCGTCGCGAGGTCGGCGTAGAGCTCGTCGGCGGAGTACAGGCTGCCGCGGTAGGGGTTGAACGGCACGTCCGGGACGGTCGGGAAGACCAGCCCGCCCCGACGTCGTACGTCGTCCTCGCCCCCGGGGCCGGACGCCGCGAGGCGGCAGCCGAGGAACACGGCGCGCCCGAGGTCCAGCCTGGCGAGCAGGTCGGCCCGGCCTCGGAGGTCGAGGGACTGCAGGTGCCAGCCCTGGATCGACGTGCGTCCGGCCGTGCGGCGGTCGAACTCCTCGAGCGTCTCGATCTCGGCCGGTCTCACGGCCCCGAACCTAGCCGAACGCGGTGGCCGCCAGCTCGCCGAAGAGCTCGTGCTCGTCGGCCTCGAGTCCGCGACGCCGGAACCAGCCGCACACGTTGGTGCAGTCGCGCATCAGGAAGTCGAAGCCGCGCGGGTTCGCCACCAGGTCGACGACCTGCGGCAGGTCGATGATCACCAGGCGCTCGTCCGCGGCCAGGATGTTGTAGGGCGACAGGTCACCGTGGGCGAGACCCTGCGCGGCCAGCGCCGCGATGGCGGCACGGAGCTGGCGGAAGTACTCCTCCAGCAGGTCGCGCTCCGGCCGGGCGGTCGCGAGCCGGGGCGCCGCAACCGTCTCGCCCTCCGGGCCCTCGACCGTCACCAGCTCCATCAGGATCTCGGTGCCGTCGACCTGGACGGGGTAGGGGACCGGCACCCCGGCCTCCCAGCACCGCTTGAGGGAGTCCCACTCGGCCCACGCCCACTGACCGGCCGCGACCTCGCGGCCGAAGCCAGACTTCTTGGCCAGGGCCCGGGCGTCCCGGGTGTTCCGGGTACGGCGGCCCTCGGTGTAGGCAGCGCTGCGGTGGAAGGACCGGTGCTCGGCCCCGCGATACCGCTTGGCGGCGAGCACGCAGGACTCCTCTGGTTCCCGAGCCTGTCGAGGGACGGCGCGCTCGAGCAGGAAGACGTCCGCCTCCTTGCCGGTCTTGAGGGTGCCGAGCTCGGTGTCGACGGCGGCCCGGTCGGTCACCAGCCAGTCCGGCGGTGGCTGGGGTCCGCGCATGAGCGGCTCGACGTCCCAGTACGTCGAGAAGCGCTGCCCCTCGCCGGGGTCGTCGATGGGTCGGTAGTCGAAGACGAAGGCGTCGTCGAGGTCGTCGGGATCAGCTGTGGGTGCAGGGATGTCTGCGAAGAAGTTCAACGTTGCTCCGGAAGGATGAGAAGTGGTCGGCGGGCAGGCCGGGAACATCGATGCGCATGTCACTTCTCCTTCCGGTCGCGGCTGGTGGCACGAGCGTGCAACAGCGACCCGGAGGGGTCAACCGGTTTTCGCCGCGTCGCCCTATGGTGAACCCATGAGCACGACGAGCGAGGTCATCGAGAACGCACCCCGGCAGCTCTTCATCGGCGGGGAGTGGCGGGACGCCTCCGGCGGGGCCACCCTGCCGGTCGAGGATCCCGCCACCGGAGAGACGCTGTGCGAGGTTGCCGATGCCACCCGGGAGGACGCGACGGCGGCCCTGGACGCGGCCGTGGCGGCGCAGGCCGAGTGGGCGGCGACCTCGCCCAACGAGCGCTCGGAGATCCTGCACCGCGCCTTCGAGGCGCTCGGTGACCAGGCCGACGAGCTGGCCCTGCTGATGACGCTCGAGATGGGCAAGTCGGTGACCGAGTCGAAGGCGGAGATCGCCTACGCGGCGGAGTTCTTCCGGTGGTTCTCCGGCGAGGCGCTCCGCCTCGACGGCTACTACAAGACCGCGGGCAACGGAGCCAGCCGCGTGCTGGTGATGCGCCAGCCGGTCGGACCGTGCTTCTTCATCACACCGTGGAACTTCCCCAACGCGATGGGCACCCGCAAGATCGGTCCGGCCATCGCCGCCGGCTGCACCATGGTCGTGAAGCCGGCCCAGCAGACGCCGCTGTCCATGCTGGCGCTCGCGAAGCTGCTCGAGGGCTGCGGCCTGCCCCCCGGCGTGCTCAACGTCATCACTGCGTCGTCCTCGGGGGCGGTCTCCGAGCCGCTCATCCGCGACCCGCGCCTGCGCAAGCTGAGCTTCACCGGCTCGACCGAGGTGGGCCGCACGCTGATCGCGCAGGCGGCGGAGCAGGTGCTCAAGGTGTCCATGGAGCTCGGCGGCAACGCGCCGTTCCTGGTGTTCGAGGACGCCGACCTCGACGCAGCCGTCGACGGCGCGATGATCGCGAAGATGCGCAACGTGGGCGAGGCCTGCACGTCGGCCAACCGGTTCCACGTGCACGAGTCCGTGGCCGAGCAGTTCGGCAAGCGGCTGGCCGAGCGGATGTCCTCGCTGCGGATCGGGCACGGCTCCGAGGACGGCGTCGAGGTCGGCCCGCTCATCGACGCGGCCCAACGCGACAAGGTCGACGAGCTCGTCCAGGACGCGGTGGATCGCGGCGCCTCCTGCCTCACCGGCGGGAAGAAGCGCGACGGCGGCGGCTACTTCTACGAGCCCACCGTCCTCACCGGCGTCCCGGCGGACGCCCGGGTGCTGTCGGAGGAGATCTTCGGCCCGGTCGCACCCATCACGACGTTCAGCAGCGACGAGGAGGCGATCGCCGCCGCCAACAAGACCGAGTTCGGCCTGGTCTCCTACGTCTTCACTCGCGACCTCTCCCGCGCCTTCCGGGTCTCCGAGGCGCTGGAGACCGGGATGATCGGGCTCAACCAGGGGATGGTCTCCAACGCCGGCGCCCCCTTCGGCGGGGTCAAGCAGTCCGGCCTCGGCCGTGAGGGCGGCAACGAGGGGATCGCGGAGTACCTCGAGACCAAGTACGTCGCCGTCAACCTCGGGTGACCGTGCACCGAAAGGACTTGGTCGTCCTCGGTTCGACCGGGTCGATCGGCACCCAGGCGCTCGAGGTCGTGCGCGCCAACCCGGACCACTTCCGCGTGGTGGGCCTCACGGCCGGGGGCACGAACGCCGAGCTCTTCGAGGCGCAGGTGGCGGAGTTCTCCCCGTCGTACTCCGGGCTCGGAGAGGAGGCCTCGACAGAGGCGGCCGCGCTGGCGTGCGACGTCGTGCTCAACGGCATCACCGGAGCGGTGGGCCTGCGCCCCACCATCGCTGCCCTGGACGCCGGCAACACCCTCGCGCTGGCCAACAAGGAGTCGCTGATCATCGGCGGCCCGGTGGTGACCCGACGGGCCGCACCCGGCCAGATCGTGCCCGTCGACAGCGAGCACAGCGCTCTGGCGCAGTGCCTGCGCGGCGGTCGCGCCGACGAGGTGCGCCGGCTCGTCCTCACCGCCAGCGGGGGCCCGTTCCGTGGCCGCAGCCGCAAGGAGCTCGAGGACGTGACGGTCGAGGCAGCGCTCGCGCACCCCACCTGGGACATGGGGCCGGTGGTGACGATCAACTCGGCGACGCTCGTCAACAAGGGCCTCGAGGTGATCGAGGCGCACCTGCTCTTCGGCATCCCGTTCGATCAGATCGAGGTGGTCGTCCACCCGACCAGCGTGGTGCACTCGATGGTGGAGTTCACCGACGGCTCCACCCTCGCCCAGGCGAGCCCGCCGACGATGTTGATCCCGATCGCCCTCGGGCTGGCCTGGCCCGACCGGGTGCCCGGTACCGCGCCCGCAGTCGACTGGCGGACACCCCAGGCCTGGGAGTTCTTCCCGCTGGACGACGAGGCATTCCCGGCTGTGGGCCTGGCCCGGCAGGCGGGGGAGCGCGGCGGCACGGCGCCAGCGGTCTACAACGCCGCGAACGAGGTGTGCGTCGAGGCGTTCCGCACCGGGCGGCTCCGCTTCGTCGACATCGTCGACACGATCGCCCGCGTGCTGACCGCCCACGACGTACCCTCTGCCCAGCAAGACCTGACCGTCGACGACGTGCTGGCCGCCGATGCCTGGGCCCGCGCCGAGACCACCCGCCTGCTGGAGAGCCCTCGATGAACATCCTCGTCTCGGTCGTGGCCGTGCTGCTCTTCGTCGTCGGAGTGGCGCTCTCGATCGGGCTGCACGAGCTCGGCCACCTCGTCCCCGGCAAGCTCTTCGACGTCAAGGTCACGCAGTACTTCATCGGCTTCGGCCGGACCCTGTGGTCGCGGCGGCGGGGCGAGACGGAGTACGGCGTCAAGGCGATCCCCCTCGGCGGCTACGTCAAGCTCGTCGGGATGCTGCCGCCCGCGCCCGACCAGCAGCCCGACACGGTGCGGTCCACCCGGACCGGGATGTTCCAGCAGCTCGTCAGCGACGCCCGGTCGGCGGAGTACGAGGCGGTGGACCCGCACGACCACGGGCGCCTCTTCTACCAGCTGACCTGGTGGAAGCGGGTGATCGTCTGGGGTGCCGGGGTGAGCATCAACCTGGTGCTCGCCTTCCTTCTCTACGCCGCCGTGTTCATGGGCTACGGCGCCCTGACCCCGACGCCCACCGTCGCCACGGTCAGCGAGTGCGTGCAGGTCGTCAGGGTCGACGAGAGGCCCGGACCGTGCACCTCGGACGACCCCACGACGCCGGCCCGGGAGGCCGGGCTGCGCCCCGGTGACCGGATCATCGCCTTCAACGGCACCGACATCGAGTCCTACCGGCAGCTGCAGCGGCTGATCAGGGCCAACGGCGACGAATCCTTCAGCCTCGTGGTCGAGCGTGACGGACGTCAGCTGACGCTGCGGGCGCACTCGGTGGTGAACGAGCTGCCCAAGCTGGGCGAGGGCATCGACCCGGAGGAGAGCGTCAAGGCGGGCTTCCTGGGCATCACGCCGCGCCTGGAGATCCAGCAGCAGTCCGTCGGCTACGTGGTCGACACCATGGTGGAGGGCACCAAGAGTGCGCTGGAGACCATCGCGAAGCTGCCGGTCAAGGTCTGGCACGTCGGCCGCGCCGCCCTCGGCCTGGAGGAGCGTGCCGTCGACAGCCCGATGAGCGTCGTCGGCGCCGGTCGTGTGGTCGGAGAGGTGAGCGCCTCCCCTGAGGGCACGCTCGCCTCGAAGTTCTTCTTCCTGCTGTCCGTGCTGGCCGGGCTGAACCTCTTCCTCGGCCTGATCAACCTGGTGCCGCTGCCGCCGTTCGACGGTGCCGGCATCGCCACCAGCCTCTACGACGCGGTGCGGCGGGGACTGGCCCGCGTGCTCCGACGTCCCGCACCGCGACCGGTCGACTCGGCCAAGCTGCTGCCGGTGACCTATGCGATGGCGATGGTGCTCATCGTCGTGAGCGTGGTCCTCGTCGTGGCCGACATCGTGGCGCCCGTCACGCTCTGACCAGGCGCTCGGCCAAGGGTCGTCCCCGGTGCCCACCTAGGATGGAGGCCATGACCTCGGTTTCCCTCGGCATGCCCGCCGCCCCACCTCCGGTGCTGGCCCCGCGCCGGAAGACCCGCCAGATCAAGGTGGGCAAGGTCGGTGTGGGCAGCGAGTCGCCGATCTCGGTGCAGTCGATGACCACGACCCTCACCTCCGACGTCAACAGCACGCTCCAGCAGATCGCCGAGCTCACCGCCGCGGGGTGCGACATCGTGCGCGTGGCATGTCCCTCGGCGGATGACGCCGCGGCCCTGCCCGAGATCGCGACGCACTCGCAGATCCCGGTGATCGCCGACATCCACTTCCAGCCGAAGTACGTCTTCGCGGCGATCGAGGCCGGGTGCGCCGCCGTGCGGGTGAACCCCGGCAACATCAAGAAGTTCGACGACCAGGTCAAGGAGATCGCCCGCGCCGCGAAGGAGCACGGCACCTCGATCCGCATCGGCGTCAACGCCGGCTCGCTCGACAAGAGGCTCCTGGAGAAGCATGGCAAGGCCACGCCCGAGGCGCTCGTCGAGTCCGCCGTCTGGGAGGCCTCCCTCTTCGAGGAGCACGACTTCCACGACTTCAAGATCTCGGTCAAGCACAACGACCCGGTCGTGATGGTGCGCGCCTACGAGCTGCTCGCGGAGCAGGGCGACTGGCCGCTGCACCTCGGCGTGACCGAGGCCGGGCCGGCCTTCCAGGGCACCATCAAGTCCGCAACCGCGTTCGGCGCGCTGCTCAGCAAGGGCATCGGCGACACCATCCGGGTCTCCCTGTCCGCTCCGCCGGTCGAGGAGGTCAAGGTCGGCATCCAGATCCTGCAGTCGCTGAACCTGCGTCCCCGCAAGCTCGAGATCGTCTCGTGTCCCTCGTGCGGTCGTGCCCAGGTCGACGTCTACAAGCTCGCCGAGGAGGTCACGGCGGGCCTCGACGGCCTCGAGGTCCCGCTCCGGGTGGCGGTGATGGGCTGTGTCGTCAACGGTCCCGGCGAGGCACGCGAGGCAGACCTCGGTGTGGCTTCCGGCAACGGCAAGGGCCAGATCTTCGTCAAGGGCGAGGTCATCAAGACGGTGCCGGAGTCGCAGATCGTGGAGACGCTGATCGAGGAGGCGATGCGGATCGCCGAGGACATGGAGCCCGTCGAGGGCGGTGCCGCGGAGGTCTCCGTCTCCTGACCTGCGGCTGACCGGGCCGGGCTACTCGGCCTCCTGCTCGGCGCGCACGGCCGCGACCAACACCTGCAGTGCCGCCTCGCACTGCTGGAAGGCCGGGCTCGACTGCGCCAGCCGGTCGAGGTCGGTGACGGCCTTGCGGAGCTCCTCGGTCGACGCGAGGTCGATGGCGTTGGCCTGGGTCCAGGCCGGTTGCAGCTCGGCGTTCGCCTGGGCGGCGTGGCTCTCGAGCACCGAGAGCGCCTGCTCGACGGCGGCGTGCGTGGGTGGTCGCACCTTCCTGCCGTCCGCGCCTGTGGCCGGCTCGGGGACCGGTTGGTGCAGGTAGAGCTCTGCCTGCGGCTGGATGGTGCGCAGCTGGTACTCCATGTCGTAGACGCGCAGCCGGCTGCTGAACTTGCGCAGCGCGCTGATCGCCTGGACCTCGTCCTCGATGCTGCCGACGCAGTCCTCTCCCTTGGCGTTGTGCCGCTGGTAGTCGACGCCGGCGATGATCGTCGACCACCGCTGCGACAGCGAGGACGGAGTGGTGTCGGCGTCCATGTCGAGGATCGTCTGCGCGACGTCGCCCCACTGGTCGCGACAGTCCTGCACCGCCTGGCTCACCGGCTCGGGGCGCGCCTCCTCAGTGCCGCAGGCGGTCAGCGGCGCAAGCAGAGCCAGGGTGGCAACCAGAAGGGGCAGGCGCTGGCCGGCGTTCCGCACGGACATGGGCACACCGTAACTGCACCACCGGCCCTCGGGCGCGCTGCGGACACGTTGATCACTGGGTAGGCTCCACACGTGCTCGCATCCCAGGGCGCCGCAGCGCACCTCCGTGTCCTCGGACCGGCCGACCTGCCTGCTGCCCTCGCGGTGCTCGCACAGGACCCGGTGGTGAACGTCTTCGCCGAGTACCGCGCCAGGATCACCTCGCTGGACCCGCGGTGGCTCGGCGGTGAGATGTGGGGGTACGACGTCGACGGGACGCTCGCGTCCCTGTGCCACGTGGGCGCGAACCTGGTGCCGGTGACCGCGTCACGCGAGGCCTGCCGCGCCTTCGCGGCCCGGGCGCTTGCGGCCGGCCGCAGCAGCTCCACCATCGTGGGCCCGCGCCAGGCGGTGGAGTGGATGTGGGATCACCTCGAGGACGAGTGGGGCACCCCGCGGGACGAACGCTGGGACCAGCCGCACCTGGTGATCTCCCGCTCGCCCGACGTGCAGCCCGATCCACAGGTACGCCGTACTCCCGAGTGGCAGGCGGACACGCTCTACCCGGCGTGCGTGGCGATGTACACCGAGGAGGTCGGCGTCAGCCCGGAGCTCGACGGCGGTGCGGGGCTCTACCGGGCCCGCGTCGGCCAGCTGGTGCGCCGGGGCTGGTCGTTCTCCCGGATCGAGGACGGCCGCGTGCTGTTCAAGGCGGAGGTCGCCTGCGTGACCGAGTCGGCCGCCCAGATCCAGGGCGTCTACGTCGACCCCGAGCTGCGCGGTCGCGGACTGGCGACGCACGGGATGGCCGCCGTCGTCGAGGCGGTGCTCCGGGACATCGCGCCGACCGTCTCGCTCTACGTCAACGGCCACAACCTCGGCGCGCGCAAGGCCTACGAGCGCGTGGGCTTCGAGCAGACCGACACCTTCTCCACCCTGATGTTCTGAGCCCGTCGCCTCGCTGATCCCGCGGTGGAAACCCGGATGAGGTGCAGCGAGCCCCGCGGATACCCTTGCGCGCATGACCGGCCAGATCCTGAGGATGTCCTCGCTGTTCCTTCGAACCCTGCGCGAGGACCCGGCCGACGCCGAGGTCCCAAGCCACCGGCTGCTGGTCCGCGCCGGCTACATCCGCCGCAACGCACCGGGCATCTACACGTGGCTGCCGCTGGGCCTGCGCGTGCTGCGCAACATCGAGGGCATCATCCGCGAGGAGATGGACGCCATGGGTGCCCAGGAGCTCCAGTTCCCCGCGCTGCTCCCGCGGGAGCCCTACGAGGCGAGCAACCGCTGGACGACGTACGGCGACGGCATCTTCCGGTTGCAGGACCGGAAGAAGGGTGACTACCTCCTCGGGCCCACGCACGAGGAGATGTTCACCCTCGCGGTGAAGGACCTCTACTCCTCCTACAAGGACCTGCCGGTCTGGCTCTACCAGATCCAGACGAAGTACCGCGACGAGGCACGTCCCCGGGCCGGGGTGCTGCGTGGCCGCGAGTTCATCATGAAGGACTCCTACTCCTTCGACACCACCGACGCGGGCCTGGACGCGTCCTACGCCGCCCATCGCGCCGCCTACGTCCGGATCTTCGACCGGCTCGGCTTCGAGTACGCCATCGTGAAGGCGACCTCCGGCGCCATGGGTGGCTCGAGGTCCGAGGAGTTCCTCGCCAAGGCCGACGCGGGGGAGGACACCTACGTCCGGTGCACCACGTGCGACTACGCCGCCAACGTGGAAGCCGTGACGGTGCGCCCGCCCGCGCCGGTGCCGTACGCCGACGCGCCCTCGGCGCACGTCGAGGACACCCCGGACACCCCGACCATCCAGACCCTGGTGGACCACCTCAACGGCAAGCACCCTCGCGACGATCGGCCCTGGGCCGCCGCGGACACGCTGAAGAACGTGCTCGTCGTGCTCAAGCACCCGGACGGCACCCGCGAACCCCTGGCCATCGGCCTGCCCGGTGACCGCGAGGTCGACCAGAAGCGCCTGGAGGGCCAGCTCGAGCCGATCGAGGTCGAGCCGATGGACGAGGCCGAGCTCGCGAAGCACCCGGCGATCGTCAAGGGCTACATCGGCCCCGCCGCGCTCGGCGAGGAGTCCGGCTCGGGCATCAGGTACCTCGTCGACCCCCGCGTCGTCGAGGGAACCCGCTGGGTCACCGGCGCGAACGAGGCAGGCCGGCACGTCCTCGACCTGGTCGCCGGCCGCGACTTCACACCCGACGGGACGATCGAGGCGGCCGAGGTGCGCGACGGCGACGCCTGCCCGCAGTGCGACGACGGGATCCTCGAGACCGCCCGCGGGATCGAGATGGGGCACATCTTCCAGCTGGGCCGGTGGTTCGCGGAGGCGCTCGACCTGAAGGTGCTGGACGAGAACGGCAAGCTGGTCACCGTGACCATGGGCTCCTACGGCATCGGCGTGACGAGGGCCGTCGCCGCGATCGCGGAGAACACCCTCGACGACATCGGGCTGTGCTGGCCGCGCGAGGTCACCCCCGCAGACGTCCACATCGTCGCCGCCGGGAAGGATGCAGAGATCTTCGAGGCTGCCGACCGGCTCGCCGCCGAGCTGGCAGAGCGGGGCCTGACCGTGCTGTACGACGACCGCACCGGCAAGGTCAGCCCGGGCGTGAAGTTCAAGGACGCCGAGCTGATCGGCGTCCCGACGATCGTCACAGTCGGCCGCGGCCTCGCGGACGGGGCCATCGAGGTGAAGGACCGGCGGTCCGGAGAACGCACCGAGGTCGCCCTCGGGGACGCCGTCGACGCGCTGGTTTCTGCAGTGCAGAGATAGGCGCGTTCGGGTAGTTCCGCAGGGGGGTCCGGCGGGTGCATGCTCTCCTCAGCCATTTCTCCTGAGAGGACCCGCCACCATGCGGACGAACCGACTTCTCCTCCGTGCAGCCGCCACCGCGGGCGTCGTGGTGCTCGCCGTCGGGGTCGGCGCACTGCCGGCCTCCGCCAGGGTCGCGTCAGAGCGCACCGTCTCGATGCCGCAGCCCTGCTTCGACCCGGTCGCCGCCGGCGCCGCGGCTCGTGGTGCCGCCAACCCCCGTGCCGCCGACCACCGCGACATCACCGCCGCCGAGCAGGCCCGGATCGAGGCGAGGACGCACGCCATCCTGGCGGCGAAGGCCGCCGGCAGGTCCAACGGCAAGGGCAAGCCCGGGAGCGGCGGCGGTGGTGGCGGTGGTGGCACCGACCCGGCCGGCGCCGCCATGGACAACATCCCGGTCTACGTCCATCAGATGCTGTCCTCCTCCGGGGCCGGGCGTGTCTCGAGCGCGCAGATCGACGCCCAGATCGCCGAGATGAACCAGGACTACGCGGGCAGGGACGAGAACGGTCACACCGGAAAGGCCGTCGACAGCACCGCCGTCGCCAACACCGGTGTGCACTTCTATCTTGCCGGCGTCGACGAGTACAAGAACGACACCTGGCACCACGACCGGTCCAGCACCACCTACCGTGCGCAGACGCGTCTCGGCGGGAAGAAGTCGCTCAACATCTGGCTCGTCGACTTCAAGTACCTCGGCATCGCGACCTTCCCGTGGGACTACGCGAGCAACCCGTCCATCGACGGCATCCGCGTCCAGTGGGACTCCCTGCCGGGCGGTGACATCGCCAACTACGACCTGGGCAAGACGGCGACGCACGAGGCCGGGCACTGGCTCGGGCTCTACCACACGTTCCAGGGCGGGTGCACGAGCACGAACGACGAGGTCGAGGACACCCCGGCGCAGAGCAGCGCGACCACCGGGTGCCCCGAGGGCAACGACACCTGCACGCTGGCCGGGCTCGACCCGATCCACAACTACATGGACTACAGCTACGACCAGTGCTACGACGAGTTCACCCCGGACCAGTCGACCCGCATCTCCGACTACTGGACCGCCTACCGACAGTGAGCCAGGTGCTCACCCTTCGGTGAGCAGCTCGTCGCGCTCGACCAGGTCCAGGTCGAGCGTCCGGTAGCCGGCCTTTCCGAAGAGCACCACCACGCGGTCGGCCTCGTACGACGACACCGTGCCGGGCCCGAACTCGGCGTGCTGGACCTGCGCGCCGATCCTGAACGGCCGATCCTCGGACGCCTCGGCGGTGCCGGCCGCGCAGTTGTCGCAGTTGCCGCACCGCTCCGGGTGCTCCTCGCCGAGCAGCTCGAGGACCAGGCGACGACGACAGTCGGTGGTCTCGGCGTACCGGCGGACCAGCGTCACCGCCGTCTCCCGTCGCTGCTGCAGCTCCTCGACGAATGCCGCCGCCGCGTCGACGGCCGCGCTCGCGGGCGAGTCGAGGGCGACGCCGGCGCGTAACTCCCTGACGACGCCGGCCCTGACGAGGGCGTTGAGGGCACGGCGCGAGCGCTGGGTCCCCAGACCGGCGGCCTTCGCCACCGCCCCGGGGCGGTGCGGTTCCCTCGACAGGGCTCGTACGACGGAGCGCAGGTCGTCCCGGGTGGCGCCGGCGCCCGCCGCGAAGTAGCGGCGCAGCCCGTAGCCGTCGGGCCGCGCCAGCAGGACGGCGCGCGCCGCCTCGCCGTCACGGCCGGCCCGGCCGGCTTCCTGCCAGTACTGGTCGAGGCTCTCGGTCGGGTCACCGTGGACCACCAGGCGCACGTCCGGGCGGTCGACGCCGAGCCCGAAGGCGGAGGTCGCGACGACAAGGGGTCCCGAGGCGTCCCGGAAGAGACGGTGCACCTCCTCGCGTCGCTTGCCCGACATGCCGCCGTGGTAGGCGACGGCGTCCAGGCCCGCCTCGACCAGCCGGGCGGCAACCTGCTCCGTACGACGCCGGGTCGCGACGTAGACGATCGTGGAGCCCGGGCGGTCGCCCGCCAGCATCTCCACCAGACGGTCGTCGGAGTCGTCGGCGTCGCGGCAGTCGACGACCTCGAGCCGGATCTCCTCGCGGTCGGCGTCGCCGACCACCACCCGGGCGTCCGGCATCCCCAACGACGTGACGATCTCCTGGCGGGTCGCCGGTGACGCCGTGGCGGTCAGCGCCAGGACGCGCGGGCGGCCCAGACCCTCGATCGCCCCACCGAGGGCGGCGTAGTCGGGGCGGAAGTCCTCGCCCCAGCTGCTGACGCAGTGCGCCTCGTCGACGACGACCAGGCCCACACCTGCGTCGCGGAGCCGTCGGCGCAGCTCTTCACCCGCGAGCTGCTCGGGGGTGGTCAGGAGGAAGTCCACCTCGCCTGCCTCGAAGTCGTCGAGGAGCCGTTCGCGCTGCCGCTTCGTGCGCGAGCTGTTCAGCTGGCCGGCTCGCGCGCCGGACTCCTGCAGCGCCGCGACCTGGTCGTCCTGCAGGGACAGGGTGGGGGATACCACCACCGTTGCCCCGCCGAGGCGCTCGGCGACGACCTGGTAGACCAGCGTCTTGCCGAGGCCGGTGGCCAGCACCGCCAGCGTGTCGCCCTCCAGGGCTGCCTGCATGGCCTCCCGCTGGCCGGGGCGGAGGGACTCCACGTCCTCGTCCAGGCGGCGGGCGGTCCGAGCGAGCTGGCGGGTGGAGGCTCTCGGCGTGGGCACGCGCCGACGTACCCGCAGAGCGGCGGCGTCACGCCCGGTAGGTTTCCCGCCGTGACGTTCGAGACACACATCGACGCGGTCATCTTCGACTGGGGCGGCACGCTCACCGCCTGGCATGACATCGACTTCCACGCCGAGTCGCTCGCCCTCGCCCAGGCGGTCAGCCGCACACCGACGAGGGACGACGACCACCACGCCTGGGCGGCGCGACTCCACCGGGCGGGCAGCGTCGTCTGGGGGCGGAGCCGGGACCACCAGCAGAGCTCCACGGTCGCGGACCTCTTCACCGAGGCGGGCCTGGAGCACGACCCTGACCTCCTGACCGCCTACTACGAGTTCTGGGAGCCGCACACCGTCACCGACCCGCAGGTCGCGCCGCTGTGGCAGGAGCTGCGCAGCCGGGGTGTCAAGGTGGGCGTGCTCTCCAACACGATCTGGCCGCGTGCCTGGCACGAGGGGTTCTTCCGCCGCGACGGCGTGCTCGACCTCGTCGACGGTGACGTCTACACCAGCGAGATCCCGTGGACCAAACCCTCTCCGCTCGCTTTCCGGGCGGCGCTCGACGCGGTGGGCGCGAGCGACCCGGCACGCTGCGTCTACGTGGGGGACCGGCTGTTCGACGACGTGTACGGCGCCAGGAACGCCGGCCTGCGAGCCATCCACATCCCGCACAGCGCCATCCCGGCCGAGCAGGTCGGCCACACGAAGGGAACACCCGACGCCGTCGTGGACCAGCTCGCCGACATCCCGGCGGCGCTGGCCCGGTTGACGTAGCGCCCGAAAAGTTGCCGGGTTGTGCAGTGCAGGAAGGCGCAGTGCCGGTTCGGTTTGTCCCGAGCTGTTCCTGGGGAAGGATCAGGGTGTCGTTCCGGGGAACATCTCGGGGGTTCCTCGGAAGGCGAGCTGGCGGACGGCACAGGAGTCGAGTGCTCCGAGGCCCCAGCGGCGATCGGAGCCCGACGTGCTGCCCACCAGCTGGCCGTAGACCGAAGCGAGGCGGCGCTCCACCAGGAGCGCCGCCTCCTCGACGTCTGCGGGCGTGAGGATCCGTCCGGGCAGCTGGTAGGACACCTCGGCCGCGACGGGGTCGGCGCCCCGGTCGACGATGCGGCGGCTGAGGTTGTCGCGCTGCCGACGGTGCAGCCGGAACGCCGCATCGACGTCGGAGAAGAGCTGCGGCGTCCGTGAGCGAGAGGTCCGCGCCCCCAGGACCTCGTAGAGGTACACCGCGGCGTGCTCGCCGGCGAGGGTGGCCTGGAGTGCCTCGACCGGCTTCATGCCTGGACTCCGACGTGGTGGCCGGACGACGCGACCGCGTGTTGCGAGATGGAGGCGGCCACCGCCCCGAGCAGTCGCGCGAAGGCGCCGCTCTCCGCGCGCATGGCCAACCCGGCGAGCCGGTCGTGCAGCCGCTGCTCGCCGTCGAGGACCTGCTCGTGGGCGGCGTCCCGGTCCTCGAGGACCGGCGGCGGCTGCCTCGCGCCGGTGGTGTCCACGCGCTCGGGGACTGCGTCCACGAGTCGGCGCAGGTGGGCGGCGTGCATGTCCAGCAGGCCCTGGAACCGGCCGCGCAGCCGCGGGTGCCGGCGGACCACGGCCTCGACGAGCCGTTCGGTGGCGCGGATGGCCGTGACGGCCTCGACCGCCACCGCGACGTCCGGCGCCAGGTCGCGCACCGCCTCGCGCGCTGGTGTCTCGGCGCTGCTGAACGGGTTGTTCACCGAGCAGGCCGAGGTGCCGGCGAGCGCTGCCGTCACGCCGCCCGCACCGGCCGTCAGGACGGTACGGCGCGAGAGCGCCGTTCGCGGGCGCCCCGGAGATGTCACGGGGGATGTCACGGGGGATGTCACGGGGGATGTCACGGGAGATGTCACGGGGGATGTCACGGGGGTCGTCACCGGGCCCATGATGGCGCATCGCTTGGCGGCATTCGTCTATGGTGGCCCCACCACAACAACACAGCAGGAGGTCGCGATCGATGCCCGCCGAGATCACCGACCGCCTCGCTGAGCTGCTGGCCGCTCCGGTCGCAGCACTCGGGCTGGACCTCGAAGCCGTGGAGCTCTCCCGTGCGGGAAAGCGCTCCGTCCTGCGCGTGGCCGTCGACAAGGACGGCGGCGTCGACATGGACGACGTCGCCGCGGCGACGCGCGAGGTGTCCACGGTGCTCGACACCGATCCCGAGGCCGACCGGCTGCTGGGCAGGACGCCGTACACGCTGGAGGTCTCCTCTCCGGGAGTCGACCGGCCGTTGACGCTGCCACGGCACTGGCGACGCAACGCCGACCGGCTGGTGAAGGTCACCCTCGACGAGGGGGAGCCGGTCACCGGACGCGTGCGCAGCAGCGACGACGAGGGCGTCGTCCTCGACGTGGACGGCACCGAGCAGCGTCTCGCCTACACCGGCATCAGGAAGGCCCGGGTGCAGGTGGAGTTCAAGCCCTTCCGTGACCCATCTCGGGACGACGAGCAGGAGGACTGACGTGGACATCGACATGGGCATCCTGCGGATGCTGGTGCAGGAGAAGGAGATCTCCCTCGACGTGCTCGTCGAGGCGATCGAGCAGGCGTTGCTGACCGCCTACCACAAGACCCCCGGCGCGCTCGAGCACGCCCGCGTCGAGCTCGACCGCAAGACCGGCCACGTCAGCGTGCTGGCCCGGGAGAGCGACGACGACGGCAACCCTCAGGGCGAGGAGTTCGACGACACCCCGGCCGGCTTCGGACGGATCGCGGCGACGACCGCGAAGCAGCTGATGCTCCAGCGGTTGCGCGACGCCGAGGACGAGCGGAAGTTCGGGGAGTTCTCCGGCAAGGAGGGCGACATCGTCTCCGGCGTCATCCAGCAGGGCCGCGACCCTCAGGACGTGCTCGTCGACCTCGGCACCCTCGAAGCCCTGCTGCCCGCGGGTGAGCAGGTCGCCGGGGAGAACTACGCGCACGGCACCCGCATCAAGGCGCTGGTGATCAGCGTCCGCAAGGGCTTCCGCGGCCCCCAGGTCATGCTGTCCCGGACGCACCCCAACCTCGTCAGGAAGCTCTTCGCCCTCGAGGTCCCCGAGATCGCCGACGGCACCGTGGAGATCGCCGGCATCGCACGCGAGGCGGGGCACCGGACCAAGATCGCGGTGCGGTCCACCGCACCGGGGGTCAACCCCAAGGGTGCCTGCATCGGCCCGATGGGCGCGCGGGTGCGCAACGTGATGAACGAGCTGCACGGCGAGAAGATCGACATCGTCGACTGGTCCGACGACCCCGCCGAGCTGGTCGGCAACGCGCTCAGCCCGGCTCGGGTCTCGAGCGTCACCGTGGTGGACGAGGCGAGCCGGTCCGCGCGCGTCGTCGTCCCTGACTTCCAGCTCTCCCTGGCGATCGGCAAGGAAGGGCAGAACGCGCGTTTGGCGGCGAGGCTCACCGGCTGGCGCATCGACATCCGTTCCGACGAGGAGCAGGCGCCGCCCGTCGCGCCGCCGGCCTGACCGGCGCCCGTTCGTGTCGGGGCGGGGTCACCGGCTAGACTGCCTGACGGTGACTCTCCCCGACGACCCTGCCGAGCGCGCGCGCCACGTGCCTGTGCGGACCTGCATCGGTTGCCGGGAGCGAGCTGCCAGGAGTGAGTTGCTGCGGCTGGTCGTGGGCAGCACCGGGGACGGTCAGGGGATCGTCGTACCGGATCCCGCGGGCACCGCACCGGGCCGAGGTGCGCACCTGCACCCGACACCGGAGTGCTTCGAGCTCGCCGAGCGCCGGCGTGCCTTTGCTCGCGCCCTGCGGCATGATGCCGGAGTGCGGGGGCCGCTGGGGCTGGCGAGCGTGAGGGAGCAGCTGGCTCCGTCAAGTGTGTGACCAACCTGTCGAGATGAGACTGGAGCATCAGCTCATGAGCCTGCGATGAGAACTTTCGCAACGAGTACAGCGCGATGAGCGTGCACATCAACTAGCGGTCCGACAGCCCGTCCCATGGGCCCGGACCAGGAGGAAAAGCGTGGCCAAGGTCCGAGTCCATGAACTCGCAAAGCAGTACGGCGTCACCAGCAAGCAAGTCCTGGGGATGCTCAGCGACCTGGGTGAGTTCGTCAAGGCACCCAGCTCGACGGTGGAGCCTCCCGTCGTCAAGAGGTTCGAAGACAAGTACGGCGAGGAGCTGAAGGCGAAGGCCGAGGCCGCCGCCGCGAAGAAGGCTGCCAAGAAGGCGCCGGCCAAGAAGGCCGCAGCGGCCGAGGCGCAGCCCGACGCCGCGCAGCCGGCTCCGGAGTCGGCTCCCGAGTCCGCCCCCGCGCCGGCCGAGCCTGCCGCGCCGGCCGCCGAGGTGCCCGCCGACCCGGCTCCCACCGGTCCCAGGCCGGGGCCGCGTCGTCCCGCCGCCGAGGAGCCTGCCCCCGAGCAGCCGGCGGCCCGGACCGAGCCGCAGCAGCCGCCCGCCGGCGGCGCCGCCACCCCGGGTCCGCGCCCTGCCCCGCGCCCGGCCGGTCCCGGTGGCCGTCCGGCACCGCGTCCGGGTGCACCCCGGCCCGGCAACAACCCGTTCTCCTCGACCCAGGGCATGGGGCGTCGACCGGCGGCTCCGGCCGCACGTGACGGTGCCCCCGGCCGCGAGGCCGGACCCGGTGGCCGTCCCGGCATGCCGCGCCCCAACCCCGCGATGATGCCGAAGTCGCCGGCCGCGTTCGGCGGCGGACCCGGTGGTCCCGGTGGACCCGGCGGTGGCCGTGGCGCCGGTGGCCGCACCGGTGCGCCGGGCCGCGGCGCACCCGGCCGCGGTGGCGGAGGCGGCGCCCCGGGGGGCTTCGGCGGTCGCCCCGGCGGCTTCGCCGGTCGTCCCGGTGGCGGTGGCCGTCCCGGCCAGCGCGGCAGCACCCAGGGTGCCTTCGGTCGCCCCGGCGGCCCGTCGCGGCGCGGGCGCAAGTCGAAGCGGGCCCGTCGCCAGGAGTTCGAGCAGATGGAGGCGCCGACCATTGGCGGCGTGCGCGTCCGCAAGGGCAACGGCGAGACCGTCCGGCTGGCCCGCGGCGCGTCCCTGACGGACTTCGCGGAGAAGATCGGCGTCGACCCGGCCTCGCTGGTGCAGATGCTGTTCCACCTCGGCGAGATGGTCACCGCGACCGAGTCGGTCAACGACGCCACCCTCGAGCTGATCGGCGACGAGCTGAACTACGTCGTCGAGGTCGTCTCCCCCGAGGACGAGGACCGCGAGCTGCTCGAGTCCTTCGACATCGAGTTCGGCTCCGACGAGGGCGACGAGGGTGACCTCGCCGTCCGACCGCCGGTCGTGACCGTGATGGGTCACGTCGACCACGGAAAGACCAAGCTCCTCGACGCCCTGCGCAACGCCAACGTCGTCGCCAAGGAGGCCGGTGGCATCACCCAGCACATCGGCGCCTACCAGGTCGCCACCGAGGTCGACGACAACGAGCGCCCGATCACCTTCATCGACACCCCCGGCCACGAGGCCTTCACGGCCATGCGTGCCCGTGGTGCCCAGGCGACCGACATCGCCGTCCTGGTGGTCGCGGCCGACGACGGTGTGATGCCGCAGACGGTCGAGGCGCTCAACCACGCCAAGGCCGCGGACGTGCCGATCGTGGTGGCGGTCAACAAGATCGACAAGCCGGAGGCCGACCCGAGCAAGGTCCGCGGCCAGCTCACCGAGTACGGACTCGTCCCCGAGGAGTACGGCGGCGACACCATGTTCGTCGACGTCTCCGCGAAGGCGAACCTCAACCTCGACCAGCTGCTCGAGGCGATCGTGCTGACCGCCGACGCGTCGCTGGACCTGCGGGCCAACCCCGACCAGGACGCCCAGGGCCTCGTGGTCGAGGCGCACCTGGACCGTGGTCGCGGTCCGGTCGCGACGGTGCTCGTCCAGCGCGGCACGCTGCGCGTCGGCGACTCGATCGTCGCCGGCCCGGCACACGGCCGCGTGCGGGCGATGCTGGACGAGTTCGGCGACAACATCGAGGAGGCCCTGCCGTCGCGTCCGGCGATGGTCCTGGGCCTCTCCGGTGTGCCGGGAGCGGGCCAGAACTTCATCGTCGTCGAGGACGACCGGATGGCCCGTCAGATCGCCGAGAAGCGCGAGGCCCGTGAGCGGGCCGCGATGCAGGCCAAGCGCCGCGTGCGCCGCAGCCTCGAGGACTTCATGGCCTCCATGGAGAAGGGCGAGAGCCAGGAGCTCAACCTCATCCTCAAGGGCGACGTCTCCGGCTCGGTCGAGGCGCTCGAGGACTCGCTGGCCAAGATCGACGTCGGCGACGAGGTGTCGCTGCGGGTGATCGACCGCGGTGTCGGTGCCATCACCGAGACCAACGTCGACCTGGCTGCGGCCTCCGACGCCATCATCATCGGCTTCAACGTGCGCGCCCAGGGCAAGGCCACCGAGATGGCCGAGCGCGAGGGCGTGGAGATCCGCTACTACTCGGTGATTTACCAGGCCATCGAGGAGATCGAGGCGGCGCTCAAGGGCATGCTCAAGCCGGAGTTCGAGGAGTCGACGCTGGGCCAGGCGGAGATCCGCGCGATCTTCCGCAGCTCCAAGATCGGCAACATCGCCGGCTGCATGGTCACCAGTGGCGTGATCCGCCGCAACGCGAAGGTGCGGCTGATCCGCGACGGCAACGTGATCGTCGAGAGCACCGACCTGGCGTCGCTGAAGCGCGAGAAGGACGACGCGTCCGAGGTCCGCGAGGGCTTCGAGTGCGGTCTGGTCCTCAAGGGCTTCAACGACATCAAGGAGGGCGACATCGTCGAGGCCTTCGAGATGAAGGAGATCCCCCGGAGCTGATGGGGGCGTGAGGTCATGAGTTCACCACGAGTTCGCAAGATCGCGGACCGGATCAAGGTGATCGTGGCCGAGATGCTCGAGCGGCGGATCAAGGATCCCCGGCTCGCCACCGAGAGTGGGCATCTCGTCACGGTCACCGACGTCCGGGTCTCCGGCGACACCCAGCAGGCGACCATCTTCTACACGGTGCTGGGCAACCAGTCCGGTGACGAGGCGGCGCTCGCCGGCACCGCCGCCGCTCTCGAGTCGGCCAAGGGGCTGATCCGCTCCGAGGTCGGCAAGCAGCTCGGCATGCGGCACGTGCCGACCCTGGAGTTCATCCACGACGCGCTCCCGGAGTCGGCTCGGGCGATCGACGACCTCCTCGAGAGGGCGCGACGCTCCGATGCCGAGGTCGCCGCGGCGGCCAGCGGTGCGTCGTACGCAGGTGAGCCGGACCCGTACCGCAAGCCGCGCCCCGAGGACGACGACGAGCCGGACGGCGAGGACCCCGAGGCGTGAGCGGCGCTTCCGGGCTAGTCGTCGTCGACAAGCCCGGCGGGATGACGTCCCACGACGTCGTCGCGCGGGCGCGTCGGACGCTCGGCACCCGCAAGGTCGGTCACGCCGGCACCCTGGACCCGATGGCGACCGGGGTGCTGGTGCTCGGCTTCGGCCGGGCCACCCGGCTCCTCGGTCACCTGCTGCTGGCGGAGAAGACGTACGACGCGACCGTGCGCCTGGGCGTCAGCACCAGCACCGACGACGCCGACGGCGAGGTCACCGCGACGGCGCCGGCCACGGCGGTCGACGAGGCCGCAGTCCGGGCGGCACTCGGGGCGTTCCAGGGCGACATCGAGCAGGTGCCGTCGAGCGTCTCGGCGATCAAGGTGGCCGGCAGGCGCGCCTACGACCTGGTCCGGGAGGGCGCCGAGGTGGACCTCCCCGCACGCCGGGTGCACATCCGCGCCATCGAGGCCGGTGAGTTCCAGCGGGACGGCGACGTCCTCGACCTCCGCCTGCGGGTCGCCTGCTCCAGCGGCACCTACATCCGCGCGATCGCCCGCGACCTGGGCGCTGCCCTGGGCGTGGGCGGGCACCTCACCTCGCTGCGGCGCACCTCGGTCGGCCCGTTCACGCTGACCGGTGCCAACACCGACCTCGACCACCTCTACGGGCTCGACATCCGGCAGGCGGCCCGGATGAGCTTCCCGGCCGTTGACCTGACCGAGGCCCAGGCCACCGACGTGCGGTACGGGCGCAAGCTCGACCTGGCCCTGGGCGACGGGCCGCACGCCCTCTTCGCGCCCGACGGCGAGTTCCTGGCGCTCTACGAGGCCGCGGGGGAGCAGGCGAAGGCCGTCGCTGTCTTCGTGTGACGGGACAGTAGTCTGGCGGCCGTGCGCGTGTGGCGAGCCTTCGACGAGGTGCCGGCCGACCTCGGCCGCACCGCCGTGGTCATCGGGAACTTCGACGGCGTCCACCTGGGACACCGACAGGTGATCCGGCGAGCCCGGGCGATCGCCGCGGCCCGAGACCTCGGGCTGGTCGCGGTGACCTTCGACCCGCACCCGATGGCCGTGCTCCGCCCGGAGCATGCGCCGACGACGCTGACCGACATCGACACCCGTGCGGCCCTGTTGGCCGAGGCCGGCGTCGACGACGTGCTCGTCGTGCCCTTCTCGCGTGACATCGCCGGCTGGACGCCCGAGGAGTTCACCGTCCGCGTCCTCGTCGAGACGCTGCACGCCGCTGCCGTGGTCGTCGGGGCGAACTTCCGGTTCGGCGCCAGGGCAGCGGGCGACGTCGCCACCCTGACCACTCTCGGCGAGCAACACGACTTCACCGTCGAGGGCGTCCCGCTCGACGGCGGACCCCAAGTCTGGTCGTCGACCTACGTGCGCACCTGCCTGGCCGAGGGGGATGTCGAGGGCGCAGCGGTGGCGCTCGGTCGTCCCTTCGCGGTGACCGGGCGGGTGGTGCGCGGCGACGAGCGAGGTCGGGAGCTCGGGTTCCCGACGGCGAACGTGCCCACCAGCGGCCTGGCCGCACCGGCCGACGGCGTGTACGCCGGCTGGCTGCGTCGCCTCGACGCTGCGCCCGACGACCCGACGGGCCAGCCGATGCCCGCGGCCATCTCCGTCGGTACCAATCCCACCTTCGACGGTGTCCGCAACCGGCGCGTGGAGGCCTACGTCCTGGACCGCACCGATCTGGACCTGTACGACGTGCTCGTCGAGGTCCGCTTCGTCGCCCGGATCCGCGGCATGGTGCGGTTCGAGGGCGTGGAGGCACTGGTCGAGACGATGCACGGCGACGTGCAGCGGACCCGCGAGCTGCTGCAGGTGAGCTGACCCGCGGGTCGTCAGCGCCGTGGCCGCACCAGCCGGATCCGAAGCACCCGCTCCCGGTCACGTGCCTCCTGCTGGTCGCGCTGGCGTCCCGCCAGGAGCTGGGGGAGGGACACGACGCCGATGGCGCGGCCCGGGTCGGACCGGTCCACCACCGGCATCGTGGTGACGTCGCTGAGCGCCATCAGCTCTGCGACGTGGCGCAGCGTCTGGTCGCCGTGCGTCACGACGGGGTCCGCGTGCACCAGCTCGGCCAGCGTCTCGCCGGGGCCGCCGTCGGGGCCCGCGCCGAGCAGGTCGCCGCGGGTGACGACCCCGGTGATCCGTCCCTCGGGGTCGACGACGGGGTAGAGGGCCTGCCGCCAGGCGGCGTAGCCGTCCGACGGGTCGTCGAGCACCGCTCGCGCGTCGGCCAGCGGCAGGTCGGGGGTGAACTCCACGACGTCGCTGGACATCACCTCGCTGACGAAGAGGATCTCCAGCGGGTCCACGTCGTACTCGCGGGTGAGGTGGTAGCCGCGGCGGGCGATCTTCTCCGTCAGCACCGATCGCTTCAGGACCAGCACCGACACCGCACAGGCCGTCATCGCCGAGATCACCAGGGGCAGCAGCGCGTCCCACCGGTGGGTCAGCTCGAGCGCGAAGATGATCCCGGTGAACGGCGAGCGCATCACGCCGCCGAGGACACCGGCCAGCGCGACGAGGGCCCAGAAGCCCGCGCCCGCGTCGGGGAAGACCTGCGCCTCCAGCGAGCCGAGGGCGCCGCCGATCATGAACATGGGTGCCAGCACGCCGCCCGAGGTGCCCGAGCCCAGCGAGAGCGACCAGATCAGCGTCTTGACGACAAGGATCCCGGCCACGAGCCCGATGCTGATCTCGCCGGTCAGCTCGGCGTCGATCACGTCGTACCCGACGCCCAGGGCCTGGGGGACGAAGAGGCCGCCCACGCCGATGACCACGCCGCCGATGGCCGGCCACCACATCCAGTGGATCGGCAGCCGGTGGAACGCGTCCTCGGACGCGTAGACGAGCACCGTGGCGACGACGGCGAGGAGTGCCGAGACGACCCCCGACACGACGCAGAGCAGGTAGGTCGTCGTGGTCAGGTGCACGGGCAGGTCCGCGAGGAACACCGCGCCGGCGCCCAACAGGGGTGCGCGGATGACCGTCGCCACGCAGACCGCGGCCGTCACCGGGACGAGGCTGCGCGGCCGCCACTCGAAGAGCAGCAGCTCGGCAGCGAGGACGATGGAGGCGAGCGGCGAGTTGAACGTCGCCGCCATGCCGGCGGCCGAGCCCGCGACGAGCAGGGTCTTGCGCTCGTCCGCGGTCAGGTGCAGGAACTGCGCGAACAGAGACCCCAGTGCGCCGCCGGTCATGATGATCGGGCCCTCGGCGCCGAAGGGTCCTCCCGTGCCGATCGCGATCGCCGACGACGCCGGCTTCAGGACCGCGACGCGCGGTTCCACCTTGCTGCCGCCCAGGAGGATCGCCTCGATCGCCTCGGGCATGCCGTGCCCGCGGATCTTCTCGGAGCCATAGCGCGCCATCACCCCGATCACCAGGCCGCCGACCACGGGGGCGAGCAGCACCAGCCACCAGGGGTGGTTGTCCCCGGGAGCGACGAGGGAGGAGTCGACGCGTTGGTAGAACACGGCGTTCGTGATGAGTCCGACCAGCCGCAGCAGCGCCCAGGCGGCGACCGCCGCGACGGCGCCGACGGGGAGCGCGAGGGCGGTGATCAGCAGCATCCGCGGCGTGGTGGTGAAGTCGCCGAGGTGGCGCACGTCGCGGACGGTCGGAGCGGGGTTCAAGTAGATCCTCCGGGTGAGGCGAAACATCGGGCCACGACATATTAGGCTGTCATCGTGGCAACCGACGACGACTATCGTGCCCTGCTCAGGTTCCGGACGCGACTGCGCGAGTTCGACCAGTGGAGCAGGGGCGAGGCCGAGCAGCGTGGCCTGACCCATGCGCAGCACCAGCTCATGCTGGCCATCCGCGGCTTCGGCAAGCCGCAGGGACCCACCATCGGGGACGTCGCCGAGCTGCTGCTGGTCAAGCACCACACGGCCGGCGAGCTCGTCGACCGGACGCAGGCGCTCGGGTTCGTCGAGCGGGTCCGCGACGCCGACGACCACCGCCGGGTGCGGCTCCGCCTCACCGAGCGTGGCCAGGAAGTGCTCCACCAGCTCACCGACGTGCACCTCGCGGAGGTCAAGCGGCTGGCCCCGCTGTTCCCGTTCATCGACGGTGGCGAAGGGCCCGCCCCCGACCGCCGCGGGTGAGCGTCAGGGGTGGGCCCGTCGAGGTGCCCGTGATGGTGCCGGGTCAGCCGGCCGTCTGACGACCGCTGTCCGAGCCCGGATAGTCGGGCTCTTCGTTGTCGTAGGTCTCGGAGTCCAGGCCGGCCTGGCCGTAGCCCTGCTCCGTCGGTCCGCCCTCGCCCTCGCCGGCGAAGCCCTCCTCGGTGGGCGCCCCGTCGGCCAGTGACTGCTCGGGGTGCGCGCGGCCGTCGTCGAGGCGCTCCTGCTCGAGCTCCTCGGCGTAGGCGGTGGCGTCCATGTCGCCCTGTCCCGCAGGGCCCTCGTCGGCCTCCTCGGGCGTGAGGCCCTGGGTGTCGGGCTGCAGCTCCTCCGGAACGAGGGTGCTTCCCTCCTCCGGCGTGGTGTCGGTCGGTTCGTCGGGTGACAGCGTCATGGCGCCGCCGTACCCCCTGCGGTGGCAGGACAAACAGCGCCCGGCGTCCACTATTCTCGAGGCTGGCGGTCTGCTCGGGGCCGCCCTGACAAGGAGGCGCAGACCATGGGATACGGGCTCGGAATCGCCCTGCTGCTGCTGGGGCTCATCCTCGCGCTGGCAGTCGACGCAGGCGTGCAGGGCATCGACCTGCAGACGATCGGCTGGATCCTCGTCCTCGGCGGCGTCGTCGTCATCGTCCTGACCGCCGTGCAGTTCAACGCGCGCCGGCGCGCCACGGCCGTGCGCACCACCACGCACTCGGACGGCTCGCAGACCGTCGTGCAGAGCGACCGCGAGACGGACCCGCCGGCTCCGCGGGCCTGACGCCGGTCGCCCGATCTCGATTCGGGGAAACCCGTTCGCCGCTGATAGCCTTGGGCAGTTGTCAGTCCCGGCGGATCGCTGGAGACTGGCAACGACTGCCGTGCAACGGCCGCGGATCCAGAGTGCCCGGGTGAACAGGCCCCGGCGCGCCGCGCAACGACGAACAGAAAGGGAGCTCACGTGTCCATCGGTACCGACGCTGAGACCAAGAAGAAGATCATCGCCGAGTACGCCACCGCTGAGGGCGACACCGGCTCCCCGGAGGTGCAGATCGCGCTGCTGTCGCACCGCATCTCCCACCTGACCGAGCACCTCAAGGAGCACAAGCACGACCACCACAGCCGTCGTGGCCTGCTGCTCCTCGTGGGCCAGCGCCGCCGTCTCCTCAACTACCTCGAGAAGACCGAGATCGAGCGCTACCGCTCGATCGTGCAGCGGCTCGGCCTGCGCCGATGACGCGTGAAGGCGACCCGCTCCGTGCGGGTCGCCTTCGCACATCAGCCCCGGCCCTCTAGGGTCGGGCGCGACCACAACTGAACACCTCAAGAAACCAGGAGCGGTCGGCAGACGTCAGGCCCGGTCCTCGGTAGTGGCCTTCGGGGCCGTCTGTGCTCGACAGCACAGCCATCCCGCGGGCCTCGATCGAAGACCGGCCTCCATGCAGGCCAGAGCGCCGCAGGCGCCTTCGCGGACCGCTCCGCGAACCAGATACAGAGGACCCCTTGTCCAACAACGAAACCGCGGGACCCGTGATCTCCGCCGTCGAGACCGTGATCGACAACGGCAAGTTCGGCACCCGCACCATCAAGTTCGAGACCGGCCTGCTGGCCCGCCAGGCGGCCGGCTCCGTCACCGCCTACATCGACGACGAGACGATGCTGCTCTCGGCGACGACCGCCGGCAAGCAGCCGAAGGACCAGTTCGACTTCTTCCCGCTCACCATCGACGTGGAGGAGCGGATGTACGCCGTGGGCCAGATCCCCGGCTCGTTCTTCCGCAGTGAGGGGCGCCCGGGTGAGGACGCCATCCTGACCTGCCGCCTCATCGACCGGCCGCTGCGTCCGACCTTCAAGAAGGGCCTGCGCAACGAGGTCCAGGTCGTCATCACGGTGCTGGCCCTCGACCCGGACCAGCCCTACGACGTGCTCGCCATCAACGCCGCCTCCGCGTCCACCCAGCTCTCCGGCCTGCCGTTCTCCGGCCCCGTCGGCGGCACCAGGGTGGCGCTCATCGAGGGCCAGTGGGTGGCCTTCCCCACGCACAGCCAGCTCGAGAACGCCGTCTTCGACATGGTCGTCGCCGGCCGGATCACCGAGACCGGTGACGTCGCGATCATGATGGTCGAGGCCGAGGCCACCGAGCAGACCTGGGAGCTCGTCCAGTCCGGGACCCAGGCGCCGAGCGAGGAGGTCGTCGCCAGCGGCCTGGACGCGGCCAAGCCGTTCATCAAGCAGCTGTGCGAGGCGCAGTCCGAGCTCGCCAAGCAGGCTGCCAAGCCGGTCGAGGAGTTCCCGATCTTCCTCGACTACGAGGACGACGTGTACGCCGCCGTCGAGGCCGCCACCCGCGACCAGCTGGCGCAGGCGCTGACCATCCCCGGGAAGCACGAGCGCCAGGACCGCCTGGACGACATCAAGGCCGAGCTGCTCGAGAAGATCGGCGCCGACTTCGCCGGTCGCGAGAAGGAGATCGGTGCGGCCTACCGCTCGCTGCAGAAGTCGCTGGTGCGCGACCGTGTGCTCCGCGAGAAGGTCCGCATGGACGGTCGTGGGCTCTCCGACATCCGGTCGCTGACCGCCGAGGTCGGTGTGGTCCCGCGGGTGCACGGCTCGGCGCTCTTCGAGCGCGGCGAGACCCAGATCCTGGGCGTCACCACCCTGAACATGCTCAAGATGGAGCAGCAGCTCGACACGCTGTCGCCTGAGAAGTCGCGGCGCTACATGCACAAGTACGTGTTCCCGCCGTTCTCCACCGGTGAGACGGGTCGGGTCGGTTCGCCGAAGCGGCGCGAGGTCGGTCACGGCGCGCTCGCTCGCCGTGCGGTGCTGCCGGTGCTGCCGAGCCGCGAGGAGTTCCCTTACGCGATCCGCCAGCTCTCCGAGGCGATGGGGTCGAACGGCTCCACCTCGATGGGCTCCGTCTGCGCCTCGACGCTGTCGCTGCTGCAGGCCGGTGTGCCGCTCAAGGCACCGGTCGCCGGCATCGCGATGGGCCTGATCTCCGGTGAGGTCGACGGCGAGACGCAGTACGTCGCGCTCACCGACATCCTCGGCGCCGAGGACGCCTTCGGCGACATGGACTTCAAGGTCGCCGGCACCCGCGACTTCGTGACCGCCCTCCAGCTCGACACCAAGCTGGACGGCATCCCGGCCGAGGTCCTCGCCGGCGCGCTGACCCAGGCTCGCGAGGCCCGCCTGGCGATCCTCGACGTGATGGCCGAGGCCATCGACGCTCCCGAGGAGATGTCCGTGCATGCGCCGCGGATCATCACCGTCAAGGTGCCCGTGGACAAGATCGGCGAGGTGATCGGTCCGAAGGGCAAGGTCATCAACCAGATCCAGGACGACACCGGGGCGACCCTGTCGATCGAGGACGACGGCACCGTCTACATCGGGGCCACCAACGGCGAGGCGGCCGAGGCCGCCCGTGCGGCGGTCAACGCGATCGCGAACCCGACGATGCCGGAGGTCGGCGAGCGCTACCTCGGCACGGTCGTGAAGACCACCAACTTCGGTGCGTTCGTCTCGCTGCTGCCCGGCAAGGACGGCCTGTTGCACATCAGCAAGCTGCGCTCCCTGGCCGGCGGCAAGCGGGTCGAGAACGTCGAGGACGTCGTCTCGGTGGGCCAGAAGATCCAGGTGCAGATCGGGGAGATCGACGACCGCGGCAAGCTCTCGCTCGTGCCGGTGGTCGAGGACGACGGCTCGTCGCAGGACTCCGCCGACGGCGGGTCGGACGAGGCCGCCGCCGACTCCGAGTGACGGCTCCTCTCGCAGCTGCGCAGACGCCGGGGACCAGCAGGACGCTGATCCCCGGCGTTCGCCGTACCGTCCTCAAGGGTGGCCTGCGCGTCGTCACCGAGCAGGTGCCGGGGGTGCGCTCGGCTGCCATCGGCGTCTTCGTCGGCGTCGGCTCGCGCGACGAGTCCCCGGGCCTCAACGGCGCCTCGCACTTCCTCGAGCACCTGCTCTTCAAGGGGACGCCGGAGCGCTCGGCGCTGGAGATCTCGGTGGCGCTCGACGAGGTGGGCGGTGAGTTCAACGCCTACACCTCCAAGGAGTACACCTGCTACCACGCCCGGGTGCTCGACGAGGACCTGCCGCTGGCCGTCGACGTCCTCGGGGACATGGTCACCAGCTCGGTGGTCTCCCCCGCCGACGTGGAGGCGGAGCGCGAGGTGATCCTCGACGAGATCGCCATGCATGACGACGACCCCGACGACGTGGTGCACAACCTGTTCGCGGCCACGGCCTGGGCCGGGACGCCGTTGGCCCGGCCGATCGCGGGCACGGCCACCTCGATCAAGGGGCTGAGCCGGACGCAGATCGCGCGCTACTACAAGGCGCGCTACCGGCCCGAGGTCATGACGGTCGCCGTGGCCGGCAACGTGGAGCACGCGCACGTCGTCCGGTTGGTGCGCAAGGCGTTCTCGCGCTCCGGCTTCCTCGACCGCGACGTGGCTCCGGCGCCGCCCCGCCTGCACGACCACCCTCGCGCGACCAAGGCGGGCGAGGCGCGCTCGGCACGCCCCTTCGAGCAGGTGAACCTGGTCCTGGGCATGCGCGGACTGGTCCGCAGCGACCCGCGGCGTTACGCGCTCGGGGTGCTCAACGCCGCCCTGGGGGGCGGTTCGTCGTCGAGGCTCTTCCAGGAGGTGCGCGAGCAGCGGGGCCTGGCCTACGCCGTCTACTCCTTCGCCTCCAGCTACTCCGACGCCGGCATGGTCGGCGTCTCCGTCGGCTCCCTGCCCAGCAAGGCCGACGAGGTGCTGCAGGTCGTGCGCCATGAGCTCGCGAAGGTGGCCGACGGCGGAATCACCGAGGAGGAGCTGGTCCGCGGCAACGGACAGATGCGTGGCGGCCTGGTGATGAGTCTGGAGGACACCGGCTCCCGGATGACCCGCCTCGGTGAGGTGGAGCTGTTCCAGGACCGGCTGCTCTCCCTCGACGAGGTGCTGGAGCGGATCGACGCCGTCACCCTCGACGACGTACGACGCCTGGCCGGCGAGATCTTCTCTCGGCCGCAGACGTTGGCGCTCGTGGGCCCGGCCTGACCGCGGTCGGTCGGTTCAGTCGAGGCAGAACTCGTTGCCCTCGACGTCCTGCATGACCCGACAGGCTTCGTTCTCGTCGTCCGCGGGCAGCAGGTGAAGCCGTCGGGCACCGAGTGCCACCAGCCTGGCTCCCTCCGACTCCAGTGCATCGACGCGCTCGTCGCCGGTGAGTCCCACGCCGACCCGAAGCCCGACGGGACGGGCGGGTCGACGTAGCCGAGCACGGCCTTCCAGAAGTCAGCGACGATCCGAGGATGCGCACAGTCGAACGTCACCTGCACCTGTTTCACCTTGGCCATCAGGCCACCCTACGACCGGCCTGATCAACCCGCCTCGTCGAGGAAGCGCCGGAGCTGCTGCTCGGCCGTCGCGGGTGGATCGGCGCCCGGTTGGGGCGGCGGCTGCGACCGATACCGGTGCCCGGTCGGTGTGATCAGCTCGATGACGGTGCGTCCCGGGAGGGTCAGGACGTCGGCCCGCCAGCCCGGTCCTTCCTTGGCGTAGTTGCACGCCTCGCAGAGGCCCTCGCCGTTGACCTGCGTGGTCCTTCCGCCGCGGCGGGCGGACCGGACGTGGTCGACGTGCCGGATCGGGGCGTCACACCACGGCGTCCGGCAGACCTGGTCCCGGAGCACGAAGAGCTGCCGCAGCTGGCCTCTGAACACCCGGCGCCGCGAGTCCATCGCGACCAGCTCGCCGGTGGTCGGGGCGGTGTAGAGCCGGCGGAACCACGCCCGGTCGGCCTCGCGAACCAGGCTGCGCGCCAGCGCCGCAGGGATGCTGCCGTAACCGCTCAGGTGCGCGGGCTCGTGGCTTCCGCGGAACAACGTCCGTTCCGACATCACCAGGCCCACCTCCACGGACGGAGACGGCGGAGCGGCCGTGTCGTCGGCGCCGGTGAGCCGAGCGACGAAGGTGTCGGCCATGATCTGGGCGACGGTCCTGGAGTCTCCCTGAGACCGGAGGCTCTCGGCATGCTGGCGCAGGGCCGCGAACGCCGCCACTCCCTGGGCCACGGGGAGCAGGCCGGTCACGTTCGCCATCGTGTCGGGAGCGGGACGGATGGTGACCCGACGGTCGCCCTCCGCCTTTCGGCTGCGACGGATCGCGGCGCCCGGGTCGAGGCGACAGCTGATCGCCCGGGCGGTGTCGGCGAGCTTGCGGTCGCCGACGCGGCCGAGCTGCCCGGCGAGCTCGCGGTCCACCTGTTCACGGTCGGCCCGGCTCAGGCAAGCGGTCTCCCGAACCACGAGGGTGGCGCTCCACTCGGAGATCCGCCCCTCGCTCAGTGCCGCGTGGGTGTGTGGGAGGTCGTGCACCAGCGCGAGGGAGACACCGAGGTGCTGTTGTCCCCGCGCCGGCGACTCCCTGCGTGCGAGCCCGATCTGAGCGCTGATCGAGCGGGAGATCCGGCGAGCGTCCTTGCGCCGCAGGTCACCGGCCGAGGCCCGCTGGGAGGCGTCGAAACGGGCGGTGATCCGCGCCTGCGCGGCACTCGCCGCCGCCTTGAGCTCCTCCAGCTCGCGTAGCTCGTCGATGCGCTGCGCGTCCGTGAGTCCCGAGCCGTCGTGGTGTGCAAGCACAGCCTTCCAGCCGGCCAGGTGCGGCCGGGGGTCGAGGTCGATCACGGTAGAGCCCGAGTTGCTCATGGAGACACGTTATCGAACAGAGATTCGAATATCAAGTCTCTTTTCTGCCAGTCGCCTGCCATGTCGCTGTCATCTCGCCGACCTGGCACCGGCGGGATCCAGGCGCCTGTGGATGACGCGAGCGGCGGCAGGGCGAATCGTGTCAGCGTTGCGCCATGAACTACTGGCCGGCACCTGACGACCCCTGGCGCGAACCTCCCTCGACGGGACGAGAGCACGAGCTCTTCGGGCGCGTGCGCCACGTCGTCTACCTCGAGGGACGATTCCTGGACACGTGGACCGAGCCGGTCGAGGGGAGCGGCTACGAACGCTGGGCGGATGAGCTGGATCGTCGCGAGCGGCCCATCGTCTTCGAGCCGGAGCCACCGTCACCACCGGTGCACGAGCGCGTGCTCGCCTGGCTGGACTCGGTGGTGGGCGGGCGGGTCGCCCTCCTGGCGCTCGACGACTCGCCTGGCCGAGTCGTGGCCAGACCGGAGACGGCGGGAGAGCGGTACGACGAGGTGCTGGCGTGCATCGCTCGCACCTGCGACGCGCTGTTCGACGCCGACTTCCAGACCGCCACCTCCGCCGCTCTGGCGGCCCTCGTGTCGCAGGATCCGCCAGCGCTGGACCGTGCTCGCAGCTCGGCAGACGTGGCGGCCGGACTGGTCTGGCTCGTGGGCAGGGCCAACGGCGCGGTCGGTCCCGGCGCGGGGATCACCCAGAAGCAGCTCCGCCAGGTGCTGTGGCTCAAGAGCTCGCCCGGCAATCTCGCGACCCGTTACAAGGGAGTCCTCCGCGGGCTCGCGCCCGACCCCGGGTATCGGCCACAGCACTGCCCGGACCTGCTGGAGCTCGGCAGTCCGGACTTCCTCACCCCTTCCACCCGTCGTGACCTCGTCGGCCTGCGCGACCGCGCCCTGCTGGCGGCCGAGCGGGCATGGGCCGATGCCGTGGCTCGCGGAGAGGCGCCACCCACGCCGGCCGAGTGACGGTCGATGCTCTGTGCGCGGCATCCATCGCTAGCCTGATCGCCATGACGATCAAGGTGGGGGTCCTGGGGGCACGCGGCAAGGTCGGCAGGGAGGTCTGCGCGGCGGTCTCCACCGCCGATGACCTCGACCTCGTCGCGGAGATCGACCAGGACGACGACATCGACGCCCTGGTGCAGAACGGCGCGGAGGCCGTCGTCGACTTCACCCATCCCGACGTGGTGATGGACAACCTGGAGTTCTGCATCGACCACGGCATCCATGCGGTGGTCGGCACGACCGGCTTCGACGACGGTCGTCTCGCCCAGGTCCGCGGCTGGCTGGAGGGCAGTCCCTCGACCGGCGTCCTGGTCGCCCCGAATTTCTCGATCGGCGCCATCCTGATGATGCGGTACGCCGCCGAGGCGGCCAGATTCTTCGAGTCGGTGGAGGTTGTCGAGCTGCACCACCCGGACAAGGCGGACGCCCCGTCCGGCACGGCCCGTCGTACGGCGGAGCTGATCGCCGAGGCCCGGCGGGAAGCCGGGGTCGAGGCGCCACCGGACGCGACCAGCACCCAGCTGGACGGAGCCCGCGGGGCCGACGTTGACGGCATCCGCGTGCACGGTCTGCGGGTCCGCGGCCTGGTCGCGCACCAGGAGGTCATCCTCGGCGGCCTAGGCGAGACCCTGACCATCCGGCACGACTCGCTGGACCGGGTCTCGTTCACGCCGGGCGTGCTGCTGGGCCTGCGCCGCATCGGTCAGACGCCGGGACTGACCGTGGGACTCGAGGGCTTCCTCGACCTCGACTAGGTGCGCGACCAGCGGCGGCGCCGTTCGGTCAACAGCCAGGCGGCCAGGACGCCGCCGAGGGCGCCGAAGAGGTGGCCCTGCCACGAGACGCCCGGCTGGCCGGGGAGGACTCCCCACAGCGCGCCGCCGTACACCAGGAGGACCAGCACGCCGAGCGCGGCCTGGCCGAAGCTGCGCGCGACGAAACCACGGGTGATCAGGCAGGTGAGCCAGCCGAACACGATGCCCGAGGCGCCCAGGGTCAGGGTGTGGTCCGGAGCGACCAGCCACACGCCGAGGCCGCTCGACAGCCAGACGATCGCCGTCACGCCGAGCGCGTAGGCCGGACCGGTCAGGCCGAGCAGGAAGCCCAGGACCAGCAGCGGCACGGTGTTGCCGACCAGGTGCGCCCAGCCCAGGTGCAGCAGCGGCGCGAGCAGGATGCCGATCGCGCCGTCCTCGTCCCGCGGCTGGATGCCGTACGCGTCCAGCCGGTGGTGCAGCAGCGTGTCCAGGCCCTCGAGTGCCCACAGGAGCGCGACGAAGCCCACGGAGGCCTGCAGCGCCCAGAGCCACGAGGACCGTCTGAACCGGTCCCGGACACGCAGGCTCGAGGGCGTCGACACGGCTTCAGGGTAGGGAGGTGTCGCAAGTCCGCCTGAACCTGCACGTTGCTGCAGCACATGTTCCTGAGGCTTCCGCCCGGCGTCGGGGACGGGTTCGCTGTGAGCAGGGCACATCCCCGCCCTGCCAACCCCTCCCGAGAGGACGAGCATGCGTCAGCACGCACGACTCGCCGGCCTCGCCGTCGCGGCACTTGCGACCGCGACCCTGGCCGGCATTTCCCAGACCCCTGCAGGTGCCGCAGACCGTGGCCCGGCAGCCCGCGCGGTCGAGGCCGCCGAGCAACACGCAGCGGCGACCCACTTCGGCGCCAGGCAGGCGTTCCAGCCGGTCGACACGATCGTGGACAGTGACGGCACCACGCACGTCCGGATGCACCGCAGCTACGCCGGCCTGCCCGTGGTCGGCGGCGACCTGGTGGTCCACCAGGCCGCAGACGGTGCCTGGCTGGCGGCGAGCCAGACGCTCGAGCACGGCATCTCCCTGCGCACCGTGCCGGCCGTGACCCGGTCCGCTGCCCAGTCGCGCGCCGTGGCTGCGCTGCCGAGGGGCATCCGTGACGCCGACCTCGCGGGCAGCTCGCTCGTGGTGGATGCCAGCGGGGCGACCCCGCGGCTCGCCTGGAAGGTGATGACCGGCGGTGTGCAGGCTGACGGGACGCCGAGCCGGCTGGCGTCGTACGTCGACGCGCGCAGCGGCCGGCTGATCCGCACCGAGCAGGAGATCCAGACCACCGACGGGTCGGGGCAGTCGCTGTACGGCGGCACGGTGCCGCTCCAGCTGACGCTCTCCGGCTCGACCTACCAGCTGAAGGACCCGACCCGCGGTGGCACCTACACCACCGACATGGGCAACAAGTCGGACTCGTTCGGCTGCCAGCTGCTCGGCATCAACTGCAGCAGCGGGACGCTCTACACCAGCCCGGACAACTCCTTCGGCAACGGCTCGACGAGCAGCCGCGAGTCGGCGGCGGTGGACGCCCAGTACGGCACCAACATGACGTGGGACTTCTACGAGAACACCTACGGCCGGCTCGGCATCTTCGGCGACGGCACCGGGTCGTTCAACCGCGTCCACTACGGCAAGAACTACGTGAACGCCTTCTGGGACGGCACCAAGATGACCTACGGCGACGGTGACGGGAAGAGCTTCGGCCCGCTGACCTCCCTCGACGTTGCTGGACACGAGATGTCGCACGGCGTCACCGAGCACACGGCCGGCCTGACCTACAGCGGTGAGTCCGGTGGCCTCAACGAGTCGACGTCGGACATCTTCGGCACGATGGTGGAGTTCTACGCGGCGAATGCCAACGACGCGGGGGACTACCTCATCGGCGAGGAGTTCGACATCGCCCAGCACCTGGGCTTCCGGCGGATGGACGACCCGGCCTCGGACGGGTCCTCGCTGAACTGCTGGAGCCCGACGGCGGGCAACGTGGACGTCCACTACTCCAGCGGCATCGGCAACCACTTCTTCTACCTGCTGGCAGAGGGATCGGGCGCCAAGACGCTGAACGGCGTCAGCTACGACAGCCCCACCTGCGACGGGTCGACCGTCTCGGGGATCGGGCGGGACGCCGCATCGGACATCTGGTATCGGGCACTGACGGTCTACATGACCTCCAACACCGACTACGCAGGTGCCCGGACGGCCACGCTCGACGCCGCCCGCGACCTCTACGGAGCGGGCAGCACCCAGTACAACGCGGTCGCCGCAGCATGGAGTGCGGTGAACGTTTCCTGACCCAACCTCCATGGGTCAGTTCGGCGAGGGGTCCGTGCCGGGCACACGGGCCCCTCGCCCCTTGCCGTCCTCAGACGGCGCGCACCAGCGCCGCAGCGAGCGCAGCGACGAACACCACCACGATGAACGGCGCGCGGAGCAGCAGGGCGACGAGCGCCGCGCCGAGGCCGACGAGGCGGGCGTCGAGGACCAGTGCCGGCTGGTCGCGCGACCCCGCGAGCACCTGGGTCGCGATCAACGCCGCGAGCAGCGCGACCGGGATCAGGTCGGCGATGCGTCGTACGGCGGGCTTCTCCAGGACGTGTCCCGGCACCGAGAGCCCGGCCAGCTTGAGCAGGTAGCAGCCCAGCGCGCAGCCCAGGACGGCCAGCCAGATCGCGGCGGCGCTCACGGGTGCACCTCGCGGCTGACCAGTCCCATCCCGAGGGCGACCACGCCGGCCGCGATGACCGGGACCCCGGCCGGCGTGAGCGGCACGAGGACCAGGGCCAGCGCGGCGGCGAGCACGGCGGTGACGCGGTGCTGGGTGGAGTCGAGCCGCGGCCAGAGCAGTGCCAGGAAGGCGCCGCCGACCGCGGCGTCCAGTCCGTAGTCCCGGGGGTCGCCCAGCGCCTCGCCGGCGACGGCGCCGACGAGGGTGAAGGCGTTCCAGAGGACGAAGACCCCCACGCCGGTGGTGAGGAAGCCGGTGCGAGCGGCGGCCCCGGACTCGCGGGTGACGCTCATCGCGGTGGACTCGTCGATGACCAGGTGGGCAGCGGCCGCACGGCGCAGCCCGGTCCAGCCGAGCAGCGGCGCCAGTCGGAGGCCGTAGAGCGTGTTGCGCACGCCGAGCAGCAGTCCTGAGGCGGCCGCGAAGAAGGCCGTCCCGCCGGCGCCGATCACGCCCACGAGCGCGAACTGCGACGCGCCGGTGAAGACGAGCAACGACAGGGCACAGGTCTGCCACACGTCCAGCCCGCTCGCGACGCTGATCGCGCCGAAGGAGATGCCGTAGGCGCCGGTGGCGACGGAGACGGCGAGGCCGTCCCGCACGATCTCCCGGCGGCGGCCCGGCTCGAGCGGCTCCGCCGTCATGCGCCCAGGTCGGTGTGCAGCCTGACCTGCTTGACCTGGGTGCTGCCGTCGCCGGTCAGGTCCAGCGTCCGGTGCGCTCCGTCCGGCGCCCAGCCGGCCGCCGTCCAGAAGGCGCGCTGCGCGTCATCGGTAGCGGCGAGCCACGTCACCGCGCGCTGGAACCGGTCGGCCTTGAGTGTGTCCACACACGCCTGCATCAGCCGGGAGCCGTGCCCCTCGCCGCGCTTGTGCGGGTCGACCGTCAGGTCGCTGATCTCGCCGGCCGCGACCGGGTCTAGGTCGGGGTCGCCGCCCGGTCCGGTGACGGCGAAGCCGGTGACGAGGTTCCGCTCGAGGGACACCAGCACCCGGTTGCGGGCGTCGGGCGGCCGGCCCAGCGAGGTCGCCCAGCCGTCGGCCAGCTCGTCGCGGTCGAGTGCCTGCAGCACCTCGGCCGGCAGCAGCCCGTCGTACGACGCTCGCCAGGCGCGCACCTGGACGGCCGCGATCGCCGGGGCGTCGTCCGCCCACGCGATGCGGCAGGAAACATCGGCGGAGCTCACCGCTCCATCCAACCAGTCTCGGCGTGGTGCACCTCGAGCTGGGTGCGGGCGCCGCAGAGCACCACCGCGGCGGCCACGCTGGCGGCGAAGGCCGCCGCCGCGGCCGGCCACCAGCCGGCGCGCACGCCGTCGCCGAAGAACGCGAGGCCGACGACCGCCGGGATGACGGTCTGCAGGAGGGTGAGCGGCGCGGTCGCGGCCGTCACGGACGTACGACGCAGGGCGGCGGAGTAGAGGACGAAGCCCAGCAGCCCGAACAGCCCGGTGCACACGGCGGCGGCCACGGCGAGGCCGTCGACGCGGAAGGTGGTCAGCGCCCGCGTCGCGATCGGGGAGCCGGCATAGGCCAGTCCGGCGAGGACACCGAGGAGCACGCCGCCCAGCTGGCCGGTGGAGCGCACGACGACGAGCGCCATCCCGGCGGTCGCCACCAGGCAGAGGGCGAGGACCGCGAGGGTCCCGGCCGTGACGCCGCTCGGACCCACGTCACCGGCCGCCACCGCCAGCAACGAGAGGCCACCGACCAGTCCGACGACGGCGAGCCAGTGCCGGCGCCACAGCGGCTCGCCCATGACGTAGGCGGCGACGAGGGCCGTCACGACGAGGGCCGCGGCGACACCGACCTGCGCGAGGTAGAGCGGCAGCCGGGCGATCGCCACGAGGTGCAGCAGCCAGCCGACCAGGTAGAGGCCGGCGACCAGCGCCATCAGCGGCGAGAGCAAGCCGTGCCGGCGGGCCGCGGCGGCCTGGACGACCGCGAGGCCGCCGAAGAGCACCGCCGCCAGGAGCGCGGCGACCAGACCGACGACCACACGGGCACTCTACGCACGGGAGCGGTCGCGCCCGGGGTAGTTTTCTTCCCATGCAGGCCTACCTCGACCTCGTGCAGCGGATCCTCGACGAGGGCGTGCAGAAGTCCGACCGCACCGGCACGGGCACGCTCAGCGTGTTCGGGCACCAGATGCGGTTCGACCTCTCCGCGGGCTTCCCGCTCGTCACCACGAAGAAGGTGCACACGCGCTCGGTCTTCGCCGAGCTGCTCTGGTTCCTGCGCGGCGACACCAACGTCAAGTGGCTCCAGGACCGCGGTGTGACGATCTGGGACGAGTGGGCCGACGACAACGGCGACCTGGGCCCGGTCTACGGCTACCAGTGGCGGTCCTGGCCGACCCCCGACGGGCGCCACGTCGACCAGCTCGCCCAGGTGGTGGAGCAGATCCGCAGCAACCCCGACTCGCGGCGGCACATCGTGTCGGCCTGGAACGTGGCGGACATCCCCGACATGGCGCTCGCGCCGTGCCACACGATGTTCCAGTTCTACGTCGCACCGCAGGAGGAGGGTCCCGGCAAGCTGTCGTGCCAGCTCTACCAGCGCTCGGGCGACGTCTTCCTCGGGGTGCCCTTCAACATCGCCTCCTACGCCCTGCTGACGCACATGGTGGCGCAGGTGACCGGCCTGGCCGTGGGCGACTTCGTGCACACCCTGGGCGACGCGCACCTCTACACCAATCACCTCGACCAGGCCCGCCTCCAGCTCACCCGGGCGCCCCGGCCGCTGCCGACGCTGCGCCTCGACCCGTCGGTGACCGAGCTCGACGCCTTCGAGCTGGAGGACATCACGGTCGAGGGCTACGACCCGCACCCGGGCATCAAGGCCCCCATCGCGGTCTGAACGCCTGGCTCCCGTGAGGCTCACCCTGGTCGCGGCCGTGGCCGACAACGGCGTCATCGGCGACGCCGGCACCATCCCGTGGCACATCCCGGCCGACTTCGCCCACTTCAAGGCGCTCACCCTGGGGCACGTCCTGGTCATGGGCCGGGCGACGTACGACTCGATCGGCCGTCCGCTGCCCGGCCGCGCCACCGTCGTACTGACCCGGGACCGTGCGTGGCGCGCGCCCGGTGTCCTGGTGGCGCACGACCTGGACGAGGGGATCCGGCTCGCCGCCGAGGTCGACGACGAGGTCTTCGTCGCCGGCGGCGCCGCGGTCTACCGGGCTGCCCTCGACCGTGCCGACGCGCAGGTGCTGACCGAGGTGCACCTCGCGCCCGGGGGGGACACCCGCTATCCCGACTTCGACCGGAGCGCCTGGGTGGAGACCGCGCGCGAGTCGCACCTCGACGCCGAGGTGCCGCACGAGTTCGTCTGGTGGCAGCGTCGAGGCGTCGGGCGGATAACCTAGAGGACATGAGTCTTCCCGAAGCACCGTTCGGTCGCGTGCTGACCGCGATGGTCACGCCGTTCGCCGCCGACGGGTCGCTCGACCTCGACGCCGCCGCCGCGGTGGCGAGCCATCTGGCCGACCACGGGCACGATGGCGTGGTGGTCTCCGGGACCACCGGCGAGTCGCCCACGACCTCCGTGGCAGAGGACGGCGAGCTGCTGCGCGCCGTCGTCGAGGCGGTCGGCGACCGGATCAAGGTCGTCGCCGGGGTCGGCACCAACAGCACCGCGCACTCGCTCGAGCTGACCGAGCAGGCCGAGAAGCTCGGGGCCGACGGCGCCATGGTCGTGACGCCGTACTACTCGAAGCCCTCGCCGGGCGGCGTCCTGGCGCACTTCGCCACCGTGGCACAGGCGACCGACCTGCCGGTGATGCTGTACGACGTCCCGGGGCGCACCGGTCTGCGGATCGCGTGGGAGACCTACCAACGGGCCGCCGAGATCGACAACGTCGTAGCCGTCAAGGAGGCGGTCGGCGACGTGGCGCAGGGCGTTCGGCTGGTCCGCGATCTCGGCTTCGCGCTCTACTCCGGCGACGACGTCGCCAACCTGACCTGGCTCGCGCACGGTGCATGCGGGGTGATCTCCGTGGTCGGCCACGTCGCCGGCGACCAGAACCGCGAGCTGGTCGACGCCGTCGCGCGCGCAGACCTCGACCGGGCCCGTGAGGTCTTCCACGGACTGCTGCCCGCGATCGACGCGATCATGGGGGTCGCCAACTACGGCGCCACGACCGCGAAGGCCGCGCTGCAGCTGGCCGGCGTGCTCGACAACCGCCGCGTCCGGCTGCCCCTGCTCGAGCTGGACGAGGCCGAGGTCCAGGCGCTCCGGTCCGCGCTCGAGGCCGCGGGACTGCTCCGATGAGCCATCCGCACCCCGAGCTGTCCGCACCCGGGCCGCTGCCGAAGGGCGGCCTGCGGGTGACACCGCTGGGCGGCCTCGGGGAGGTCGGCCGCAACATGACCGTCTTCGAGTACGACGGCCGGCTGCTGATCGTCGACTGCGGCGTGCTGTTCCCCGAGGAGAACCACCCCGGCGTCGACCTGATCCTGCCCGACTTCGAGTCCATCCGGGACCGGCTCGACAAGGTCGACGCGCTGGTGCTGACGCACGGCCACGAGGACCACATCGGGGCGGTGCCCTACCTGCTCCGCGAGCGGGCGGACATCCCGATCGTCGGCTCGCAGCTGACCCTCGCCCTGGTCGGCTCCAAGCTGCGCGAGCACCGGATCAAGAACACCGTCCAGCACATCGTGAAGGAGGGCGACCGGATCGGCTTCGGGCCGTTCGGGCTGGAGTTCGTGGCGGTCAACCACTCCATCCCGGACGCGCTGGCCGTCGCCATCCGCACCGGAGCTGGGCTGGCCCTGCACACCGGTGACTTCAAGATGGACCAGGTGCCGCTCGACGGCCGGATCACCGACCTGCGCGCGTTCGCCCGCCTCGGCGAGGAGGGCGTCGACCTGTTCCTGTCCGACTCGACCAACGCCGAGGTGCCCGGTTTCACGACGGCTGAGAAGGACATCGCGCCGGTCCTCGACCGGGTCTTCCACCAGAGCAGCGGCCGGATCATCGTGGCGTGCTTCGCCTCGCACGTGCACCGTGTGCAGCAGGTCATGGACGCCGCGGTGGAGCACGGCCGCAAGGTGGCCTACGTGGGCCGCTCGATGGTGCGCAACATGGGCATCGCGCGCGACCTGGGCTACCTGACCGTCCCGCCCGACGTCCTCGTCGACGCGAAGGCGCTTGGTGACATGCCGCCGCACAAGGTCGTGCTGATCTCGACCGGCTCGCAGGGGGAGCCGATGTCGGCGCTGAGCCGGATCGCGCAGCGCAATCACAACTTCGTGCAGATCGAGGACGGCGACACCGTCGTACTCGCCTCCTCGCTCATCCCCGGCAACGAGAACTCCGTCTACCGCGTGATCAACGGCCTCACCAGGCTGGGTGCGCGGGTCGTGCACAAGGGCAACGCGCTGGTGCACGTCAGCGGGCACGCCAGCGCCGGTGAGCTGCTCTACTGCTACAACATCGTCCGGCCGCGCAACGTGCTGCCGGTCCACGGCGAGGTCCGGCACATGAAGGCCAACGCCGACCTCGCCGTCGCGACCGGTGTCCCGGCCGACCGCGTGGTCCTCGCCGAGGACGGCTTCGTCGTCGACCTGGTCGACGGCAAGGCGGCCGTGACCGGCAAGGTCGACTGCGGCTACGTCTTCGTGGACGGCACCTCCGTCGGTGACATCACCGAGACGTCGCTGAAGGACCGCCGGATCCTCGGCGAGGAGGGCTTCGTCTCCGTCATCGTGGTGATCGACTCGCAGACGGGCAAGGTGGTCAGCGGGCCGGAGATCCATGCGCGCGGTTTCGCCGAGGACGAGGGCACGTTCGACGCCATCTCGCAGCCGATCGTGGACGCACTCGACAAGGCGGTGGCCGAGGGCGTCGACGACACCTACCAACTGCAGCAGACCATCCGTCGGGTGGTCGGGCGCTGGGTGTCCAGCACCCACCGGCGCCGGCCGATGATCGTGCCGGTGGTGCTCGAGGCCTGAGCCGGCCTCACCGCAGGACGCCGAAGACCTCGTCCCGCGGGGTCCAGCTCTCCGGCCACGTGTCGCAGCACCCGCTGGCTGGCGAGTCGGGGCCTCTTCACGGGAGGAGCGTAGTGGCACGGGCCGCACGAAGTGACGTCTCGGCAGCCTGACGGGCACACGAAGTGACGTCTCGGCGGGCTGGGCGGCACAGGAGGTGACGTCTCGGCAAGTCGACGGCGTGTGACGCGTGGGACACCAGTGGTTTCGCCGTACATTGGCCAGCATGGCGACCCGTACGTCTTCCCCGCCGGCGTCGCGCAGCAGGAGCACGTCGAAGAAGGGCGGCTCCCCGGCTTCGCGATCCCGGTCGTCCGGCAGCAAGAACGCGCGCTCCCGCGGCGGGCGCAAGCCTGCGAAGGGTCGTCGTCCTGCTCCCCGCGCGGTCCGGTCCGGTCCCGGGCCGGTCTTCCGGGGCTTCTCCGCGCTCGGGCACGGTGCCGCCTCGGCGTGGGGCGGCATCGCCGGGGGAGTCGGCACCGGCGTTCGCCGCCTGGGCCAGGGTGCCCGCGAGCTGGAGCCGGAGCACCGCCGCGACGGCGCCGGGCTGCTGCTCGTCGCCCTCGCCGTCGTCGTGGCCGCCTCGGTCTGGTGGCAGCTGCCCGGCTCGGTCTTCCACGCCGTGCGGAGCGTGGTGGCCGGGTCCGTGGGGCTGCTCGCGTGGTTCGTCCCGCTCCTGCTCTGCTTCGTCGCGTGGCGCAACCTGCGCGACCCCGAGCGCAACGGCCCGGCCGGCCGTCAGGTGATCGGCTGGGCGTGCCTGCTCTTCGGCGTGCTCGGCATCGTGCACATCGCCAACGGCTCCCCGGCTCCGCAGGAGGGCGACACCGGTCCGCTCCAGCAGGCCGGTGGTGCACTGGGCTTCGTGGTGGCCAAGCTGCTCACCGACCTGCTGCAGACACCGTTCGTCGTCGTGCCCCTGCTCCTGCTGCTGTCCGCCTTCGGGCTTCTCGTGGTGACCGCGACCCCCGTCTACCAGGTCCCGGCCCGGCTCCGCGAGCTGCGGGACCGGCTCCTCGGCCGTCGCGCCGACGCCGCTGACGCCGCAGAGGACACCGTCGCGCTCGGCCGGCGCCGGCACGTCGGCGTCCACGTCGACGACGAGATCGACCCGGACCTCGGCGACCCGGCGTACGACTCGCCCGTCCTCGAGGATCGCGAGGTGCGCAAGCGACGCAAGAAGCACAGCCCCTCGTCAGGCTCGGGGTCCGGGTCAGGCTCGGGGTCCGGGGACGGCGCCGCGACCGGCGAGGAGCCGACCACCGACGTCGACCACCAGGCGGGCAAGGACGAGCTCGAGCCGCCGCCGCACTCGCCGATCCCGGCGCGGGTGGAGCAGCTGTCGCTCTCGGGTGACATCGCCTACTCACTGCCCGACAGCCAGGTGCTCAAGCCGGGCAGCGTCCACAAGGCCCGCTCCAAGGCGTCCGACGAGGTCGTCGAGCGGCTGCAGCAGGTGTTCGAGGAGTTCGACATCGACGCCCAGGTCACCGGCTACACCCGGGGGCCGACGGTGACGCGCTACATCGTCGAGGTGGGGCCGGCCGTCAAGGTCGAGAAGATCACCAACATCCAGAAGAACATCGCCTACGCCGTGGCCTCGGCCGACGTGCGGATCCTCTCGCCCATCCCCGGCAAGTCGGCGGTGGGCATCGAGATCCCGAACACCGACAAGGAGATCGTCTCCCTCGGTGACGTGCTCCGCTCCAACGTGGCCCGCAACGACCACCACCCGATGGTCGCCGGTCTCGGCAAGGACGTGGAGGGCGGCTTCGTCGTCGCCAACCTGGCGAAGATGCCGCACCTGCTCGTCGCCGGCGCGACCGGCTCGGGCAAGTCCAGCTTCATCAACTCGATGATCACGTCGGTGCTGATGCGCTCGACGCCGGACGAGGTGCGGATGATCCTGGTCGACCCGAAGCGGGTGGAGCTGAACGCCTACGAGGGCATCCCGCACCTGATCACGCCGATCATCACCAACCCCAAGAAGGCCGCCGAGGCGCTGCAGTGGGTCGTCCGGGAGATGGACCTTCGCTACGACGACCTGGCCAACTTCGGGTTCCGGCACATCGACGACTTCAACAAGGCCGTCCGGGCCGGCAAGGTCGACCTGCCCGCCGGGAGCGAGCGCAAGCTCGCGCCGTACCCCTACCTCCTCGTGGTGGTCGACGAGCTCGCCGACCTGATGATGGTCGCGCCCCGCGACGTCGAGGACGCCATCGTCCGGATCACCCAGCTGGCTCGCGCCGCCGGGATCCACCTGGTGCTGGCCACCCAGCGTCCCTCGGTGGACGTGGTCACCGGCCTGATCAAGGCCAACGTGCCCTCGCGACTCGCGTTCGCCACCTCGAGCCTGGCGGACAGCCGGGTCATCCTCGACCAGCCGGGCGCCGAGAAGCTCGTCGGCCAGGGCGACGGGCTGTTCCTCCCGATGGGCGCCTCGAAGCCGGCCCGGATCCAGGGCAGCTGGGTGACCGAGGCGGAGATCCACCAGGTCGTGAAGGCGTGCAAGGAGCAGCTGCAGCCGACCTATGTGGAGGACGTGACGGCGCCGCAGCAGTCCAAGCGGGAGCTCGACGACGACATCGGCGACGACCTCGACCTGGTCATCCAGGCGGTGGAGCTGGTGGTGAGCACGCAGTTCGGCTCGACGTCGATGCTCCAGCGCAAGCTGCGCGTGGGCTTCGCCAAGGCGGGGCGCCTGATGGACATCCTCGAGAGTCGCGGCGTCGTCGGCCCCAGCGAGGGCTCCAAGGCGCGCGACGTCCTCGTCAAGCCCGACGACCTCGATGACGTGGTCGCCAGCATCCAGGGGGAGCAGTGAGCCAGTCCGACAGCAGTCGCCCGTCCTTCACCGTCCGTCGCAACGTCGCGCTCTTCGCGATCCTGGGGATCGCGTCGGTCGGCCTCTCGGCCGCCTTCCTCGTCCGCGGCGCCGGCAGCCTCGACACCCTGCTCGGCGTGGTCTTCCTCCTCGTCGGAGCGGTGCACCTGTTCGCCGTCGTCGGTGCCCGGCAGCCGTTGCTCGAGGCGGACGACGAGGGCGTCCTGGTGCGCGTCGGGGCCGGCTGGCAGCGGCTGCCCTGGGCAGCGCTGCGTCAGGTGGTGATCGAGCGGCCCGAGTCGGTCCTGCGCGACGGCCGGCTCGTGGTGCTGCCTCGCGACCCCGAGCAGCTGGCCGACCTCGGGGTGCTCGGCCGGATCCACGCCGTGTGGAGCCGCCGCTGGTACGGCGCATCCCTCAGCGTGCCGCTGGCGATGACCACGACCACCTCGACCGAGGACGTGGTCGGTGAGCTCCGCCACCTGGCCGACGGCCGCACCGACGTCGTGGAGCTGCACGGCAAGCACCTGGCGTCCCTCTCGGAGGTGCCCGCCCGCATCGGCGCCCTGGTCTCCCGGGTCGGCCACGGCCAGGTCCACGACGTCGACACGGTCGAGCCGGCTGCTGCGGGACCGCTGCTGATGCCGGTGGCCCCGTTGCGCGAGCCGGTCGCGCCCCGGCGCGCGGAGGTGACCCGGTCCGTCTCCGAGGCCGTCCAGCCGGTCCGCAGGCTGGAGACGTTCGTGTTCGACGCCACCGCCGAGGCGCCCGCCGAGCCGGTGCCGACACCGGCCGCGGAGCCGGTCATCGGACCGGTGATCGCCCGGGCCCGCGAGCGCGTCCGGCTCGGGATCGACGAGCTGAGCGAGCGCACCCGGATCCGGCCGCACGTCCTGGCGGCGATCGAGGTCGACGACTTCGGCCCCTGCGGCGGCGACTTCTACGCCCGCGGCCACCTGACCACGCTCGCCCGCGCCCTGGGCCTGGAGCTCGAGCCGCTGATGCGGGAGTACGACGAGCGCTACGCCTCCGGTCCGATCAATGCCCGTCGCGTCTTCGAGGCGGAGCTGGCGACCGGCCTCAGCGGCGGGATGCGCGCCACGGTCGGCGGTCCCCGCTGGAGCCTCCTGGTCGCAGCGGTGCTGTGCCTGATGCTGGTGTGGGGCGTCGCCCGCCTCTTCAGCGACGCCCCCGAGCCGGTCGCGCTCCCTGGGGAGAGCACGGCGGGCCTTGCGGCCAACCACGAGCCGATCGTGTCGCCGCGCATGCAGCTGCGCACCCTCACGGTCACGGCGGCGCACGCTCCTGCCCACGTGCTGGTCAGGGACCGCACCGGAAAGGTGCTCTGGTCCGGTGACCTGCCCCAGGGCGAGCACCGCAGGATCGCCGGTCTGGCGCCCTTCCGCGTGCAGGCGGACAACGCCGGTGCGGTGGAGGTACGGCTGCGGGGCAAGGCACAGGGCACCCTGGGCATGGCCGGGGCACCGGGCACCCGGACGTTCCGCTGAGGCGCACCCGTCATAATCGGGGGCGATGACCACCTCAGCGCCCGCCGCCCAGCACACCGTCTCCGTCGTGACGCTGGGCTGCGCCCGCAACGAGGTGGACTCCGAGGAGCTCGCCGGCCGGCTGGAGGCGGCGGGTTTCCGGCTCGTCGAGGACCCTGCCGATGCCCAGACGGTGATGGTCAACACCTGCGGCTTCGTGGAGGCGGCGAAGAAGGACTCCGTCGACACGCTGCTCGCGGCGGCGGATCTCAAGGGCGCGGGCACCACGCAGGCTGTCGTCGCGGTCGGCTGCCTGGCCGAGCGGTACGGCGCGGACCTGGCCGACTCGCTGCCGGAGGCCGACGCGGTCCTCGGATTCGACGACTACCCCGACATCGCGGCGAGGCTGCGCGGCATCATCGCCGGTGAGGAGCAGCACCCGCACACCCCGTCAGACCGGCGCAGGCTGCTGCCCATCTCTCCGGTGGACCGCTCGGCTGCGGACGTCGTGGTCCCCGGGCACGGTGTCCCGGCGGACGTGGCGCAGATCGGTGTGGGTGCCCCGGCCACCGGTCCCCGCGTCGTACGACGTCGGCTCGGTGCCGGGCCGATGGCGCCGCTGAAGCTCGCGTCCGGCTGTGACCGTCGGTGCGCCTTCTGTGCGATCCCCAGCTTCCGCGGCTCTTTCGTCTCGCGTCGGCCGTCGGACGTGCTGAACGAGGCGCGCTGGCTCGGCCAGGACGGGGTGAAGGAGCTGTTCCTCGTCAGCGAGAACTCCACGTCCTACGGCAAGGACCTCGGTGACCTGCGGCTGCTCGAGCGGCTGCTGCCGGAGCTGGCGGCGGTGGAGGGCGTCGAGCGGGTCCGGGTCAGCTATCTCCAGCCGGCCGAGACCAGGCCCGGGCTCGTCGCGGCGATCGCGTCGACCCCCGGGGTCGCGGACTACTTCGACCTGTCCTTCCAGCACGCATCCGGCGCGGTGCTGAGGCGGATGCGTCGCTTCGGCGACCCGCTGTCGTTCCTGGGCCTCCTGGAGGACGTCCGCCGCCAGTCGCCCTCGGCCGGCGTGCGGTCCAACTTCATCGTCGGCTTCCCCGGGGAGAGCGAGCAGGACTTCGAGACGCTGTGTGGCTTCGTCACCGAGGCCAGGCTCGACGCCGTGGGGGTGTTCGGCTACTCCGACGAGGACGGCACCGAGGCGGAGACCTACGACGGCAAGCTGTCCGACGACGAGGTCGCCGACCGGGTCGCCCACCTGACGGACCTCGCCGAGGAGCTCACCGCCCAGCGGGCGGAGGAGCGGGTCGGGGAGCGGGTCGTGGTGCTCGTCGAGTCGGTGGACGTCGCGCCGGACGGCGGTCGCACCGTGGAGGGTCGCGCGGCGTGCCAGGGCCCGGAGGTGGACGGCTGCACGGTGCTGGTCGACGTGCCCGGCACCGTGCGCGTGGGTGACATGATCGAGGCGACCGTGAACGCCTCCGTGGGCGTCGACCTGATCGGGGCGCCTGCATGACGGACACGCAGCCCAGGACCGTGAGCAACTGGAACGTTCCGAACGCCCTGACCACGCTGCGCATCGTCATGGTGCCGTTCTTCGGGTGGGCGCTGCTGCACGCCGGAGGAGAGGACCAGTTCTGGCGCTGGATCGCCTACGTGCTGTTCGCGGTCGCCATGCTCACGGACAAGATCGACGGCGACCTGGCCCGCAAGCACGGCCTGGTCACCAACTTCGGCAAGATCGCCGACCCGATCGCGGACAAGACGATCACCGGGATGGCCTTCATCGGCCTGTCGGTCATCGGAGCGCTGTGGTGGTGGGTGACCATCGTGGTGCTGGTCCGTGAGTGGTCGGTGACCATCGCGCGGCTGTCCATCGCCCGGCACGTCGTCATGCCCGCTGCCCAGCTGGGCAAGGTCAAGACCATGGCGCAGGCGCTCGCCCTGGGCGGCTTCATCGCGCCGTTCAAGGACTTCTCCGGCAGCTGGGACGTCGTCGGGCTGGTGGTCTGGTGGGCCGCCGCGGTGCTCATGGGCGTGGCGGTGGCGCTCACCATCGTGTCCGGGCTCGACTTCGCCCGGGACGCGCTCCGGCAGCGCCGGTCGGCCTAGAGGTTGTTGCGGCGCTCGCGCTCCCGGCGCTCGCGCGTGGCGATCGCCCGGTAGTACTCGACGATCCGGTGCATCTCCACCGGGTCGACCTGGTGCCCGCCGAGCTCGACGAGGCGGCCGTCGGGGCTCTCCAGCCGCAGCCGCCAGTCGCGGCGCTGCGGCACGCTCACCAGCTCGACCAGCTGGATCGGCCCGGCGAGGTCGAACCTGTCGACGTAGCCCTGGTGCCGCACGGTGAGGATCGAGCCCTTGAGGTCCACGGTGGCCAGGCCGGCGGACATCATCGCGCCGCGGCAGAGCACCGCGAAGAAGGCGGACATCACCAGGCCGACGACGGCGCCCACCGACTGGGTGGTCACCGTGAGGACCAGGCTGGTGGCCGCACCGGCGACGCACACCGCCAGGAGCACGCCCGCGACCACGCGGGGCTTGGCGCTCTCGACCCAGTGGCCGGTCAGCGGGATGGACGGGCCGGGTGACTCCTCGACGAGGTCGAGGAGCTCCTCGTGCAGCGGGGCAGCCTGGGTGGGGATGGTCGGGGAGCCACCGGCGTGCCGGTCCGGCCCCACCCATGACGGCGCCTCGAACCGGGCGCGGGCTGCGGCGCGGCGCTGCTCGGCGTACTGGCGTGCCTTCTCGACGGCGGCTGCCTCCGGGGTCAGGTGCCGGCCGGTGTTCGTCTCGCCCATGGTCCCTCCAGGCCTGAGTGGTGTCCCCAGTTTGTTGCGATACGTGAAATAAAGCACGGACGCCGCGCTGGGGGAACGCCTGCGGCCTAGACAGTCCGCTTTGTCGTGGATGCGGCTTAGACGAGGGCTTGTCCGGACTCGGCGAGCGCGAGCAGCCGGGCCGCCTGCACCAGGGTGAGGTGGGAGTATGCCTGCGGGAAGTTGCCGGCCATCCGGTTGTTGCCGACGTCGTACTCCTCACTCAGCAGGCCCACGTCGTTGCACAAGTCGATCGTCCGGTCCATCAGGTCCCGGGCGTCCGCGACCCGGCCGGCCAGGGCGTAGGCGGACACGAGCCAGAACGTGCAGGCGATGAAGGTGTGCTCCTCGCCGGCGAGCCCGTCCACCCCCGACTCGGTGCGGTAGCGGATCAGCATCCCGTCGCGCATCAGGTCGTGCTCGATCGCCTCGATCGTGCCCAGCATCCGGGGGTCGTCGCCCGGCAGGAAACCGACGAGCGGCAGCACCAGCAGGGAGGCATCCACCTCGGTGGTGTCGTAGTGCTGGGTGAAGGAGTTCCGCCCGGTGTCGAAGCCCTTCGACAGCACTTCCTCGCGCACCCGGTCGCGCAGCTCGCGCCACTCGTCGACCGGGCCGTCGAGGCCGAAGCTCTCGACACCGTCGACCATCCGGTCGAACGCCGCCCAGACGAGCACGCGGCTGTGGGTGAAGTGCCGTTGTGGTCCGCGGATCTCCCAGATGCCGTTGTCGGCCTGCTGCCAGCTGGTGGCCAGGTTCGCGGCCAGCGCCCGCTGCATCGACCAGCTCTCCTTGGTCTCGCGGAGCCCGGCATGCCGGGCGGCGGAGAGGGCGCAGAGCACCTCGCCGACCACGTCGGTCTGCCGCTGGCAGACCGCGCCGTTGCCGATCCGGACCGGTCGGGAGTTCTCGTAGCCGGCGAGGTGGTCGAGCTCCCGCTCCGGCAGCTGCCGGGAGCCGTCGACGGTGTACATGATCTGCATGTCCTCCGCGTCGCCGGCGATGGCGCGCAGCAGCCAGTTGCGCCAGGGGCGGGCCAGCTCGGGCCGGTTGGTGCCGATCATCGTCTCGACCGTCAGGGCGGCGTCGCGCAGCCAGGAGAAGCGGTAGTCCCAGTTGCGCTCGCCACCGAACTCCTCGGGCAGGGACGTGGTCGCGGCGGCGACGATGCCCCCGGTGTCCTCGTGGGTCAGCGCCCGGAGCGTGACGAGGCTCCGGACGACCTCGTTGCGCTTGTCGCCCTCGTAGGCGACGGCGTCAGCCCACTTCTGCTGCTCGGCGATCGTCTGGGCCACCCGGTGGTCGATGTCGAGCGGCTCGGGCACGTCGCGGTAGGACGGCACCCAGGTCATGGAGAAGTCCAGACACTCGCCCTCGTGGACGTCGAACTCGTCCTCGTGCCGGCCGTCGGCAGCGCGCGGCAGGCGCGGGCCGGCGAGGATCACCTTGTCGGGGCCCGCGGTCGCGACGATGACCTTCTCCGCGCCGGTCTCGTAGTGGCGGGTGAGGCGTCGCACCCATGGCCGGACCTTGCCGTAGTCGAAGCGCACCACCCACTCGTGCCGCATCCGTACGGTGCCGCGGACGCCCTGGACGCGCCGCACCAGGTCGGCGCGGCGGTCGCCGGTCGGCATCACGTCGGTGACCTTCACCTCGCCGGTGGCTGTGCGGTAGGTCGTCTCGAGCACCATCGTGCCCGGGACGTAGGCGCGCTCGGAGGTGTGCTCGCCGGCGGGCCCGATCAGCCACCGGCTGCCGTGCTCGTCGCCGAGGAGGTTGGCGAAGCACGCCTCGGAGTCGTAGCGCGGGAGACAGAACCAGTCGACCGACCCGTTGCGCCCGATCAGCGCGACCGTGTGCAGGTCGCCGACGATGGCATAGTCCTCGATCCCGAGTGGCATGCAACCGACCATATCGGCGCTAGCGTTTCGCCCATGCGACACCCGGAAGCCCTCGCCCTAGCCGCCCGGGTCCATGCCGCGCTGGTCGACCGCGGCGAGACGGTGGGGTGCGCCGAGTCGCTCACGGGCGGCGCGCTCGCCGACCTGCTCAGCAGTACGCCGGGGGCGTCGGCGACGTTCCGGGGCGGGGTGGTCTCCTACGCGACGACGGTGAAGCGCGACGTCCTCGGCGTGACCGCGGCCCAGGTCGTCTCCGCCGACTGCGCGGCCCAGATGGCGACGGCGGTCCGGCACCTCGTCGGTGCCGACTGGGCGATCTCCACGACGGGCGTGGCCGGGCCGACGCCCCAGGACGACCGGCCCGTGGGGACGGTGTACCTCGGTCTCGTCGGCCCGCGAGGCGTGCAGGCACACCGGCTGGGGCTCTCGGGGGACCGTGCCGCCATCCGCGCCGCGACCTGTGCGGCGGCCCTCCAGGAGCTGCTCGATGCCCTCGGCTGACCCGCTGCTCGAGGTGGCCGACGCGCTCTACGCAGTGGAGCCGGGCGCCTTCACCGCTGCCCGGGACGCGGCCGCGAAGGAGGTGCGCGACGACCGTGAGCTGGCGGCCCGGATCAAGAAGCTGAAGCGTCCCTCGCTGGCGGCGTGGGCGGTCAATCTCCTGGTGCGACGCGAGGCCGAGCAGATCCAGCAGGTGCTCGCCCTGGGGGAGTCGCTGCGCGCCGCCGCCGAGTCGCTCGACGGGGAGGAGCTGCGCGCGCTCACCCGGCAGCGCCGGCAGCTGACCGCCGCCCTGACCGGCACCGCCCGCTCGCTGGCCCGGGAGCACGACGCGCGGCTGACGCCCGCCGTCGCCGACCAGGTGGAGGCCGTCCTCAACGCCGCGCTCCTCGACCCGGTCGCCGCGGAGGTGGTGCAGTCGGGCCTCGTCGTGACCGCCTTCACCTCGACCGGCGTCTCGGAGCTCGACGTCGCCGCCGTCTGTGCGGTTCCCGAGGCGGTCGGTTCCTGGACGGCACGACCCACCGAGGCCCCCGAGCACGAGCCGCCGGCGCTCATCGTCGTACCGGACACCCATCTCAAGGTCGAGGCCGCCCGCGAGCGGCTCGAGCAGGCGGTCGAAGCGGTGGCCCACGCCGAGGCGGAGGTCGCCGGGGTGGCGGGCTCGCTGGAGCGGCTGCAGGCACGCCGGCTCCAGCTCCGCGAGGAGATCGACGAGCTGCAGCGCCGGCTGGCCGAGCTGGAGGAGCAGGTCGACGGCGTGGACGACGACGTCGAGGAGGCGGAGTCGGCCCGGGATGACGCCACTGATGCGCTGGAGCAGGCCAGGGCGGAGCAGGCGGAGGCGCAGGCCGAGCTGGACCGGCTCACCGGCGATTGAGTTCCGGCGGCGTCAGGTCCATCCCTTGGCGCGTTCGACGGCCTTCTGCCACCGGGCATAGGCCTTCGCGCACTCGTCAGCCTTCGCGGGGTCCGGATCGAAGCGGCGGTCGAGCTGCCAGGAGTCGCGGAGCTCCTCGGTCGACTGCCAGACGCCGGTGCCCAGCCCCGCCATGAAGGCGGCCCCGAGCGCGGTCGTCTCGACGATCCTCGGCCGTTCCACGGGGACGCCGAGCAGGTCGGCCTGGAATTGGCAGAGCACGTCGTTGGCCGCCGCACCGCCGTCGACGGCGAGGGACGCGAGGCCCGGGCCGTCGCCTCCGAGCGTCTCCACCACGTCACGCACCTCGAAGGCGATCGCCTCCAGCGTGGCGCGGACGAGGTGACCCCGCGTCGTACCGCGGGTGATGCCCAGGATGGTGCCGCGTGCGTCCGGGTCCCAGTGCGGTGCGCCGAGCCCGGTCAGGGCCGGCACGAAGACCACGCCGTCGGTGGAGTCGACGCTCAGGGCGACCGCCGCCGTCTCGGCAGCCGTGCCGACGATCTGCAGCCCGTCGCGCAGCCACTGCACGGCGGCGCCGGTGACGAAGATCGCGCCCTCCAACGCATAGGTGAGGGTCCCGTCGGGGGTCCGCCACGCGGCGGTCGAGAGCAGGCCGGCGTCGGAGCGAACCACGCTGGTGCCGGTGTTGGTGAGGATGAAGGACCCGGTGCCGTAGGTGCACTTGGAACGGCCCTCGTCGAAGCAGGTCTGCCCGAAGAGGGCGGACTGCTGGTCACCGGCGACGCCGGCGATCGGCAGGTCGAGGTCGAGGAAGGAGCGCGGGTCGGTCCGGGCGAGCTCGCCCCAGCTCGGCACGACCTCGGGCAGCGCGTCCATCGGCACACCGAACAACTCGCAGAGCTCCGGGGACCAGGCGCCCTGCTCGAGGTCGAACAGCAGCGTGCGCGAGGCGTTCGACACGTCGGTGAGGTGCCAGGTGCCGCGGCTCATCCGCGCCACCAGGTAGGAGTCGACCGTGCCGATGGCGTAGCGGCCCTCCTCCACCAGCGCCCAGGTGTGCGGCTCGTTCTCCTGGAGCCAGACCAGCTTGGTGCCGGAGAAGTAGGGGTCCAGCCGCAGCCCGGTCAGCGCGGCGACCCGGTCCTCGTGGCCGGCGTCGCGCAGCCGGTTGCAGATCTCGGCAGTACGACGGTCCTGCCAGACGATCGCCCGGCGCGGCGACCCGAGCGTCTCGCGGTCCCAGAGCAGCACCGTCTCGCGCTGGTTGGTGATGCCGATGCCCTTGAGCTCCGACCGCTCGCCGGGCCAGCCGGCCAGGCAGGCGCGGGTGGCCTCGAGGGTGGCCTGCCAGATCTCCTCGGGGGAGTGCTCGACCCAGCCCGGCTGGGGGAAGTGCTGGGCGAACTCCTGGTAGCCCCTCGCGGCGATCGTCCCCCCGGCCGTGACGACGAGCGCGGTCACCCCCGTCGTGCCGGCGTCGATGGCCAGGATGCTCATGACCGCTCCTCGCGGGCGGTGCCGCCGGCGTCGCGCAGGATTGCCAGGACCCTCTCGTCGATCCAGGCCGGCTTGAGCCCCGGGGCCACCCGCAGCTCGTAGTTCTCCGAGCCGACCCACTCGCGCAGGTGCTCGTGGCCCAGGGCCCGCGCCAGCTGCTCGAGCTCGGCGCCGAGCTCCGGGGTGACCTCGACCTTCTCCGCCTCGGAGGGGGCGGTCAGGTAGAAGTCGTTGAGGGCGAGCAGGCGGCCGAGCTCGACGACCGGCTCGGCGTGGTCGTCGACGCGCAGGTCGACGGCGATGTCGTCGAGCCCCGCGTATCCCGCCTCGTCCTGCACCACCAGCAGGGCGGCGGACTGCCGGCCGCGACGGTCACCGCCGGCTGCGTCGCCGGCCGCCAGTGCGGCCAGCAGGCGATGGGCCAGCGGCTCGCCGGCGCGCTCATCCCAGGCCCGCTTCATCTCCTCGACCACCTGGGGCCCGGCGAGGATGTTGCCCTGGATCGCGACGTCACGCTCGGCCACCCCGCCCGCCCAGTCGAAGCAGTCCGTTCCGGTGTGCGTGGCGGCGTTGCCGTCGACGTCGACGATGCCGACCTGCCGGTCCGCGCGGTGCTCGTCCTCCTCGAGCATCCGCTGCAGCGCCACGTCGGCGGGTGCGCCCTCGTCGAGGAGGGACAGGCCGATGCCCTTCCAGGCGACGTTGCAGTCGGCCTGGGTGGCGAGTGCCCCCACCCCCGCGACGGCGGCCGGCACGGCATTGCCGACGGCAAGGAACTTGGAGGCGACCGCGACGCCCCAGCAGGGCCGGCCGGTGGCCGGGTCGGTCGCCCGGCCGACGATCGAGAAGGTCATGGGGGTCAAGGTAGCCGGGGCGGATCGCCCGACCGAGGGCTCCCCAAGCCGCGGGCGGCTCGCTATGTTGGGGGTTCGCTTCGCTTTGATCGTTCCAATCCGAGCAGGAGGAAGCATGCGCGTCGGAGTGCTCACCGGTGGCGGTGACTGTCCGGGACTGAACGCGGTGATCCGGGCGGTCGTCCGGAAGGGCGTCAGGGAGTACGGCTACGAGTTCGTCGGCTTCCGCGACGGCTGGAAGGGGCCGCTCGAGGGCCTCACCCAACCGCTCGGTGTGCCGGAGGTGCGCGGCATCCTGCCGCGCGGCGGGACCATCCTGGGGTCCTCCCGCACCAACCCGTTCAAGGTCGAGGGCGGCGTCGAGCGGATCAAGCAGAACCTCGCCGACCTCGGCGTGGACGCGCTCATCGCGATCGGCGGCGAGGACACCCTGGGCGTCGCCACGAAGCTGCACGACCTCGACGTGGCCGTCGTCGGAGTCCCGAAGACCATCGACAACGACCTGTCCGGCACCGACTTCACCTTCGGCTTCGACACGGCCGTCAACATCGCGATGGAGGCGATCGACCGGCTGCACACCACGGCCGAGTCGCACCACCGGGTGCTGGTCGTGGAGGTGATGGGCCGGCACGCCGGCTGGATCGCGCTGCACGCCGGCCTCGCCAGCGGTGCCAACGTCATCCTCATTCCCGAGCAGCCCTTCGACATCGAGAAGGTCTGCGCCCACGTGGAGTCGCGGTTCGAGGACCAGTACGCCGTCATCGCGGTCGTCTCGGAGGGAGCGGTGCCCGCCGACGGCAGCGGGATGACGCTGGTGTCGGGGGAGAAGGACGCCTTCGGCCACGTCCGGCTCGGCGGCATCGGCGACCGGATCGCCTCGGAGATCGAGGAGCGCACCGGCAAGGAGGCACGCGCGGTCGTGCTCGGCCACGTCCAGCGCGGCGGGACGCCCACGGCGTTCGACCGCTGGCTGGCGACCCGGTTCGGCCTGCACGCGATCGACGCCGTCCACGACGGCGACTTCGGGACGATGGTGGCGCTGCGCGGCAAGGACATCGCCCGGGTCCCGCTCATCGAGGGGACCGGTGAGCTCAAGACCGTCTCGCCGGCGGAGTACGACGAGGCGGCGGTGTTCTTCGGGTGAGCCGTAGGATTGCCCGGTGAACCAGCCGGTGAGCCAGCCCGTCCCCGACCTCGCGACCCTGCATGCCCTGGGTGCGGCCCAGCAGCCGTCGTACCCCGACCGGGCCGCGGTCGACGAGGTCGTCCAGCGGCTGCGGTCCTACCCGCCGCTGGTCTTCGCCGGGGAGTGCGACGGGCTCAAGGACAAGCTGGCCGCCGTCTCGCGAGGCGAGGCGTTCCTGCTGCAGGGCGGCGACTGCGCCGAGACCTTCGCCGGCGTCACGGCCGACAACGTCCGCAACAAGCTGCGGGTGCTGCTGCAGATGGCCGTCGTGCTGACCTACGCCGCCTCGGTGCCGGTGGTGAAGCTCGGCCGGCTGGCGGGACAGTACGCCAAGCCGCGCAGCAGCGACCTGGAGACCCGCGGCGACACCACGCTGCCGGCCTACCGGGGCGACGCCGTCAACGGCTTCGACTTCACCGCCGAGGCGCGGGAACCGGACCCGCAGCGCCTCGAGCGGGTCTACCACGCGTCCGCGTCGACGCTGAACCTCGTGCGAGCGTTCACCACCGGCGGCTACGCCGACCTGCGCCAGGTGCACACGTGGAACACCGATTTCGTGCTCGCCTCCTCGGTCGGGCGGCGTTACGAGGCGGTGGCCTCCGAGATCGACCGGGCGCTGACGTTCATGAAGGCGATCGGCGCGGATCCTGACGAGTTCCACCGGGTCGACTTCCACTCCAGTCACGAGGCGCTGGTCCTCGAGTACGAGCACGCGATGACCCGCATCGACTCGCGCACCGGACTGCCCTACGACGTGTCCAGCCACTTCGTGTGGATCGGTGAGCGCACCCGCCAGCTCGACGGCGCCCACGTCGAGCTGCTCAGCCGGATCCGCAACCCGATCGGCGTGAAGCTCGGGCCGTCCACGACGCCCGACGACGCGATCGCGCTGGCCGGCAAGCTCAACCCCGACAACGAGGCCGGGCGGCTGACCTTCATCACCCGCATGGGCGCGGGCCGCATCCGCGACCTGCTGCCGCCCCTGGTGGAGAAGGTCGAGGCCGCCGGCATCAACGTGGCCTGGGTGTGCGACCCGATGCACGGCAACACCTACGAGGCGTCCTCGGGCTACAAGACCCGCCGGTTCGACGACGTCATCGCCGAGGTCCAGGGCTTCTTCGACGTCCACCGGTCCCTCGACACCTGGCCCGGCGGCCTGCACGTCGAGCTCACCGGGGACGACGTCACCGAGTGCGTCGGCGGCGGCGAGGACCTGCTCGAGGTGGACCTGGGCAACCGCTACGAGTCGGTCTGTGACCCGCGGCTCAACCGGGTCCAGTCGCTCGAGCTCGCTTTCCTCGTCGCCGAGATGCTGCGCAAGGCGTGACGGCGGTGATCGACCTCCGCTCCGACACCGTCACCCGGCCGACCGACGCGATGCGGCGGGCGATGGCGTCCGCCGACGTGGGCGACGACGTCTACGGCGAGGACCCCACCGTGATCGCCCTGGAGGAGCGGGTCGCCGGCCTCTTCGGCAAGGAGGCGGCGCTCTTCACCCCCACCGGGTCGATGGCCAACGTGCTCGCGGTGGGGCTGCTGGTGGGTCCCGGCCAGGAGGTGCTGGCCGAGTCCCGGGCGCACATCCTGCGCGCCGAGCTCGGCGCCCACGGTGCCTTCACCGGGATCACCTCGCGCACCTGGACCGACCCGCGTGGCCAGGTCGACCTGCCGGCCATCCAGGACCTGTTCGCCCCCGACATGGGGCCGTTCTTCGTGCCGACCGCGGCGGTGTCGGTGGAGAACACCCACAACTTCGCCGGGGGAGCGGTGCTGCCGCTGGGCGACCTCCGGGCGCTGCGCTCCTGGGCCGACCAGGTCGGCTGCGCCGTCCACCTCGACGGCGCCCGCATCTGGAACGCCCATGTCGCGACGGGCACGCCGCTGGCCTCCTACGGCGCCGTGGCCGACACCGTCGCGGTCTGCCTCTCCAAGGGACTGGGCGCCCCCGTGGGCTCGCTGGTCCTCGGCAGCTCCGACCAGATCGCCGAGGCGCGGGTCCGGCGCAAGCGGATGGGCGGCGGCATGCGCCAGGTCGGCGTCCTCGCCGCTGCCGGCCTGCATGCGCTCGACCACCACGTCGACCGGCTCGCCGACGACCACGCCAACGCCCGTCTCCTCGCGGAGGCGTGCGGGGCCGACCCGGCGACCGTGGACACCAACATCGTCGTGGTCGACGTGCCGGACGCTGCGGCGGTCGTGGCTGCCGCCGTCGACGAGGGCGTGCTCGTCTCCGCCGTCGGGCCCCGGGCACTGCGCCTGGTCACGCACCTCGGCGTGTCCGAGGAGGACGCCAAGGCTGCTGCCGTGGTCCTCGAGCGGTTGCTGGGCTGAGAGTCCGCGCTCAGACCGTCGTACGGCGGGCCCGCTCGCGGGCGTCGAGCCGCCCGAGCGCCTTCGGCAGCTGCCGGACCGCCTGCGCGAGCTCACGCAGCTCGGTGCCCAGCAGGGCCTGCGGCCCGTCGCAGCGGGCGTTCTCCGGGTCGGGGTGCACGTCGACGATGATGCCGTCCGCGCCCACGCCCATCGCGGCGCGCGAGAGCGGCACCACCAGGTCCTTGCGCCCGCCCGCGTGCGAGGGGTCGACGATGATCGGCAGGTGGCTCTTCGCCTGCACGACCGGCACGGCGGAGATGTCCAGGGTGTTGCGCGTGGACGGTTCGAAGGTGCGGATCCCGCGCTCGCAGAGCACGATGTCGAGGTTGCCGCGCTGGGCGATGTACTCGGCCGCCATCAGCCACTCCTCGATGGTGGCGGTCATCCCGCGCTTGAGCAGCACCGGCTTGCCGGACTCGCCGACGGCCTGGAGCAGCCCGAAGTTCGCCATGTTGCGGGTGCCGATCTGCAGCATGTCGGCGTGCTCGGCGATCGCCGTGACGTCGCGCGCGTCCACGACCTCGGTGACGATCGGGAGGCCGGTGGTGCGGCCGACGTCGGCGAGGATCTCCAGGCCGCGCAGGCCCAGTCCCTGGAAGGCGTACGGCGAGGTGCGTGGCTTGAACGCTCCGCCGCGCAGGAGCGTTGCGCCGGCAGCGCGGGCCATCTCCGCGGCCTCGAGTGTCTGCTGGGCCGTCTCCACCGCGCAGGGCCCCGCGATGAAGGTGAAGGTCTCGGGGCCGATCGGGACCTGGTTGTCGGCTCCGCCGACCCAGACCGTCGACCGCGCCGGGTGATGCTGACGGCTGACGAGCTTGAACGGGTCGGAGATCCGGTGCACGTCGGCGACGCCGGGCAGGCTGCGCAGGTTGAGCCCGTGGAAGGACTCGATGTCCCCGACGAGCCCGATGATGGTGCGGACCACGCCCCGGCTGACGAAGGCCTGGCCGCCGACGCCCTCGACCCGCTCGGTCACGTGGCGGATCTGCTCCTCGGTGGCACCCGGTGCCATCACTACGACCATCGACCGTCCTTGTCTGCACGTGCGAGCTGCCAGCGTAGGAGGCCTGCGGCGCCCGGTGCCGGGACCATCCGGCCACCGGACGGCTCACACGGCGATGTGGGTGACCTCGGCCTCGACCTTGCGGCGCGGGACCAGCTCAACGACGAGCATGGCGGTGAGCACCATCGCGCCGCCGAGCGCCATCCGGGAGGTGAGCGCGTCCTCCCCGAAGAGCACCGCGAAGAAGGCCGCGAACACCGGCTCCATGCTCATGATGATCGCCGCGCGTGTCGGGGGCAGGTGCGCCTGCGCCCAGGTCTGGCCGAGCAGCGCCGCCGCTCCGGCGAACAGAGCCATGTAGACGACCGAGACCCAGTCACCGGTCCGCTCGGGCACCGCGATGCCGCCGGGGACGGCGGCGATCGTGCAGATCACCGCGATCACGATGACCTGCAGGATGGTCATGCCGATGGCGTCGGCCGGTCGCGACCAGGCGCCGAGGCCGACGATGTGCAGCGCGTAGAGCATCGCCGCCACGAGCGTCAGCGCCTCGCCGTACCCGACGCTGAAGCCCTCGAGCGTGAGCACCCCCAGCCCGGCGAGGGCGAGTAGTACGGCGCCCCACGTCAGTGCGCCGATTCGCGTCTTGAGGATCGCCGCCGCGAACAGCGGCGTGCAGACGACGTACATCCCGGTGATGAAGCCCGACACGCTCGCCGGGGTGTGCGCCAGCCCTGCCGTCTGCAAGATCTGCGCCAGCCCGTAGAGCACCCCGAGCACCACCGCGTGCCGGCGCTTGTCCGGGGAGAGCCGGCCGACCGCCCGGGGCGCCAGCACCAGCATGGCCACCGCAGCGATCGTGAACCGCACGGCCAGGAAGTCGACCACCGGCATCCGGTCGAGCAGGTCGTGGATCAGGAAGAACGTCGACCCCCAGCAGGCCGTCATCGCGAGCAGCGCCGCGGTGGCGAGCAGGCTGGTGCGGGCGGTCGTCCTCCGGGTCACCGGCCAAGGCTAGTGGGGACGTTGACGTTGCCTGATCCTCCCCTACCTGCGGAGCCGTCGCTGGATGGCCTGCACGTTGTCCACGTAGCGACGGGTCTCGTCGTACAGGCCATGTCGCTGCACCGCGCCGAGGCCCTGGTAGTACGCGCCGATCTGGTGGCGGGCGTTCCGGGTGTGGTCGTCGAGCACCTTGAGGAGGAGGACGCCGGCCTTGATGTTGTCGTGGGTGTTGCGCAGGTCGAGCGTGCGGCCGGCGTAGAGCGACATCCACTCGCCCGTGCCGGGCAGCACCTGCATCACGCCGATCGCCCCGGCGGACGAGATCACCGGCTGGTACCAGCCGGACTCCATCCACCCGATCGCCTGGGCCAGCCGCGGCTGGACGCCCTGGCGGCGGGCCTCGGCGGCGATCAGCCGCTTGACCGTGGCGCGGGAGTGCCGCCAGTGCTCCCAACCGGCAGCGCGCATCCGGTGGGCGAGGGCGCGCTGCTGCGGGGAGCGGTGGACCCGGTGCTCCTTCCGGTGGTGTTGTTTCGGGTGCTCGCGCTTCGCGTGCTGCTGCCTGGCGCGGTGGTGCTTCGCGTGGTGCCGCTTGGCCCGGTGCTTGCGCACCGCGGCATCCACGACGGGGATCCGCAGCGTCTCCCCGACGATGAGGTAGGAGCTCTCCGAGAGGCCGTTGAGCCGCAGCAGCTCGGCGGTCCACGCGTGGTAGCGGACGGCCAGTCCGGTCGCGGTGTCTCCCGGCTTCACCACGTGCTTGACGATCGTGCGCCCGGGGTGGCCGGGCCACCGCTCAGCGGCGGCGGGCGCGGCGGGAAGCACCGCCAGCACGAGCGCTGCCGCGACCGGTCCGGCGACCAGGGCCGGCCGCAGTCGAAGGAGGAGGGATCGGAACGGGGAGGTACGGGGTCGGCGGTTCACCGGTGGCCCTTTCGTCCAGCGACCGGCACGCCTCGGTGCCGCCCCCCACGTGGACCCCGAGTGGTCCACCGACGCGGCGTAGCCCGTCCACCAGAGTGACTGGTGTGATCCATGGGACCAAGCCGAACGGCGTGCCGTCAACCCCTGGGCGGGGTCTTCCCCGAGGTCGGGGACGCTCACACGATCGTCAGCGTGACCGTGGATCCCTTCGGCACCTCGGTGGACCTCTCCGGGTCCGAGGCGACGACGTAGCCGGCGCCGACGTAGATCTTGCTGCGCCTGATCCGGACCTTGAAGCCGGCCTCCTCGAGCGCCTTGGTGGCGTCCTCGACGGTGCTGCCGACCACCCGGGGGACCTCGACGAGCTCGGGGCCGAGGGAGACGACCAGGTGCACCTCGTCGTCCTTGAACAGGGTCCCGGAGTCCGGGTGCTGGCTGATGACCTTGCCCTCGGGGACCTCGTCGTCGTGCCGTTCCTCCGTGGTCACCTCGAAGCCGAGCTCCTCGAGCCGCTGTTGCGCCCTGGTGACCGACTTGCCGGTGAAGTCGGGCACGTCGATCGGCTTCGGTCCCCGGCTGACGACCACGTTGACGGCGGTGTCGCGCTTCAGCGGCGTGCCCGGCTTGGGCGACATGGCGATCACCCTGCCCTCGGGCACGCGGTCGCTGTAGCGGCGGACCGCCTCGCCGAACGCGAGGTGTGACCGGTCGAGCAGGTCCTGCGCCTGGTCGAGTGTCTTGCCGAGGGCATCAGGAACCTTGTGCCGCTCGGGCCCGCGCGAGATCACCGCCGTGACGGTCCCGTCCTTGAGCACCCGGGACCCGGCGTCGGGGTCGGTCTCCATGACGGTCCCGCGCGGATAGGTCTCGGAGTACCGGTGGCCGGAGACCTCGAAGTGCAGCCCGGCTGCCTCGATCTTCTTCTCCGCGGCCGCCTGGGACAGGTTCAGCACCCCGGGTGTGTGCGTGTAGCGGGCCACCCCGAACCAGTACGCGCCGACGCCGAGCAGGAGCGCGGCGACGAGCAGCACTGCGAGCAGGATCGGCCCCCGTGGCCGACGGCGCCGCGGCGGCTGGTCGCGCGGCGGCACCCGGGGAGGAACCCGCGAGGGTGCCCGGGACGGCGCCCGCGCCGGTTCGGCGCGGACCGGCTCGCTGGTCCGCATGGGCGCCGCGACCACGGCCGGCACGGCGACGGTGTGGTCGGTGACCAGGTCCTGCACCTCGTCGTAGCCGTCGTCGAACCGGGCTCGCGCCACCGGCAGCTCACCGGTGGGGCTCAGGTCGGCGGTCAGCTCGGGGTCGTCGGTGACACCGTGGTCGAGGGCGTGCCGCACCCGTCGTACCTGGTGGAGCAGCACCTTCGCGTCGGCCGGCCGCATCCCCGGGTCGCGGGCGGTGGCGCGGGCGACCAGGGCGTCGACGTACGGCGGGATGCCGGGGACCTTCGCGGAGGGCGGCGGGACGTCCTCGTGGACGTGCTTGTAGGCGACCTGGATCGGGCTGTCGGCCTGGTGCGGCTTGACGCCGGTGAGCATCTCGTAGATCAGGACCCCGACGGCGTAGACGTCCGCGCGGGCGTCAGCGCGGCCGCTCACCACGAGCTCCGGAGCCAGGTAGGAGACAGTGCCGATCAGCACGCCGCCGGTGGCGGTGTGCTGGGTCTCCGCGTTCACCGCGCGGGCCAGGCCGAAGTCGGCGACCTTGACCCGGCCGTCGTCGGCGAGCAGCACGTTCTCCGGCTTCACGTCGCGGTGGATCATCCCGGCGCCGTGCGCGGCCGCCAGGGCGGACAGGACCGGCTCGACCAGCGAGAGCACCTTGGCCGGCGACATCGGCGCTTCCTTGCGGATCAGGTCGCGCAGGGTCAGGCCCGGGACGTACTCCATCACCAGGAACAGCGTGTCGTCGTCGTCGCCCTGGTCGAAGACCGCCACGACGTTGTGGTGCGCCAGCCGGGCAGCGGAGCGGGCCTCGCGCTCGAACCGGTTGACGAACTCGTCGTCGTCCGCGAGGCCGGCGTGCATCACCTTGACCGCGACGGTGCGGTCGAGCCGGAGGTCGACGGCCTCGTAGACCGTCGCCATGCCGCCCCGGGCGATGCGCGGGCCGACGCGGTAGCGGCCCTCGAGGACGCGGCCGATCAGCGAGTCGTCGACGCGACCCGTGCTCGTGCGTTCCACTGCAGCCTCCAACGTCGACCGGCTGGGGAAGGAGTCCGGTCGGTCATCGAGTCTAGGTGCAACGGTGCCCCGAATCGGGGATCCCGGCCGTGCTGGCAGCATGGGGGCGTGAGCGAACACACGTCACCGGAAACGGCCGGCTCGACCGACGACCTCGGCGAGCTGATCACCGACTGGCTCGACTGGAAGGCCGCGGCGCAGGCGCTCGGTGTCAGCGTCAGCAAGGTCCGCCAGTACATCAAGGAGCACCACCTGGCCGCCGCCGTACCTGCGCCGGGTGCCGGGCAGCAGGTGCCGGCGGAGCTGATCATGGACGGCGCCATCGTCAAGGGCGTGCCGGGGCTGCTCACCCTCCTGCACGACGGGCGGTACGACGACCGGCAGATCCTGCACTGGCTGTTCACCCCCGACGACTCGCTCCCGGGACGGCCGATCGACGCGTTGCGCGAGAACCGCGGCTCCGAGGTGAAGCGTCGGGCCCAGGCGATGGCGTTGTGACGCCTCAGTCGCCCGGCTCGGACTGCTCGTCGTCGAGCCAGCCGTCGTAGGCGTCCACCAGCAGGTCCAGCGCCATCGTGGGTGCATCGGTCACGACGGCCCAGGCGTCCCGCTCGGCGACGACCCGGGCCGTGTAGCCGTCGGAGACGAGCAGCGTGCGGACGACCTCGGCGGTGTCGGCGTCGAAGAAGACGCCCCGGTTCTCGGTTGCCATGCCGGTCATTGTGGCGCGCACGTCGGCCAGGAACGGCCGGTCCGGCTCCAGCCAGTCCACGATCCCCAGCTCGTCGGGGCCCAGCCACAGCAGGGCGTCGTGCTCCAGCTCGCGGGGGACCGGCTCGCCCTCGACCAGCCGGGCGGTCGCGACGAACAGCCGGTGGGTGCGACCCACGTCGGCGTGCTGCTCGAGCCAGCCCGTGACCGCCACCGTGCAGCCGAGCTCCTCGGTGACCTCGCGGACCAGTGCGGCGTCCCGGCTCTCGCCCGGCTCCACCTTGCCGCCGGGGAACTCCCAGCGCTGGTCCGGTCGCGTCGCCCCTCCGGGCGCGGTGGTACGACGGGCGGCGAGCACCCTGCCGTGACGCAGGATCGCAGCGCCGACCACCTCCTGGCGCACCGGTCGATCAGACAACGCGCTGGGTGGCGGCGTCCGCGAGCTCCCGGAGGACGGCACGGGCGTGGTCGTCGACCTCCGCGGAGTCCAGCGCCGCGAGGGCGTGCGTGGTGAGCTCGGTGATGACCAGCTCGACCTGCTCGCGCGCGCCGGAGCGCTCGATCAGGCCGCGCAGCTCGTCGACCTCCGCCAGCGTGAGCGGTGTGCCGAGGGCGCTGTCGAGCCGCTTCCTGTCGTCGTCGGGCAGCCCGTCGAGCGCCAGCGCCACCAGGACGGTCCGCTTGCCCTCGGTCAGGTCGTCACCGGCGGGCTTGCCGGTCGCGCTCGGGTCGCCGAACACGCCGAGGAGGTCGTCGCGCAGCTGGAAGGCCTCGCCCAGCGGCAGCCCGAACCGGCTGAGCTGCGCCTGCAGCCCGGGACTCGCGCCGGCCAGCGCGGCGCCGAGGTTGAGCGGCCGCTCGATGGAGTACTTCGCCGACTTGTAGCGCAGCACGGTCATCGCAGTGTCCACGTCGACGCTGCCACGAGCCTGGGCCGAGACGTCCAGGAACTGCCCGGTCACCACCTCGGACCGGGTCTTGTCGAGGTAGGTGAGCGCATCGAGCACGCGCTCGGCCGGGAGCCCGCAGGTGCGCAGCATCTCGTCGGACCAGCTCAGCAGGAGGTCGCCGAGCAGGATGGCGGCGGCGGCGCCGTACTGCTGCGCACTGGCGTTCCAGCCCCGCTCGCGGTGCAGCTGCTCGAAGGCGCGGTGCGTCGCCGGTCGGCCGCGGCGGACGTCGGAGGCGTCCATGTAGTCGTCGTGGACCAGCGCGCTCGCGTGCAGCAGCTCGAGCGAGGCGCACGCGCGGAGCAGGGCCGCCTCGTCGGAGGGCTGGGCGACTGCGAGGTGGCCCCACCAGCAGAAGGACGCGCGGAACCGCTTGCCGCCGGACACGCTGCGGGCGGCGTGCTCCACCAGTCGCCGGGCGTCCTCGCCGAGCTCGTCGAGCCAGCCCGCCTGCCCGGCGACGAACTCCTGCAGGGTGCGCTCGACACCGGCCCGGAAGGCGGCGGAGTCCCACCCGGAGTCCCACGTGCTGTGCATCTGGCTCACCCGGCCAGCCTAGAGCCGTATCCTCGGCGCCATGTCTGAGGCCGGTGCCGCGGCGTCCGCGGCTGACCATCACCTGCGGATCGGCGAGCTGCTGGCCCGTGGCGGCCGGTCGTTCTCCTTCGAGTTCTTCCCACCGAAGGACGAGGAGGGCGAGCGCATCCTCTGGCAGTCGATCGGTGAGCTGGAGCCGCTGCGGCCGACGTTCGTCTCGGTGACCTACGGTGCCGGCGGGGCCACCCGGGACCGGACCGTCGCCATCACCGGTCGGATCGCCCGGGAGACGACCCTGGTGCCGATGGCGCACCTGACCTGCGTCGGCCACACCATCGAGGAGCTCCGGGCGATCCTCGCGGAGCTCCGTGAGGCCGGCGTGCGCAACGTGCTCGCGCTGCGGGGCGACCCGCCCGGTGGGCCGCGGACCACCTGGCTCCCCACGGCCGGCGGGCTCGACCGCGCCTGCGACCTCGTCTCGCTGGTGCACGGCGACAACGGGTTCAGCATCGGCGTCGCCGCGTTCCCCGAGGGACACCTCGATGCCGCGTCGCTCGAGGAGGACGTGGCGGTCCTCAAGGCCAAGCAGGACTCCGGCGCGGAGTTCGCGATCACCGACATGGTGCTGCGCGCCTCGGACTACTTCGGCCTGGTGGAGCGTGGCCGGGCGGCCGGCGTGGAGATCCCGATCATCCCGGGCATCATGCCGATCCTGAACCTTCGCTCCATGAAGAAGATGGTCGAGCTCTCCGGCCGGCAGATGCCGGCCGGGACGCTGGCCCGCATCGAGCCGCTCGCCGACGACCCGGCCGCCCTGCGCGCCGAGGGCATCCGGATCTCCACGGAGCTGTGCGACGCCCTGCTCGCCGGTGGGGCTCCCGGGCTGCACTTCTACACGCTGAACCGGTCGAAGGCGACCCGGGAGATCTTCGCGGCGCTGTCGGTCAACAGCTGAGCGCTACGCCGGTCCGACGAGCTCGGCCACGAGCGCGGCCGAGAGCCCGACGGACGGGAGCCCGGCCCCCGGTGTGGTGTGCGCCCCGGCCATCCAGACGTTCTCCACCGGGGTGCGGTTGCCGAGCTGGTGGGCGAGGGTGGCGCGACCCTGCCACAGCAGGCCCATCGGGGAGCCGTGCCACTGCAGCACCTGCTCGCGCGGCGACCGGTCCACCCGGACCTCGACCTGGTCGAGGATCCGCACGCCCCCCCGTTGCAGCGGCCGCTGCAGGGCGGTGACGATGTCCTCGGCGAGCTTGCCGCGGCCCAGGATCGTCCAGGCGTGCGCCCCCTCCGGAGCGGTGCCGCCGGTGCGCAGCACCAGGGTGGGATCGCCGTGGAACACCACCTCGTGGGGCAGCTCGGGCAGCTCGCCGACCAGGCCGATGTGGCACACCACCGGCGGGAGGGCGGGCATGGTCCTGGCGACGTACTTCTCGAGGGCCGGGAGCCTGCGCGGGTCGACGGCACAGACCACGTGGTCGGCGTCGATCGTCCCGGTCGCCACCTGTACGGCGACCGGTCGGCCGCCCTGCACGACGATGTCGCGCGCCGTCGTGCCGGTGAGCACCGTGACGCCGCGGGTGGCCAGCCGTCGAGCGAGCACCTCGGCCAGCCGGCCCATCCCGCCCGGCACCGTCCAGACGCCGAAGTTCTGCTCGACGTAGGACCACATCCCCACCCACGCCGGCACGTTGCGCGGGTCCTGGCCCTCGAAGAGGCACCGGTGCAGGGCCAGGGCGCGCAGCCGCTCGTCCTTGAACTCGCGGCTGACCATCCGGTGCATGGTGAGCCGCAGGCCGAGCAGCTTCTTCGCCTCCGCGCCGGCGTGGGCGGGCGCCCACGGCCGCTCGAAGAAGTCCTTGCGCAGGGCCGCCCAGACGTCGGCGAAGTCGTCGACGTAGGACGCCCACCGGGCGCCGGCGCCGTCGCCGAGCCCCGCGTCGACCGCCTCGATCTGGGCGGCCCGGCTGCCACCCGGCAGGTCGACGACCGTCTCGCCGGCGAAGACGTGGCGGCGGGCCGGCTCGACGGGGACCAGCTCGAGCTCCTTCTCGGCCGGCCGGCCGGTCTTGCGGAAGAGGTCGCGCACCACCGCCGGCAGCAGCGTGCTGGACGGCCCCGAGTCCCAGCGGAAGCCGTCCTCCTCGACGGTGCCGAGCGCGCCGCCGAGCTCGTCGCGCGCCTCGACCAGGGTGACGTCGTGGCCCAGCTTCGCCAGTCGGGCAGCGCTCGCCATCCCGCCGAACCCGCCGCCGACCACCACCACACGCGCCATGCAGGAAGGGTAGGGGTCAGCGGGGGACTCCTACTGCTCGCGGGCCAGCAGTGACGCCACGGTGCCGGAGTCGCGGGCGACGGCGGTGGTGCCGTCGGAGGCGGTGATGATCGGCCGCTGGATCGTCCGCGGGTGCGCCACCATGGCGGCGATCCACTGGTCGCGGTGCTGGGCGTCCCTCGGCAGGTCGATGCCGGCCTCGTAGGTCTCCTTGTCGCGGGCGATGTCCCACGGTTGCAGCCCCATCCGGTCCAGCACCTCGGCGAGCTCGCCGGGGGTGGGTGGCTCGTCGAGGTAGCGGCGCTCGGTGTACGCGACCCCCGCGGCGTCCAGCTCGGCCTTGGCGGAGCGGCACTTGCTGCAGGCGGGGTTGATCCAGATCTCCATCAGTTGACCTCGATCTCCGTGGCGCCGGTCATCGTCCTGAGCTCGTCGTAGGTGGTGGAGAACACCGCTGCGGGGTGCCCGGCGGCGGCCCAGACCTCGTCGTACTGCCGCAGCGTCGGGTCCAGGAACGTCCGGATCGGCGCGGGGTGCGCGATCGGGGAGACCCCGCCGATCACCTGGCCGGTGTGCTCCCTGACGAACTCGGGCTTCGCCCGCTTCAACCGGTCGACGCCGACGGCGGCGGCCGCCTTGTCGGTGTCGACCCGGTGGCCCCCGGAAGTCAGGATCAGCACCGGCTCGTCCTCGCCCGCGCCCGTCGACGCGGCGAACAGCAGGCTGTTGGCGATGGCGCCCACCTCGCAGCCCAGGGCCTCGGCCGCCAGCGCGGCGGTGTGCACGGAGTCGGGGAGGACGACGATCCGGCCGGTCCCGCCGCGCTCCGCCAGGGCGGCGCGGAACTTCGCGATCGAGGGGTGCTCACTCATGCAGGCAAGGTAGCGGGTCGGCGTGGCGGGGTCGGCGACGGAGCAGCTCTTGACGGCTTGTCGGAGGGCGGGTGTAGCGTGGAACTCATCGAACACACGTTCGAACGGCGCCCCGGTGGAGATGACCTCGACCCCCATCATCCACCGGGGCACCGACTGGGGTCGACCAGCCGAAGAGATGACGAGCGAGAGGAGCCGGCGGTGCGGCTGTACGACGATCTGGTGGAGGTCCGCAAGGGACCGATCGGCCCCGGCGACAACGAGGGCCCCGAGCAGTTCCTCTGGCGCGGCCGGCTCTGGCAGGTGCGCGAGGTGGTCGCGCACTGGGTGGAGACCGGAGCGTGGTGGCTGCACCCATCCGGTGCCGGCAGTGCCAGCGGGGCCGGCCTGCAGGAGCGCGAGGTGTGGCGGGTGACCGCGTCCCGCGGTCGGGCCGTCGGTGCGGTCGGCGACCCCGGCTTCGGGGTCTTCGACCTGACCTTCGACTGGGCCGAGGGCGACTGGCGCCTGGCCCGCACGGCGGACTGAGAGGAGCAGCGATGGACCAGCACACCGGGGGGCACACCGTGGAGGTGCCCGGCTTCCTGCCAGCCGCGACCCACGCCTACCTCGAGCGGTCGGCCGCGTCCTTGCGCGAGGCCATGCTGAGCGCGGACGTGCCGCAGCGGTACGCCCTGGCCCACGTCGCGGCGCTCCGGGCAGCGGCGGCACTGCTCTCGGCGCGCGCGAAGCCGACGACCGCCCGGCGCCGTCGACAGAAGAACGCCTGGGTGCTGCTCACCGAGGTCGCGCCCGAGCTCGAGGAGTGGGCGACCTTCTTCGCAGCCGGGGCGCAGAAGCGCGCGGCCGCCGAGGCGGGCTCCCGCCGCGCGGTCACCGAGCGCGAGGCCGACGACCTGGTCCGGGACGCCGACCGGTTCCTCGCGGTCGTCGAGGGCTCGCTCGGGCTGACCCGGCACGTCCCGTTCCGGGTCGCCTGACCGCACCGGCCATGGGGGATCCGTTCGTGCACCTGCACGTCGCGTCGGGCTACTCGATGCGCTACGGCGCCGCGCACCCGCACGTGCTCGTCGAGCGGGCCGCCGAGCAGGAGATGGACGCGCTCGCGCTCACCGACCGGGACGGCACCTATGGCGCGGTCCGGTTCGTCAAGGCCTGCCGGAGCATGGGGGTCCGGCCGATCCTCGGGGTCGACCTCGCGGTCGCTGCGGGGCCACGGCCGGCCCGGGCGGGCCGGACGCCGGTCCGGGGCGGGACGACCCGTGACGAGCGGCTGCCGCGGGTGACCTTCCTGGCCAGTGGCAGGGCCGGCTGGGCCGCGCTGTGCCGGCTGGTCTCCGCGACCCACGCCGCCGGGGAGCGCGGGAGCCCGGTCTGCACCCCCGAGCTGGTCGCCGCGCACGTCGCTGGATCCGGGTCCGGCCAGGACGTGCTCGTGCTGCTGGGGCCCGGGTCGCGACTCGGCGAGGCCGCCACCCGGCGCCGTGACGACCTGGGGGAGCGGGTGCTGCGCCGGTGGAGCGAGCTGGTCGGCCCCGAGCAGCTGTTCGTCGAGCTGGTCTCCCACCGGGTGCCCGGGTCCGGGCCCGGCTCGTCCCCGCACGCCGCCCGGATGGCCGGGATCGCGCACCGGCAGGGGATCGGTGTGGTGCTGTCCAACGCGGTCCGGCACGCCGACCGGCTCGACGCCCCCACCGTCGACGTCCTCGACGCGACCCGGCGGCTGGTGCCGCTCGCCCCGCACCACGTCGACCGGGTCAACGCCGAGGGGTTCCTCAAGTCCGGCAAGGAGATGTCGGACGTCGCCGAGGAGATCTGCCGGTTCGCCGGGCTGGGGCTGCGCTCGGCGACCGACCTGCTGGCGACCACCCGCAAGGTCGCCGACCGCTGCGTCCTCGACCCGGTCGAGGACCTCGGGATCGGGGAAGTGCACTTCCCGGAGTTCCAGGTGGGCGGGTCGGCGGATGCGGCCCTGCGAGAGCGCTGCGAGGCCGGCATCGGGTGGCGCTACGGCCAGGCGCCGCGACAGCGGATCTGGAAGCGGCTCGACGACGAGCTGCAGATCATCGGCACGCTGGGGTTCGCGTCGTACTTCCTGACCGTCGGCGACGTCACCGACATGGTCCGCGACCTCGGCATCCGGTGCGCCGCGCGCGGGTCCGGCGCCGGCAGCCTGGTCAACTACCTGCTCGGCATCTCCGGCGTCGACCCGATCCGGCACGACCTGCTGATGGAGCGGTTCCTCTCGCCGCTGCGCGCGTCGCTGCCCGACATCGACATCGACGTGGAGTCCGCGCGCCGGCTCGAGGTCTACGACGCGATCTTCGAGCGGTTCGGCACCGACCGGTGCGCCACGGTGTCGATGATGGACACCTACAAGGTCCGGCACGCCATCCGCGACGTCGGTGCCGCGCTCGGGATGCCGCCGGGGGAGGTCGACACCATCGCCAAGGCGTTCCCGCACATCCGGGCCCGGGACGCCCGGACGGCGCTGCGGGAGCTGCCCGAGCTGCGTGCGACCGGTCTCGGTCGGGCGGCACAGGGGGCGGACTCCGGTTTCACCGACCTGTTCTTCCGACTGGTGGAGTCCCTCGACGGGCTGCCCCGGCACATCGCGATGCATCCGTGCGGGGTGCTGCTCTCCGACCGCACGCTGCTGGACCGGACGCCGGTCGAGGCGAGCTTCCTGGGCTACCCGATGAGCCAGTTCGACAAGGAGGACGTCGAGGACCTCGGCCTGCTCAAGCTCGACGTGCTCGGCATCCGGATGCAGTCGGCGATGGCGCACGCGGTCGCGGAGGTCCGGCGGGTCGACGGTGTCGAGGTCGACCTCGACGACCCCGCACAGGTCCCGTTCGACGACCCCACGACCTACCGGATGATCTCCCAGGCCAAGACCCTCGGCGTCTTCCAGATCGAGTCGCCCGGACAGCGCGAGCTGGTCGGCAAGTCCGGCATCGACGACTTCGGCGACATCATCACCGACATCTCGCTGTTCCGCCCCGGCCCGGTGAAGAGCGACATGATCACGCCCTACCTCGAGGCCAAGCAGGGCTGGCGGATGCCCGCCTACCTGCACGACGACCTGCGCCCGATCCTCGGCTGCACCCGGGGCGTGGTCGTCTTCCACGAGCAGGTGATCGAGATGATCGCCCAGTTCACCGGCTGCACCCTCGCCGAGGGCGACGAGTGGCGCCGGGCGCTCGGCGACACCGAGGGGATGGCGCAGACCCGGACCTGGTTCTTCCCGCGGGCGCTCGGCCGCGGCTACGACCTCGACGTCGTGGAGCAGGTGTGGAAGGTGATCGAGGGGTTCGCCTCCTTCGGCTTCTGCAAGGCCCATGCCGCCGCGTTCGCGCTGCCCACCTTCCAGTCGGCCTGGCTCAAGGCCCACCACCCGGCGCACTTCCTCGCCGGCGTGCTCACCCACGACCCGGGGATGTACCCCAAGCGGCTGATCCTCGACGACGCCCGCCAGCTCGGCATCGCGGTGCTGCCCCTCGACGTCAACGCCAGCCAGACGTCGTACACCGTGGAACGGCTCGACGATGCAGCCGACGGCGGTGCGAACGCCGCGTACGGCATCCGGCTGGCTCTCGAAGAGGTCCGGGGCATCACCGACGACGAGGTGGCCGCGATCGTCGGCGCCCGTGAGTCCGGCTCCCCGTTCCGGTCCTTGGGCGACTTCTGGCAGCGCACCTCCGTCTCCCGGCCGGTGGCCGAGCGGCTGGTCCTGGCCGGCGGCTTCGACACGGTCTACGGCATCGGCGCCAGCGCCGACGCGCACCGCCGCGACCGGGTCTCCCGGCGCGACCTGCTCCTGCAGGTCGGCGACCTCGACCGGATCCGCCGGGCCGGCAACCGGTCGACCGCGCGGCGTGCCCGCGGCCTGCGCAGCAGCCGTGGCTCCGGCGCAGAGGACTCCTTCCAGCTGGCGCTCGACCTGGACGCCTCCGCGGGCTCCGGAGCCGGTGAGGCGACCGGTCTGCCCGAGATGACCGACGCCGACCGGGTCCGTGCGGAGCTCGACGTGCTCGGCCTGGACGCCAGCCGGCACGTGCTGGAGTTCCACGAGCGCTTCCTCACCGCGCTGGGGGTGACCCGGTCCCGTGACCTGCTCAGCACCCGCAGCCGTTCCGACCTGCTCGTCGCCGGGGTCAAGGTCGCCACCCAGACGCCACCGATCCGGTCCGGCCGGCGGGTCATCTTCGCCACCCTCGACGACGCCACCGGCCCGGTGGACGCCACGTTCTTCGAGGACGTGCAGGGCCCCTACGCGGCCACGGTGTTCGGCTCCTGGTTGCTGGTCGTGCGGGGCGAGCTGCGCCGCACCGGCCGCCACGGCGTCTCGCTGCGGGCTACCGGCGCCTGGGACCTCGGGGCGCTGCACGACCTGTGGGCGCAGGACGGCATCGAGGCGGTGCACGCCGAGCTGGCCCGGGTTCCCGAGGGCTTCCCTTCGACGGGGCTCAGGACAAGCGGCGGCGGTGCGGCCCAGGGAACGAGCCGGGTGCTGGTGCACACCAGCGGGTTCCGGATGTCGCCGTACTCCGACATCCGGCCCGCCGGCAGCTCGACCGGTGCGGTCACCGGCGAGGTCGCCCGCAAGCTGTGGCACCGCAGCCCGGGGAGCGCGGGATGAACGGCCCCGTCCCACTAGGGTGTCGGACATGGAGAGACCCCTCGAGCGCCCACTCGAGCGGCGGGCCGCCAGCCGCACCGCCGTGGTGTGGGAGTCGGTCCAGCAGGTGCTGGCCGCACCCGGGACCTCCTACGAGCAGGGCGCCAGGATCGTCGACATCGGTGGCGGGACCGGCGGGTTCGCGGTCCGGCTCGCCGGCCAGGGCCACCGGGTGGCGGTCATCGACCCCAGCCCCGACGCGCTCGCCGCGCTGGACCGCCGGGCTCGCGAGTCGGGGGTGGCGGACCTGGTCACCGGCCACCAGGGTGACCTGGCCGGACTGTCCGGGCTCGTCGACGACGTGGACCTGGTGCTCTGCCATGGCGTGCTGGGCGTCATCGACGACCTGCCGGCGGCCGTCGGGGCCCTCGCCGAGGTGCTGCGTCCCGGCGGCACGCTCAGCCTCCTGGTCAGCCAGCGCCACGCTGCGGTGCTGCACCGCGCGATGTCCGGCAGCTTCGCCGAGGCCCGGGCACTCCTCGACGGTGACCAGGACGGCACCGAGCACCGCTTCACCGCCCCTGAAGTGGTCGAGCTGCTCGCCGGCGCCGGCTTCTCCGACGTCCGCACCCAGGCGGTCCGGGTCTTCGCCGACCTGGTGCCCTCGGCTGTCCTCGACGGCGAGCCCGGGGCGGTCGAGGGCCTCCTCGACCTCGAGCGGGCCGTCGCCGACCGGCCGGAGTTCCTCCCGCTCGCCGCGCAGGTGCACGCCCTGGCCCGCCGCTGATCCTGACTCCGGGGCCCGGTGGGTCCGGTGACCCACCTGCTGCATGTCGACATGGACTGCTTCTACGCGTCCGTGCTGATCCGCGACCGGCCCGAGCTGGCGGACGTGCCGGTGGTCGTCGGTGGCGGGGACCGCGGCGTGGTGCTGGCGGCCAACTATCCGGCGCGCCGCTACGGCGTGCACTCGGCGCTGTCGATGACCCGGGCGCGACGCCGGTGCCCCGACGCGGTCGTGCTGGAGCCCGACTACGCCGCCTTCGACGCCGTGTCGGCCTCGGTGATGGAGGTCTTCCGCCAGGTCAGCCCGGTGGTGGAGGCGGCTTCCCACGACGAGGCGTTCCTCGACGTCTCCGGGCTGGTGGGACGGCGGCGCGGGCAGTGGCGGTCCTCCCGGGAGATCGCCGAGCACCTCCGGGCCCGGGTGGCCGACGAGCAGCGGATCACCTGCTCGGTCGGCGTGGCCGGCTCGGTCTCGGTGGCCAAGCTCGCCAGCCGCCGGGCCAAGCCGGACGGCGTGCTGGTCGTTCCTCCCGACCGGGTCACCGGCTTCCTGCACCCGCTCGACGTCGGTGAGCTGTGGGGCGTGGGCGAGAAGACCCGCGAGCAGCTGCACCGGCTCGGGCTGGTCACCGTGGGCGACCTCGCGCACACGCCGGTCACCACCCTGCAGCGTGCCCTCGGTCCGGCGACCGCGGCGTCCCTGCACCACCTCGCCTGGGGCACCGACCGGCGCACCCTCACGCCGAGACGCGTCGACCACAGCGGCGATCCGGGGGCGGAGAAGAGCATGGGCGCCGACGAGACGTTCGCCCGCGACACCGACGACCCGGTCGTGGTCCGGCGCGAGCTGCTCCGGCTGGCGGCGAAGGTGACCGGGCGGATGCGCACCGCCGGGGTGGCCGGGCGGACCGTCACCCTCAGGGTGCGCTTCGCGGACTTCACCACGATCACCCGGTCCCGGACGCTCGTCGACGCCACCGACGTGACCGGGGAGGTGCATGCCACCGCCGTCCGGCTGTTCGACGCGCTCGGCCTGCAACGGGCCCGGATCCGGCTCGTCGGGGTGCGGGTCGAAGGGCTGCGACCTCGTGAGGAGGTGCAGCGACAGCTCGTGCTCGGCCAGCGTGACCGCGGCTGGACCGAGGCAGAGCGGGCGGTCGACCGGGCCGCCCTCCGGTTCGGTCGCGGTGCGGTGCGCCCGGCGACTTTGCTGATCGGTGGTGGGGACGGCAGGACCGCTGGCAGACCCGGCAGCAGGCACTGAGATTTTCCGGCTCAACCTAGTGCGATGCCGACCACCAACCTAGACTGGAAGCACCGGAGAGTCCGGTGGCCAGACCGTGGAGGATGTCGTGCCGCTCTCGGAAGAGGAGCTCCGTCTGCTTGAGCAGATGGAGCGGGAGCTTGCCGCCGAGGATCCCAAGTTCGTCGCGACCCTGCAGGGCCGCAGCCTCCGCCGCGCCACCAAGCTCCGCCTCGTCCTCGCCGGCCTCGTCTTCCTCGGCGGCGTCGCGCTGATGATGACCGGCGCGGTGTCCGAGCTGATCTGGCTCGGCGTCATCGGCTTCCTGGTGATGCTCGGCTCGGCGACGCTCGGACTGGCGGCGTGGCGCGGGCAGCACCCTCCGGCCGAGCCGGCCGAGCACGAGACGGTCTTCGGGCTCGACGACCGCCGCTTCCAGGTCATCGACGGTGGCCGCACCGGCAAGAAGCAGTCGCGCAAGGGGCTGCGTCCCCGCAAGCAGAAGACCAAGCCGCAGGGCACCTTCATGCAGCGCATGGAGCAGCGCTGGCAGCAGCGCCGCAACCAGGGTTACTGACCCGCGCCGACCAGCTCGTCACTGCTGCGCCGTGCGTCGGGATGTGCGGCCGGCCCGCCCGCGGACGGTCCCTGGAGGCGACACCACACCGAGCGCGGGAACACCCGCGCCCAGCGCGCCCGCGCCGGCGGCACCGAGCCGGCCAGGGCCGCGGACCACTCCCGCACCGTGGTGCGGAGCTGCCGGGCCACGGCCGGATCCACCTCGAACGGCCGTCCGTAGCGCGCCCGCTCGACGAACTGCACCAGCTCCTCGAGACTGCGCTGCAGCTCCGGTCGGGACCGCAGCCGTCGCACGAGCGCCCGACCCGTCTGCCGCGCTGAGCGTTCCGGTCGCCAGCTGATCCCGAGGTCGACCGCGGTCGCGTGCAGCTCTGCCCACACGCCGGCGGCCACGGCGCGCGGGTCCGGCCCGGCCGACAGCCGCGAGCGGCGCTGCGCGTCCCGGACCAGCCGCGGCGCCGCCAGCAGGAGCAGCACGAGCGCGCCGCCGAGCCACGGCAGCAGCGCCGGCGCGGCGCCGTCGGACTGGCCACCGTCGGCGCTCCCCGGCTGTCGGTCCGCCCGGTCCTGCCTCGGTGCCGTGGACTCCTGGGCGCCGGGCGTGGGATTCGGTGCTGCGGTGGGCAGGTCCTCGGTGGTCCAGCTCGGCGCGGCGCCGGTGCGGTCCGACGGGGTCGGCTCGAAGCGCACCCAGCCGATGCCGGAGAAGAACAGCTCGGGCCATGCATGCAGGTCGTCGGAGGTGAACAGGTAGGTCTCCGGGCCGATCCGGTCGGGGGTCAGGAAGCCGACGACCACACGCGCCGGGATGTCCAGCGCCCGGCCCATCACCGCCATCGCCGCGGCGAACTGCTCGCAGTAGCCCACCTTGTCGGTGGTGATGAAGTCCGCCAGCGCCTCCATGCCGCTGCCGGGTGCCCGGTCGAGGGAGTAGGTGAAGCCGCCGGTGTCGCGGAACCAGTCCTGCAGCGCCAGCGCCTTCTGGTAGTTCGTCGGCTCGTCCCCGGCGATCTCCTCGGCCGTGCGGGTGATCACCTCGGGCAGGTTGCGGGGCAGTACGGTCATCGCCTCGCGCACCGCGCTCGGCGGCAGGAACGCGTCGTCGAGTGCGACGGCGCTGATGTCGGGCTCGAAGGCGGTCAGCTCGTAGTCGAGGTCGCCGTGGAAGGCGTCGCCGTGCGCGTCGGCGAAGTCCAGGGTGCGGACGTCGTAGCGCCAGTCGCCCCCGGGCACGGAGATCGACCGCACCGGGTAGGGCGTCGGCAGCCAGACCGTGGAGAAGGTGTCCAGGAGACTGATCTGCCACTCACTCGTGCGCCCGGGCACGGTGGAGAGCAACCCCGGCGCGGGCGGCAGCGGACCCTCGGCGCGCTGGTCGGGCGGGAGCACCCGGCCCGACGGCCGCCAGGAGGCGCCCGAGAACGTGTCGAGCACGGTCAGCCGGAGGTACGACGGATCGCCGTCGGTGCGCACCGTCACCATCGGGAACTCGTCGGGGCGGACCAGGTCCCGGCGCAGGTCGACGAGCGGGTTCTGGATGGTGATCGACCGACCCTCGCCGTCGCCAGGACCGGGACCGTCGCCGCCTCCGAAGGAGAGGTGCGCGAGCGGGACGAAGAGCGGCACCACCAGGGCGATGCCGCAGCTGACCAGGCCGATCCGCGCCGCGCTGGAGCGCACCGAGGCGCCGCTGACCAGCTGGTCGAAGGAGTCGTAGCGCCGGCCGCGGCCGGCCACGGACCGACCCCACGCGAGCACGCGGCGGGTCTGCTCGGTGGCGAGCAGCATCACGAAGAGCAGCGCGGTGAGCACGAACAGCACCCAGCTCAGCCCGCCCGACAGCAGGCTGATCGGGATCATCAGGATCACCAGGAGCGGCAGCCCGGCCACGGGCACCCGGCCCAGCCCGCACGCCAGCACGTCGATGAGCAGCAACAGGCCCAGGGCACAGAGCATCAGGGTGTCGTGCACCCCGGGGAAGTCCGCCGGGACGGGGGAGTACTGCGTGCCGAGGGACTCCGATCCGGCCGCGACCAGCGTCCCCACGCGGTCGAGGCTGGAGCGGGTGGGGACGACTCCGAGCCAGGACCGTGAGGACGCCATCTGCAGGTTGACGAACAGCGCCAGCACGACCAGCTGGAGTCCGAGAGCGCCGTACCACCGGATCCTCCGCGTCCGGGCGAGCGCGCCGGTCAGGGCGACCAGGACCCCGCCGAAGAGCGTCGGGCCGAGGAACTCCTCGGGCGCCTCGACGAGGCCGCGCCATGCGAACAGCGCGATCCAGCCGGTCAGGAGCGCCAGGCTCGCGACCCCGGCCTCGAGGGCTGCCGCGCGCCTCATCGGCCCAGGTCCTGCCACGCCTCGGCCACGGGCACGGACCGGCCGAGCGTCGCGGCCTTCCAGCCCCGTGCCTGCAGCCACGCGGTCCGGACCGGTGGTCCCGGGACCGCGGAGCGGGCCGCCCACTGGTCGGTGTCGAGCACCAGCGCGCAGGCACCGCCGCCGGTGGCGTGCACCCGGGACAGCAGCGCCAGGTCGTGTTCATCGGTCATCCCCAGCACCGCGACGAACAGCTGCTGGCCGATGCTGTCGTCGACCCAGTCGGTGTGCAGGGCGCCCTGCGCGGTGGGCAGCACCGCGAGCCGCTCGAGCAGCGGCCGGGGATCGACCGACATGCCGCCGTCGTGCCAGCTGTGCCCGAGCTCCTCGCCCGCGGCGCTGACCAGCCGAACCTGGAACCCCTGGGTCGCCAGGTGGACCGCGACGGAGGCGGTCGCCACGACCGCCTTCTCCAGCGACGAGTCGGAGCCGGCGCCCTGGTGGGCCCGGGCGCGGTTGTCCACGAAGAGCGTGCAGCGCGCCTGCCAGGGCTGCTCCTCGCGGCGGACCATCAGCTCGCCGACGCGCGCGGTGCTGCGCCAGTGCACCCGCCGCAGGTCGTCGCCGAGCCGGTACTCCCGCACGGTGACGTCGGTGACGTTGCCGCTGCTGAAGGGACGAGGGCGGTTGTCACCGCTGCCGGCCCAGGCGCCGCGCAGCCGGATCGCCGGCAGCGGCTCGACACGCGGGGTGACGACGAGCTGCGCGGTCTTGCTGAAGGTGCGGTGCAGCTCCACCATCCCGAAGGGGTCCGCCACGCGAACCGACAGTGGCCCGACCTGGTAGCGGCCGCGCACGTCGGCGACCACCGGGTAGTCGATGCGTCGACGCCATCCCGGCGCCATCGTGTCGATGACGAAGCGCGGCCGCGAGCCGAGCGCGTGCGGGATGCGCTCCTCCAGGAGCAGCACCCCGGTGGTCGGCCCGACGTTGGTCAGCTCCAGCTGTACGACGGACTGCTGGCCGGTCTCGACCTGGTGGGCGCTCAGCGTCCGGGCCAGGCCGAGGCGGTGGCCGGACCGGGCGATCCAGGCGGCGGTGACGACGGGGAGCAGCGCCACAAGGAAGCCGATGCGGACCAGGTCGCGCTCGCCGAACAGGATCCCGCAGGCCGTGGCGGTCAACCCCGCAGCGAGGAATCCCCGGCCGCGCGGGGTGAGGGCGCGCAGGGCCTCGCGCATGACCGGCTAGGCCTGACCGTCGACCGGGACGGGCACCTTGGCGAGGATGCCGTCGAGGATCTCCTCCGCGCTGCGCCCGGCCATGGCCGATTCGACGGTCGGGAGCAGCCGGTGGGCGAGCACCGAGGGCGCCAGCGCGTGGAGGTCGTCGGGGATGACGTAGTCGCGGCCGGCCATCGCGGCACGGGCCCGGCCGGCGCGGACGAGGTGCAGCGTCGCCCTGGGTGAGGCGCCCAGCCGCAGGTCGGGGGAGCGGCGCGTGGCCGTCGCAAGCGACACGGCGTAGCGCTGCACCGGCTCCGAGACGTGGACGCGCTGCACCACCTCGATCAGCTTGCGGATCTGGGCGGCGTCGGTGACCGGCTCGAGGTCCTCCAGGGGGCTGGCTGCGCCGCGCGCGGAGATCATCTCGATCTCGGCCGCCTCCACTGGGTAGCCCATCGACACCCGCGCCATGAAGCGGTCGCGCTGGGCCTCGGGCAGGGTGTAGGTGCCCTCCATCTCGATCGGGTTCTGGGTGGCGATCACCATGAACGGGCTCTCGAGCTCGTAGGTGTGGCCGTCGACGGTGACCTGCCGCTCCTCCATGCACTCGAGCATCGCGGACTGCGTCTTGGGCGAGGCCCGGTTGATCTCGTCGCCGATCACGATGTTGGCGAACACGCCGCCGGGGCGGAACTCGAACTGCCGGGTGTCCTGGTTGAACACCGACACGCCGGTGACATCGGAGGGCAGCAGGTCGGGCGTGAACTGCACCCGGCGCACGGTCAGGTCGATCGACCTCGCCAGCGCCTTGCTCAGCATCGTCTTGCCGACGCCCGGCACGTCCTCGATGAGGAGGTGCCCCTCGGCGAGCATCACCACCAGGGCGTTGCGCGCCACCTCCGGCTTGCCCTGGATGACCGTCTCGACGGCTGTGCGCACCTGCTCGGCGACCGACCGCAGGGTCTCGAGGTCCTGTTGCCCCACTTCGCTCCACTCTCCTCCGCCGCCGGGCGGATCACCGCCCCGCAGGCCCCGCTTCCCGCCGACTTGTCCCAAGTCAAGCAAACCCTTCGCCACCGCACAGCGGCTACGGACAACGAATTCGCACCGAAAAAGGGAGCGCAGGGGTGTGAAAGTGGTTGACGGTGGAGCATCGTGGAGTAAAGTGGTGGAAAGTGGAGGAGCGAGGGGAAGAGGTGGCGCGATGTTTGCCGGCACCTACACCCCCAAGGTCGACGACAAGGGCCGGCTGTTCCTCCCGGCGAAGTTCCGGGACGCGATGGCGGAAGGACTGGTGATGACACGGGGTCAGGAGCGCTCGATCGACCTCCGCACCGCCGCGGACTTCGAGCGCTTCGCCGACAAGTTCAAGACCGCCTCCCAGACCGACGCCCGGCTGCGCGGCTACGGCCGGATGCTGTTCGGGCTGATGTCCGAGCAGACGCCCGACAAGCAGGGGCGGATCACGATCACCCCGCCACTGCGCCAGTACGCGGGTCTCGCCAAGGACGCCGTGGTGGTGGGGGTCTACGACCGGATCGAGATCTGGGAGCCGCAGGCGTGGGCCGACTACAGCGCCGAGCAGGAAGAGGCCTTCGCGAACCTCTCGGAGGAGATCTTCCCCGGCTTCTGACCCGAGTCCCGGGCAGCGGGCCAGACAGCAGAACTCAACAACGGTGATCGCAGGGCGAGGCTCACGTCCGCTCCGCCTCCAGCCAGCTGACGCACCTTCCCCGGCGCCAGACGGTTGCTTCCCGGTCCACCCGACCGAGGCGAGCGGACGCGAACCTGACCCGGCGATCACCAGCAGCAGCACGCACACGTGGGGGGTCGAGATGAGCCCAGGGATGAACACAGGGATGATTTCCGGGACCAGCACAGCCGCACCGGCGCGACCCGTCGGGCAGCGCAGGGTGCGCCACGAGGCGCGCGACGCGCTGGCCGTGATGGCCTTCTCCCTGACAGCTTCCGCAGGCGTAGCCGCCGTCTTCCGCCTGCTCCTGGCGCTCGGGAACTGACCCGGCGATGAGCAGCCCCCATCACGTCCCGGTCCTGCTCGACCGGGTCGTCGCCCTCGTGGCACCTCCGCTGCAGCGACCGGGCTCGGTGCTGGTGGACGCCACCCTCGGGCTCGGCGGCCACGCCGAGGCCGTGCTGGCCCGGTGCCCCGAGGCCCACGTCGTCGGGATCGACCGCGACCCGCACGCGCTCCGGCGCGCGGAGGAGCGGCTTGCTGCGTTCCCGGGCCGGACCACCCTCGTGCACGCGGTGTACGACGAGATCCCGGACGTCCTCGCCGGCCTCGGCATCGGCCCGGTGCAGGGAGTGCTCTTCGACCTCGGGGTCTCCTCCATGCAGCTGGACGTCCGGGAGCGTGGCTTCGCGTATGCCGAGGACGCGCCCCTCGACATGCGGATGGACAACAGCACCGGCATCACCGCCGCCGAGGTGCTCAACACCTATCCGCCGGCCGACCTCGCCCGGATCCTGCGCGAGTACGGCGAGGAGAAGTTCGCCCGCCAGATCGCCCGTGCCGTCGTCCGCGAGCGGGAGGTGGCGCCCTTCGACCGCTCGGCGCGTCTCGTCGAGCTGCTGCGCCAGGTGATCCCCGCGCCGGCCCGTCGTACCGGCGGGCACCCGGCCAAGCGGACCTTCCAGGCGTTGCGCATCGAGGTCAACGACGAGCTCGACGTGCTGCGTCGGGCGCTACCCGGGGCCATCGAGTCCATCGGGGTGGGCGGCCGCGTGGTGGTCATGAGCTACCACTCGCTCGAGGACCGGATGGCCAAGCATGCGTTCGCGCCACTGACCCGCGCCAGCGTCCCCGACGACCTCCCCGTGGTCCCCGAGGAGCACCTTCCGGAGCTGCGGCTGGTCACCCGCGGCGCCGAGAAGGCCACGGCCGCAGAGATCCACGAGAACCCGCGCGCAGCCTCCGTCCGGCTGCGGGCCGCCGAACGCATCCGTGAGGGGAGAGCGGCATGAGCAGTCTCATGAGCCAGGCGAGGACCCGGGTGCCGCGCAGCGCCTGGGCCGCCGTGGAGCGTGCCCGCCTGACGGTCGTGCCGGTGCGCCGCAGTCACGCGGCCCGGATGCCGTTCGCGATCCTGGTCTCGGCCCTCCTCGGCGCCGGCGTCGTGGGGCTGCTGATGTTCAACACGCACATGCAGCAGGCGTCGTTCCACGCCACCGCCCTGCAGGAGCAGGCCGACAGCCTCACCGCCCGCAAGCAGGCGCTCGACATGGAGCTGGAGTCGCTGCGCGACCCGCAACGCCTCGCCGAGCGGGCCAAGCGGTTGGGCATGGTGGCCCCGTCTGTGCCTGCGTTCATCAGGCTCTCCGACGGACGGATCGTGGGCAGCCCGGTGCCGGCCACGGCCGAGGACACCGTGCGGATCCACGGCGTCCCGGCGGCCAAGCCGCTCAGCCTCGACCCGAAGCCGCTCGTCATCACCGTGCCCGCGCGGAGTGGCGTCGCCGGGTCGGCCTCCGCGACGGGTACTAATGACGGCACAGCGTCCGCTGCGACGTCCAGCGAGGGAGCCACCCGTTGACCCGTCCCGCCCGTCGTCCGTCGGCTCGCGGCCTGCGCGGATCACCCGAGGTGCGCCTGCGCATGGGGCTGATCTTCCTGGCGATGGTGCTCTCGGTCTTCGGTGCCCGGCTCATCCAGCTGCAGGGTCTCGACCCGCAGGCCTACGCCGCCCGTGCGGAGTCGGAAGGACTCGTCTCCGTGCCGCTGCCGGCCACGCGCGGCGACATCGTCGACCGCAACGGCGTGCCGATCGCGCGCACCGTGGCGGGGCTCATGGTCGTCGCGGACCCCGTGCGCACCGCCGACGACGCCGAGCAGATCGCCCGGTTGCTCGCGAACCGGCTGGGCGTGGACTACTTCACCACCCTCGAGCGGCTCCGCAAGCCGGACACCCGGTTCCAGTACATCGCCCGCAAGGTGCCGGCCGCCAAGGCGACGCAGGTCGTCGAGGCCGCGGAGGCCCGCGGCTACGAGGGGCTGGACACCCGGCCGGACCCGGTCCGGGACTACCCGGCCGACGACGTGGCGGCGAACCTGGTCGGCTTCATGGGCGCCCAGGACCCACGCTCGGGTGCGTCCGGCGCGGGCCTCGAGCTGGCCTTCGAGGACCTGCTCGCCGGCACCGACGGCAAGGAGACCTACGAGGTCGGCGGCGGGACCCGGATCCCGCTCGGGGAGAACACCGAGGTCAAGCCCGTCGACGGGCACGACCTGCGACTCACCATCGACCGGGACGTGCAGTGGTATGCCCAGCGGGTGCTGCGCACGGCCGTGGAGGGCGTCCGCGCGCAGTCGGGTGTGGCGATCGCGCTGGACACCAAGACCGGCGAGATCCTCGCGCTCGCCGACTACCCGACCTTCGACCCCAACGACATCGCGGACGCCCCGAAGCGCAACCTGCGCACCCGGGCGCTCAGCGACGTCTACGAGCCCGGGTCGGTCGAGAAGGTGCTCACCGCGGCGGCCCTGATCGACCAGGGCCTGGTGTCCCCGAGGACCCGGATCACCGTGCCCGGCTCGTTGCCGGTGATGGACCGGGTCATCCACGACTACTTCGAGCACGAGCAGCTGCGGCTCACCCTGGCCGGCGTGATCGCGAAGTCGTCCAACATCGGCACGGTGCTGGCCGCGCGACAGATCGACCACAAGACGCTCTGGGGCTACCTCGACAAGTTCGGCCTCGGGCACCGCACCAGCATCGGCATGCCTGGCGAGAGCCGCGGCCTGGTGCCCGACCCGTCCACGTGGACCGACCTCACCCAGGCCACGATCTCCTTCGGCCAAGGCATCTCGGTCAACGCCCTGCAGATGGCGGCCGCCGTCAACACCATCGCCAACGGGGGCGAGTTCGTCTCGCCCAGCCTGGTCGAGGGACGGGCCTCGTCCTCCAGCGGCGGCGCCGTCGGCACCGCGACGACCACCCGGCACCGGGTCGTCAGCACCGAGACCGCCCGCAAGGTCACCCGGATGATGGAGATGGTCACCACCGAGGGCGCCGGCACCGCGCCCAACGTGGCCATCCCGGGCTACCGGGTCGCGGGCAAGACCGGCACCGCGCAGCAGGTCGGCAAGGACTGCGGCTGCTACGACGGCTCGCTGGCGGTGTCCTTCGCCGGGTTCGCACCGGCCGACCAGCCGCGGTTCACCGTCTACGTGGTGATCCAGCGTCCCGAGGCACCCGCCGGCGGTGGCTCGACCGCGGGCCCCGTCGTACGGCAGATCCTCAGCTACCTGCTGCAGAAGTACTCCGTGCCGCCGACCGGCACCCGGCCGGCCCACCTGCCCGTCGAATGGTGAGCCGATAGGTTCGTGCCCGTGCCTGACCAGAGCCCGCCTCGCCCGGCGGAGCCGGTGCCCACGTCGCTCTCGGCGGTGGCGGCCTGGCTCCGCGGGCGCGCCGACGTGCAGCTCGTCGGTGGCGGGGACGCCGACGAACCGGTCGTGACGGGGCTGTCGCTGAACAGCCAGCGGATCGTGCCGGGGGACCTCTACGTGGGCCTGCGGGGGAGCCGCGCGCACGGTGCGGACTTCGCGACCACCGCCCGCGACGCTGGCGCGGTCGCGGTGCTCACCGACGCAGCCGGCCTGGACGCCGCCCGGGGCGCCGGCCTGCCGGTCCTCGTGGTCGATCATCCGCGCAGCGTTCTGGGTGCGCTGTCCGCCCGCCTGTACGACGACCCGGCGGCGTCGCTGACGCTGATGGCGATCACCGGCACGCAGGGAAAGACGACCACGAGCCGCCTGCTCGAGGGCGGCCTGGAGCAGGCCGGCATCCGGGCCGCGGTCATCGGCACGATCGGCACCCGGGTGGCCGGCGAGGAGCTGCCGAGCTCGCTGACCACCCCGGAGGCGCCCGACCTGCACGCGCTCTTCGCGGTGATGCGCGAACGCCACGTCGAGGGGTGCGTCATGGAGGTCTCGAGCCATGCCCTGGTGATGGGACGCGTCGACGGCGTCCGCTTCGACGTGGCCGCGTTCCTCAACCTCGGCCGTGACCACCTCGACTTCCACGCCGACATGGAGGAGTACTTCGCCGCCAAGGCGTCCCTGTTCACCCCCGAGCGCGCGCTGCTCGGACTGACGAACGTCGACGACCCCCACGGACGGCGGCTGCTGGAGCGGGCCGGGATCCCGATGCGCACGTTCTCGCCGTCGGGCGCCCCGGCGGACTGGCGCGCCGACGACGTGCAGCTGGACCGGGACGGGTCGTCCTTCACGATCATCACGCCCGCCGGTGACCGGATCCCGGCCGCCGTGCAGCTGGCCGGCGGCTACAACGTCGCCAACGCCCTCTGTGCCGTCGCCCTCGCCGGAGAGGCCGGCTACGACCCCGCGCGGGTGGCCGCCGGCATCGCGAGGGCCGGGGGCGTGCCGGGCCGCCTCGAGCGCATCGACGCGGGGCAGGACTTCCTGGCCGTGGTCGACTACGCCCACAAGCCCGATGCGGTCGAGGCCGCCGTGGCGGCACTCCGGCCCGTCACCACCGGCCGGCTGATCCTGCTCATCGGCGCGGGAGGTGACCGTGACCCGGGCAAGCGCCCGCTGATGGGGGAGATCGGCGGTCGCCTGGCGGACGTGCTCGTCGTGACCGACGACAACCCGCGCACCGAGGACCCCGCGGCGATCAGGGCTGCCCTGGTCGCCGGCGCCCGGAGCGGCCGAGCCGAGGTGCACGAGATCGGCGACCGTGGCGCCGCCATCAGGTACGCCGTCGCGATGGCAGCTCCGGGGGACACCGTGCTGGTCGCCGGCAAGGGGCACGAGACCGGCCAGGAGGTCGCCGGCGTGGTGCACCCCTTCGACGACCGCGACCAGCTCCGCGCGGCGCTCGAGCACCTCCCGGACGGGGGTGGAGCATGATCCCGCTGTCACTGGCCGACGTCGCCGAGATCACCGGGGGCCAGCTGCACGACGCCGACCCGGACACCGAGGTGACCGGCGCGGCGTTCCTGGACACGCGAACCCCGGTGTCGGGCGGCCTCTTCGCCGCCTTCGCCGGGGAGCGGGCCGACGGCCACGACCACGCCGGCCAGGCGGTGGCCGCCGGCGCCGTCGCGGTGCTCGGCTCGCGACCGACCGGCGTGCCCACCGTGGTCGTCGCCGACGTCGAGGCGGCGCTGCAGGAGCTCGCCCGCACGGTGCTGGCCCGGCGCCGGGCGGCGGAGGTGCCGCTGACGGTGCTGGCCGTCACGGGGTCGCAGGGCAAGACCTCGGTCAAGGACCTCCTCGCCGCCGTGCTGGCCGGCGTCGGCCCGACCGTCGCGACGTCCGGCTCCTTCAACAACGAGCTCGGGCTGCCGCTGACGGTGCTGCGCACGGAGCCGGGGACGCGCTATCTCGTCCTCGAGATGGGTGCCCGGGGCATCGGCCACCTCCGCCAGCTGTGCGCGATCGCGCCGCCGGACGTCTCGCTGGTGCTCAACGTCGGCAAGGCGCACCTGGGCGAGTTCGGCTCCCGCGAGAACATCGCGCAGGCCAAGGGCGAGCTCGTCGAGGTGCTCACCCCGGAGGGTGCCGCGGTGCTCAACGCCGACGACCCGATGGTGGCCGCGATGGCCGATCGGACTGCGGCGCGGGTGTGGACCTACGGACGGGCCGGCGACGACGTCCGGCTGCTCGACGTCGTCACCGACGAGCTCGGGCGCCCGGCCGTGACCCTCCGGCACGGCGGCGAGGAGATCGCCGTACAGCTGCAGCTGCTCGGTGCCCACCAGGCCGGCAACGCGGCCGCGGCGGTCGCCGCGGCCGTGGCCGCAGGCTGCCCGTTCCGCGACGTCACCGAGGCGCTCGGCGCGGTCGAGCGCCTGTCGCGCTGGCGGATGGAGCTGCACGAAAGGGCCGACGGCCTGGTCGTGGTCAACGACGCCTACAACGCCAACCCCGACTCGATGCGGGCCGCGCTCGAGACCCTCGCCGGCATCGGCGACCGGTCGGGGCGGCCGACCGTCGCGGTCCTCGGTGAGATGCGCGAGCTCGGCGAGGACGCGGCGGCGGAGCACCGCGTGGTCGGACGGCTGGCCCGGGAGCTCGGCATCGACCAGGTCTACGTGGCCGGGGAGGGCGCCCGGGCGATCGCCGAGGCAGACCCGGCGGCGCGGTACTTCGACACCGTGCCCGAGGCGGCCGCGGCGGTGAGGAACAATGTCCGGGGCACCGAGGTGGTGCTGGTGAAGGCGTCCCGGGCCGGTGGCTTCGAACGGATCGCCGAGGAGCTGCTCAGGCAGCCCGACAACAGGGAGCCCGGTGACAGGGAGCCGGGGAAGGAGGCGACGCGGTGAGGGCGATCCTGCTCGCCGGGGGCTTGTCCCTGGTGCTCACCCTGCTCGGCACCCGCTTCGCCATCCGGCTGTTCGCCGCCAGGGGCTACGGCCAGCTCATCCGGGACGACGGTCCGACGACGCACCACACCAAACGCGGCACGCCCACCATGGGCGGCCTGGTCATCGTGCTGGCCACGGTGGTGTCCTACTTCCTCGCCAAGCTGGTCACCGGCGGCCACCCGAGCGCGTCGGTGCTGCTGCTGCTCTTCCTGTTCGTCGGGCTGGGGACCGTCGGGTTCCTGGACGACTTCATCAAGATCTACAAGCAGCGCAACCTCGGCCTGCGGAGCAAGGCGAAGTTCGTCGGCCAGACGCTGATCGCGGTGGTGTTCGCCTGGCTGGTGCTGTGGCCGGTGCACCCGCTCACCGACGGGAGCGGTACGACGCCGGCCTCGCGCGCCATCTCCTTCACCCGCGACATCCCGTGGCTGACGCTGCCGATGGTCCTCGCCGTCGTGCTGATCGTGCTGCTCATCGCAGGCGCCAGCAACGCGGTCAACCTCACCGACGGCCTCGACGGCCTCGCCGCCGGCTCGTCGATCCTCGTCTTCGGCGCCTACACGTTGGTCAACATCTGGCAGAACAACCAGTCCTGCCTGACCAACCCGAGCGCGAGCTGCTACGACGTCCGGGACCCGCTCGACCTGGCGGTGGTGTGCGCGGCGATCACCGGCGCCTGCTTCGGATTCCTGTGGTTCAACGCCTCCCCGGCGCAGATCTTCATGGGCGACACCGGCTCCCTCGCGCTGGGCGGCGCCCTGGCCGGCATCGCGGTGCTGACCCGCACGGAGCTGCTCCTCGGGCTGCTCGGCGGGCTGTTCGTGATCCAGACGCTCTCGGTGATCCTGCAGGTCGGCTACTTCAAGGTCAGCAAGGGCAAGCGGATCTTCCGGATGGCGCCGCTGCACCACCACTTCGAGCTGAAGGGCTGGGAGGAGGTCACCGTCGTCGTGCGCTTCTGGCTGATCGCCGGCTTCTTCGTCGCCGCCGGGATGGGGGTCTTCTACGCCGAGTGGGTGGCCGGCACGTGACCGAGGTGCACGAGCTGGGCCGGCACGACTCCTGGGCCGGTGTGCGCGCCGTCGTGGCCGGCTTCGGCGTCTCCGGCTTCGCCGCGGCCGACAACCTCACCCACCTCGGCGCCACCGTGACCGCGGTCGACGAGAGGGCCGACGGCAAGGAGGAGCGCGCGGAGCTGCTCGAGGTGCTGGGCGCGACGGTGCGGCTGGGCGAGGGGGCGACCGCCACGCTGCCCGACGACGTCGACCTGGTGGTCACGTCACCGGGGTGGCGGCCGGACGCACCGCTGCTGGCCCAGGCGACCGCCCGCGGCATCCCGGTCTGGGGCGAGGTGGAGCTCGCCTGGCGGCTGCGCGACCCGACCCGGCCGGCGCCGTGGCTCGCCGTGACGGGCACCAACGGCAAGACCACGACCGTGCAGATGCTGGAGTCGATGCTGCGCAGGGCCGGGCTCCGCACGGTCGCCTGCGGGAACGTCGGGCTCCCGATCGTGGAGGCGGTGATGGATCCTGAGCCGTACGACGTCCTCGCCGTCGAGCTCTCCAGCTTCCAGCTGCACTACACCGACTCCGTGCGCGCGGAGTCGGCGGCCGTGCTCAACGTCGCCGAGGACCACCTCGACTGGTATGCCTCGATGGCCGACTACACCGCCGACAAGGCCCGCATCTACCGCGACGTCGAGCGTGCCTGCGTCTACAACGTCGCCGACCCGGTCACCGAGCAGCTCGTGGTGGACGCCGACGTGCAGGAGGGAGCCCGCGCGATCGGCTTCACCCTCGGGGTCCCGCAGGTCGGGATGCTCGGGGTGGTCGACGACGTGCTCGCCGACCGCGCCTTCGTCACCGAGCGGCAGACCTCGGCGGCCGAGCTGGCCACGCTCGACGACCTCGCCAGCCGGGCGCCGCACTTCGTCCAGAACGCCCTCGCCGCCGCTGCGCTGGCCCGGTCGCACGGCGTCCCTGCCGCCGCCGTGCGGGAGGCGCTGAGGGCGTTCCGGCCCGACGGGCACCGCATTGCCGAGGTGGGCACGTTCGAAGGAGTCACCTGGGTCGACGACTCCAAGGCCACCAACCCGCCCGCCGCCCAGGCGTCGCTGCAGGCCTACGACCCGGTCGTGTGGATCGCCGGCGGGCTGGCCAAGGGTGCCCGCTTCGACGACCTCGTCCAGGCCGTGCGCGGCCGACTGCGCGGCGTCGTACTCCTGGGGCGGGACGCACCGGTGATCCGGGACGCGCTTTCGCGACACGCGCCTGATGTGCCCGTGATCGAGGTGGCCGACGGCGAGACTGGGCACACCGGTCCGATGGATCGCGTCGTGGGGGCTGCGGCCAGCCTGGCGAAGCCGGGCGACACCGTGCTCCTGGCTCCCGGATGCGCCTCCATGGACATGTTCGCCAACTACGGCGCGCGTGGAGACGCCTTCGTCGAAGCGGTGCACCGGATGCGGCGGGCCGGCGGATAGCAGAAGAGGCAGCGACCAGGAGGAACCGTTGAGCGTCACCGCGCAGTCCGGTCCCCGGGTCCGGGACGGCCTCGGTGCCTGGCGGGCCTCGGTGCGTCGGGTGCTCGACCGGCCGCTGACGCCCTACTACCTGCTCCTCGGCGCCAGTGGCCTGCTGCTGGCCATCGGCATGGTGATGGTGCTCTCCGCCTCGAGCGTGGACTCCTACAAGCACCACGACGGCAACAGCTACTACTGGGCGACCAAGCAGCTGATGTGGGTGGTCATCGCGCTGCCGTGCGCCTGGCTGGTCTCGCGGCTGCCGCTGCGGATGATCCGGTTCGCGGCGTGGCCGGCCCTGATCGTCTCGGCCGTGATGCTGGTGCTGACCCAGACCTCGCTGGGCGTCGAGGTCAACGGCAACCAGAACTGGCTCGGGCTCGGCCCGGTGCAGGTGCAGCCCTCCGAGATGGCCAAGTTCGCGTTGATCCTGTGGTGCGCCGACGTGTTCGCCCGCAAGGACCGGCTCCTGCACACCTGGCGACACCTCGTCCTGCCGGTCGCGCCGGTGAGCCTGTTCATCACCGGCCTGGTCCTGGTCGGCGGCGACCTGGGCACCGCCCTGGTGCTGTTCGCGATCACCCTCGGCATGCTCTGGGTGGTCGGGGTGCCGGCACGGCTCTTCGTCGCGGCGGTGAGCGTGGTCAGCGTCGGGGCGCTCTACCTGGCGGCGAGCAGTCCCGAGCGACTGCAGCGGATCACCTCGTTCGTGAACCCCTTCAACGACTTCCAGAACTCCGGCTGGCAGGCCGGGCACGGCATCCTCGGGATGGCCAGCGGCGGCATCCTCGGCAAGGGCATCGGCGCCAGCCAGCAGAAGTGGGGCAACCTGCCGGAGGCGCACACCGACTTCATCTTCGCCGTGCTCGGTGAGGAGCTCGGCCTCGTCGGCACGCTGCTGGTGCTGGTGCTGTTCCTCACCATCGCCTACGCCGGCATCAGGGTGGCCCTCGAGGCCGACAACCTGTTCGTCAAGTACAGCGCCGCCGGCATCGTCATCTGGCTGATGGCCCACGTCGTGATCAACATCGGCATGGTGCTGGCGCTGCTCCCCGTGATCGGCATCCCGCTGCCCCTGGTGTCCTACGGCGGCTCCAGCCTGGTGCTCTTCATCGGGGCGCTCGGTCTGCTCATCTCGTTCGCCCGCGCCGAGCCTGGTGCCGCCCACGAGCTGCGCCGGCGCAGGCGGGAGCGCCGGGCCGTCAACGCCCGCAGCGCCCGCCGGAAGCCGGTCCGATGAAGCGCGTCCTCCTGGCGGGGGGCGGGTCGGCCGGCCACACCTCGCCGCTGCTGGCCACGGCCGACGCGCTGCGCCGGCGGCATCCCGACCTCGAGGTGACGGCACTCGGGACAGCCCGGGGGCTGGAGACGCAGGTGATCCCGGCGGCCGGCTACCCGCTCGAGCTGGTCACCCCGGTGCCGCTGTCACGGACGCTGGGTGCCGACCTGCTCCGCCTGCCGCTGCGGCTCAAGGCGTCCCGCGACGAGGCGCTGGCGGTGCTCGACCGGATCCACCCCGACGTCGTGGTCGGCTTCGGGGGCTACGTGTCCGTACCTGCCTACCTCGCCGCCCGCAAGCGCCGGCTGCCGCTCGTCGTGCACGAGGGCAACGCGCTCCCGGGGATCGCCAACAAGCTCGGCGCCCGGTTCACCTCCTACGTCGCCACGTCATTCCCGGACACGCCGCTGCGGCACGCCCATTACACGGGGCTCCCGGTGCGCCGGATGATCGCGACCCTGGACCGGGCTGCGCTGCGCTCCGAGGGCCGGTCGTTCTTCGGTCTCGACCCCGACCTGCCGACCCTGCTGGTGACGGGCGGCTCGCAGGGTGCCCGTCGGCTCAACGACGGCGTCTCGGCGGCGGCGCCACAGCTGCGCGCCGCCGGCGTCCAGGTGCTGCACGTCGTCGGGCCGAAGGGCAGCGTCGACCTCACCGCGTCCACCGGGGACGCCGACGCAGCGCCGTACGTCGTGGTCCCGTACGTCGACCGGATGGACCTGGCCTACGCCGCGGCCGACCTCGCCGTCTGCCGCGCTGGCAGCAACACGGTCACCGAGGTCTCCGGCGTCGGCCTCCCCGCGGTGTTCGTGCCGCTGCCCATCGGCAACGGCGAGCAGGCCCTCAACGCCCGGCCCGTCGTCGACGCCGGCGGCGGGCTGCTGGTCGGCGACGCCGCCTTCAGCGCCGAGTGGGTACGTGCCACTCTGCCGCAGCTCCTCCACGACACCGACCGGCTGGCGGCGATGTCGGCCGCCGCGGCCGGCGTCATCCCGCTCGACGCGGACGAGAAGCTCGCCGACCTGGTCGAACGCGCCGCAGCGGAGGGTCCGCGATGAGGGTGCCGGTCCCCGAACGTCTGCTGCCCGCCGAGGAGCTCGGCCGGGTGCACTTCGTCGGCATCGGTGGCGCCGGACTGTCCGGCATCGCAAGGATCATGCTGGCGCGGGGGATCGAGGTGTCCGGCAGTGACGCCCGGGACTCGGCGACCCTGACCGCACTGCGCGCCCTGGGTGCCCGGTGTCAGGTGGGTCATGCGGCGGAGAACGTCCACGGAGCCGACACGCTGATCGTCTCGACCGCGGTGCACGAGGACAACCCCGAGATCGTCGAGGCGACCCGGCTCGGCATCCGGATGCTGCCCCGCTCCGCGGCGCTGGAGTCGGTGATGCAGGGTCGCAAGGTCGTGGCCGTGGCCGGGACGCACGGCAAGACGACGACCACGTCGATGCTCACCGTGGCCCTGCAGCACTGTGGCGCTGACCCGTCCTTCGCCATCGGCGGTGAGCTCAACGAGTCCGGCTCGAACGCCCATGACGGGACCGGGGAGCTCTTCGTCGCCGAGGCCGACGAGAGCGACGGCGCCTTCCTGGTCTACTCGCCGTTCGCGGCACTGGTCACCAACGTGGAGGCCGATCACCTCGACAACTACGGCACCGAGGAGGCCTACCGGGCGGCGTTCGAGCAGTTCCTCGACCGCATCGACCCCGAGGGGTTCCTGGTCGCCTGCACCGACGACCCGGGCGCCACGGAGCTCGTGGCCACGGCACGCGAGCGCGGCGTCGTCGTCGTCCCCGTCGGCACCGGCCCCGAGGCGGAGGTGCGCGCCGAAGGCATCACCATGGCCGGCGCCCGGTCCCGGTTCGCCGTGGTGGACGGGGGCCGACGCCTCGGCGACGTCGAGCTGCAGGTGCCCGGGCACCACTACGTGCTCGACGCCCTGGCTGCGCTCGCCGCGGGGCTCCGGCTCGGGTTCGGGTTCGACGAGCTGGCCCGGGGCCTCGGTGCCTTCACCGGCACCCGGCGGCGCATGGAGCTCAAGGGCGAGGTCGGCGGCGTCCGGGTCTACGACAGCTACGCCCACCACCCGCGCGAGATCGCCGGTGACCTGCAGGCCGCACGCGCCCTCGCCGCGGGCGGTCGCGTGGTCGTCGCCTTCCAGCCGCACATGGTCTCGCGCACCCGCATCTTCGGCGCCGAGATGGGCCGTGAGCTCGGCGCCGCTGACGAGGTCGTGGTGATGGACATCTACGTCGCCCGCGAGCAGCCCGAGCCCGGCGTCACCTCACGACTCATCACCGACGCGGTGCCACTCCCGGCCGAGCGCGTGCTGCTCGAGCCGTCCTGGTCCGCGGTCCCCGGCCACCTGGTCGAGCGGGCCAGGCCCGGCGACCTGGTGCTCACCCTCGGCGCCGGCGACGTCACCCTGATCGGTCCGGAGGTGCTCGACCTCCTCGCCGAGCGCGCGCGTGGTCCCGGGGTCAGGCACAGCGACACCACTGGGGATTCCGATGACGATGCTTGACCGTCGTACGACCGCGCCGGACGAGCGGACCGTGGCGGTCGGCCGGCGCGACTTCCTCCGTCGGCGGCTGCGGGCCCGCCTGCGCCGGGCGCGGCCGTGGATCGTCACCGCGCTGGCCGCAGTCGTCGTCGTGACGGGGGCCTGGCTCGTCTACTTCTCCGGCGCGATGACGGTGACCGGCGTGGAGGTCACCGGAGTGCGCGAGCTCAGCGGCGTCCGCGTCGAGTCCGTGGCGAACGTGCCCGAGGGCGAGCAGCTCGCGCGCGTCGACCTGGCCGCGGTGGAGGCGCGCGTCGAGACCATCCCGGCCGTCAGGGAGGCCGACGTGTCCCGGTCGTGGCCGCACACCGTGCGGATCACGGTCACCGAACGCGCCCCGGTGGCGGTGGTGAGCTGGGGGGAGGGCACCAAGGCGGTCGACGATGAGGGCGTGCTGTTCCACCGCTACGCCGAGCGCCCGCCCGGGCTGCCACTGATCCGCACGGCCCCGGATGTGCGTACGGAGGCGCTGGCCGAGGCCGCCCACGTGATCGGCTCGCTGCCCACATCGGTGGCAGGCAAGGTCAATTACCTCGACGTGGCGTCGGTGGACCGGATCTCCCTGCTGCTGCACGACGGACGCCGGGTGCTGTGGGGGAGCGCGGAGAGCTCGGCGCAGAAGGCCGAGGTCCTCGAGGTGCTGCTGCGCCGGACCAGGCCGGCCCGGGTCAGCGAGATCGACGTCAGCGTGCCGGGCCGGCCCACCACGCGCTGAGTACGGCGTGTTGCCGCAGATTCGCTGCGGTACGTGCCTACCTTGGTCTCACCACCTCAGGTTGACATAACTATAACCTTCTACTGGAGGGTTAGAGTTCGGAAGGCCAGAGGTGCTTCCCCGGACAACAGCGACACCACCACAAGCGAGAGGCACCCATCGTGGCAGCACCACAGAACTACCTGGCCGTGATCAAGGTCGTCGGCATTGGTGGAGGTGGAGTCAACGCCGTCAACCGGATGATCGAGGTCGGTCTGAGGGGCGTGGAGTTCATTGCCATCAACACCGACGCGCAAGCACTGTTGATGAGCGACGCCGACGTCAAGCTCGACATCGGCCGCGAGAAGACCCGTGGTCTCGGTGCCGGTGCGAACCCGGCCGTGGGCGCGGAGGCCGCCGAGGACCACGCCGACGAGATCGAGGAGGTCCTCAAGGGCGCCGACATGGTGTTCGTCACTGCCGGTGAGGGCGGTGGCACCGGCACCGGTGGAGCCCCCGTGGTGGCCAAGATCGCCCGCTCGATCGGCGCGCTCACCATCGGGGTGGTCACCCGGCCGTTCGCCTTCGAGGGCCGCCGCCGCGCCACCTCGGCCGAGGAGGGCATCGCGGCGCTCCGCGAGGAGGTCGACACTCTCATCGTCATCCCCAACGACAAGCTGCTCTCCATCTCCGAGCGCAACGTCTCGATGCTGGACGCCTTCAAGCAGGCCGACCAGGTGCTGCTGCAGGGCGTCTCGGGCATCACCGACCTGATCACCACGCCCGGCCTGATCAATCTCGACTTCGCCGACGTGAAGTCGGTGATGTCCAACGCCGGCTCGGCCCTGATGGGCATCGGCTCGGCGCGGGGTGAGAACCGCGCGCTCGAGGCAGCCGAGCTCGCCGTCTCCAGCCCCCTGCTGGAGGAGTCGATCGACGGTGCCCAGGGCGTCCTGCTCTCGATCGCGGGTGGGTCGGACCTCGGCCTGTTCGAGATCAACGAGGCGGCCGCGATGGTCTCCGAGGCAGTGCACAACGACGCCAACATCATCTTCGGCGCCACCATCGACGACGCGCTGGGCGACGAGGTGCGGGTGACGGTGATCGCCGCCGGCTTCGAGGGTGGCCGGCCCAAGCGTCGTGAGGAGGCGCCGGCCCTGCGTCGACCCACTCCCGAGCCCAAGCCGGTGCAGAGCCAGGAGGAGACCAAGGCGGCCGCGCGCGCGATGGCCGAGGAGCGTCGTCAGCAGGCGCCCCGCAAGGAGCCCGTCACCGTCGGTGCGCAGGTGGGCAGCCCGGCGCCGCGTCCGGCGACCCGGCCGACCTTCGACGACGACGAGCTCGACGTCCCCGACTTCCTCAAGTAGGGGAGCCGACGCACCGGGTGTACGCCTTTCGAACGACCGCCGGCCCCGTCGACCTGGCCTTCACGGACAGGTACGGCGGGGTCAGCGGCGTCCCCTACGACGAGCTCAACCTCGGCATCAACACGGGGGACGACGACCAGGCCGTTGCAACGAACCTCACCCGGGTGCTCGCCGACTTCGCCCCCGACCTCGACCCCGGCAGTGCGCTCGTGGACATGCAGCAGGTGCACGGCGACGCGGTCGTCTGCGTCGACGCCCAGGACGCGACCGGCGCGCGGGTGACCTGTGACGGGCTGGTCACCGACACCCCGGACCTGGTCCTGATGGTGCGGGTCGCCGACTGCGTCCCGGTCCTGCTGGCCGATCTCGACCGAAGCCTCGCGGGGGCGGTGCACGCCGGTCGACCGGGCCTGGCCGCCGGCATCGTCCCGAAGGCGGTCGCCGGGCTGCGCACCCACGGAGCCGACCGGCTCACGGCCTGGATCGGCCCGCACGTCTGCGGTGTCTGCTACGAGGTGCCGGCCGAGATGCGCGCCGAGGTGGCCGACGTCGTCCCCGCCGCGGCCAGTACAACGAGCTGGGGCACCCCTGCCCTGGACATCGGCGCCGGTGTCCGCGCCCAGCTCGAGGAGGCCGGCGTCTCTGTCCAGGACGTCTCCCGATGCACCCGCGAGTCGGCCGGGCTGTTCTCCTACCGCCGCGACGGGCAGCGAGCGGGACGCCAGGCGGGGCTGGTCCGGCTGCGGAGGCCGTCATGAGCGAGCAACGCCGCGAGCAGCTGCGCGACAACCTCGACACGGTCCGGCAGCGCATCGCCGCCGCCGCGGGCGAGGCCGGCCGCGCTCCCGACGACGTCCAGCTGGTCGTGGTGACCAAGTTCTTCCCGGCCTCCGACGTCCGCCTGCTGGCCGGGCTCGGGGTCACCGACGTGGGGGAGAACCGGCACCAGGAGGCGCAGGCGAAGGCCGCGGAGTGCGCCGACCTCCCGCTGTGCTGGCACTTCGTCGGGGGACTGCAGAGCAACAAGGCCGCCGCCGTCGCGTCGTACGCCGACGTCGTCGAGAGCGTCGACCGCACCAAGCTGGTCGGGCCGTTGCAGCGCGGCGCACACGAGCGGGGCCGCGACCTCGACGTGCTCGTCCAGGTCAGCCTCGATCCGCCCGGCGCGGGGCACCGCAACGGTGCCGATCCCGCCGAGGTGCCGGACCTCGTCGAGGCGATCCAGCAGGCCGGTTCCCTCCGCCTGCGCGGCGTGATGGCGGTCGCCCCGCTGGGCGAGGACCCGACCGCGGCCTTCGAGCGGCTCGCGCGCGTCGCGGAGTCGGTGCGGGCCCAGGAGCCGGCGGCGAGCTGGATCTCCGCCGGCATGAGCGGCGACCTCGAGCAGGCCGTGAAATGCGGCGCGACACACGTACGGATTGGCTCCGCGGTGCTCGGTCCGCGGCCCCGAGTCAAGTAATGTCCGAATCGAGCTTGCACCCACAGGAGTCCGCCACCACCGCGGCGGATGAGGAAGAGGAACCATGAGCGGCGCGATGCGGAAGATGGGCGTCTACCTCGGACTGTTCGAGGACGCCGAGGGCGACTACGCCGACCTCGATGCCGGCTACGACGAGCCCGCTCGTCGCAGCGCTGACCCGGTGACCGCGTCGGGCGACGCGGTGCCGCGGCCCGTGTCGAGCATCTCCGAGCGCCGTCGTTCCGCGGCGCCTGCGCGCGGCCACGCGCCGGCCGCTCCCGCAACCGCCGTCGCCCCGTTGTCCCGGATCACCACGCTGCACCCGCGCACCTACAACGAGGCCCGCGTCATCGGCGAGAACTTCCGCGACGGGATCCCGGTGATCATGAACCTCTCCGAGATGTCCGACGCCGACGCCAAGCGCCTCGTCGACTTCGCCGCCGGCCTGGTGTTCTCGGTGCGCGGTTCGATCGAGCGGGTGACCAACAAGGTGTTCCTGCTCAGCCCGCCGAACGTCTCGGTGGCCGCCGAGGACAAGCAGCGGATCGCCGAGAACGGCTTCTTCAACCAGAGCTGACCGGTCACCCGGCAGCCTGGGCCGTCCCCCTACACTCTGGGCGTGTTCGCCGTCGGTGTGGTCATCCACTATGTGCTCTGGGTCTTCATCATCCTGCTGTTCGTCAGGCTGGTGGTCGACTGGATCCAGGTCTTCGCCCGCCACTGGGCGCCGAAGGGCCCGGTCCTGGTCGCGCTGGAGGGCGTCTACACGGCCACCGACCCGCCGATCCGGGCGTTCCGCAAGGTGTTCAAGCCGATCCGCATCGGCGGGATGGCGCTCGACCTCAGCTTCCTGGTGGTGCTGCTGATCTGCTACCTGCTGCTGGCGATCAACGACAGCGTGCTCCTCTGAGGGGGCGGGTGATTCCGGCCACGCGTTCGGGCTATTGTTCAATCCGCGCAAGAGCGTTCCATCAACTACGACGAATTGGGTGAGGTCATGACGCTGACGCCTGAGGACGTGAGCAACAAGCGCTTTACTCCGGTCCGGCTCCGTGAGGGCTACGACATGGGTGAGGTCGACCAGTTCCTCGACGAGGTCGAGGCGGAGCTGGAGCGACTCAACAAGGAGAACGACGACCTCCGCAGCAAGCTGAGCGCAGCCCAGCAGGGCCGTTCGTCGGAGAGCGCAGCCCCCACCCCGGCGCCCGCGCCCGTGGAGAGCAAGCCGGAGCCCGCCCCGGTCGCGGCCGCACCGACGCCGGCCGCGCAGGAGATCAAGGTGACCACCGTCGCGGACGCCTCGAGCGCCGCGGCACGGCTGCTCGAGATCGCCACCCGCAACGCCGACGAGCTCGTCGGTGACGCCAAGGAGGAGGCCGACAAGATCGTCGCCGCCGCGCGCACCAAGGCCGAGCGGCTGGAGGCGGAGACCAAGACCAAGACCGACCGCCTCGAGCAGGACGCTCGCACCCGCGCGACGATGCTCGACAGCGAGACCGAGGCCCGGCGCAAGGAGATCTTCGGCGGGCTCGAGAAGGAGCGCGACAGCCTCACCGTGGAGATCGAGAACCTGCGGTCCTTCGAGCGGGAGTACCGCAGCCGCCTGCGCAGCTACTTCACCCAGCAGCTCGAGGCACTCGACGGCAACGGTGACAGCCACGCACCGGCCATCGGCGACCCGGCGCACGCTCCCAAGCGGCTCAAGTCCATCCTCGGCGAGGAGTCCGGCGACAACAGCTGAGCGCCCTCACCCCGACGCCGCGCGCACAGGAAGGGCCGGCACCCGCGAGGGTGCCGGCCCTTCCTGCCTCATCAGACTCGTTCCACCCGGAACGCCAGGCCGAGGTCGTCCTCACGCTGGTCGAGGCCGTCGGCGCCCGGCGCGCGCTCCATCCGGGCAGCGAGCACCTCGTCGGCGACCAGCCCGGCGTGCTCGGCCAGGGCGTCGGCGACCTCCCCGTCGGCCGCCCACACCAGGGAGATCCGGTCGCTGACGTCGAAGCCGGAGGCCTTCCGGGCCTCCTGCACCAGTCGGATCGCCTCCCTGGCGAGGCCGGCACGGCGCAGCTGCGGGGTGATCTCGAGGTCCAGGGCGACCGTCTCGCCCTGCTCGTTGACGACCGACCAGCCCTCGCGCGGCCGCTCCGAGAGGATCACCTCGTCCGGCCCCACCTCCACGGTGTGGCCGTCGTACTGCACCGCGGCGGAGCCGTGCTCCTTGAGCGCAGCGGCGAGGGACGCGGCGTCGCCCGCGGAGATGGCAGCGGCGACCTTCGGGGTGTCCTTGGCGAACCGCTTGCCGAGTGCTCGGAAATTGCCCTTCGCCGCATACTCCACCAGATCGGCGCCGGCGCCCGACAGCGGCTCCAGCGCACCGATGTTGAGCTCCTCGCACACCTCCGCGCGCAGCTCGTCGCTGAGCCGCTCGTAGGCCGACGTCGCCACCAGGGCGCGCCGGAGCGGCTGGCGGGTGCGCACCCTGGCCTCCGCCCGGGCCGAGCGGCCCAGCTCGACGAGGCGGCGGGCCAGCTGCACCGAGGCGGACAGCTCCTCGTCGACGGCGCCGGGCCGGGCCTCCGGCCACTGCGACAGGTGCACCGACTCCGCTGCGTCCGCCTCGACCGGCCGGACCACGTCGCCCCACACCCGTTCGGTGATGAACGGAGTCAGTGGCGCCATCAGCTGGGTCAGCGTGCGGAGCGCGTCGTGCAGCGTCTGCAGGGCGGCCGGGTCACCGTCCCAGAAGCGGCGGCGCGACCGCCGCACGTACCAGTTCGACAGGTCGTCGACGAACGTGGAGACCAGGGTGCCGATGCGCTGGGTGTCGAACGCCTCGTAGGCCGCGGTGACGGCCAGCACCAGCCGTGCCGTCTCGGCGTGCAGCCAGCGATCGAGCACCGGGCGCTCGGTCACCGGCGGAGCACCGTCGGCGGGCGTCCAGCCGGCCGTGTTGGCATAGAGCACCTGGAACGCCACGGAGTTCCAGTAGGTCAGCAGCACCTTGCGGACCGTCTCCTGGATGGTGGTGTTCCCCACCCGCCGAGCGGACCAGGGCGACCCACTGCAGGCCATGAACCAGCGCACCGCGTCAGCGCCGTGCTCGTCCATCAGCGGGATCGGCTCGAGGATGTTGCCCAGGTGCTTGCTCATCTTCCGGCCGTCCTCGGCCAGGATGTGGCCCAGGCAGAGCACGTTGCGGTACGACGACTCGTCGAAGACCAGCGTCCCGACGGCCATCAGTGAGTAGAACCAGCCCCGGGTCTGGTCGATCGCCTCGCAGATGAAGTCCGCCGGGTAGGCGCTCTCGAGCTCCTCCGCGGACCCCGGCAGGTGCGGGTAGCCCCACTGGGCGAACGGCATGGAGCCGGAGTCGAACCAGGCGTCGATGACCTCGGGCACCCGGCGGGCCTGCTCGCGGCAGTCCGCGTGCGGGCAGGTGAAGGTCACCGCGTCGACGTACGGGCGATGCGGGTCCAGGCGCGACTGGTCCTCCCCGGTGAGCTTCGTGAGCTCCTGCAGCGAGCCGACCGCGGTCTGGTGTCCCTCTGCGCAGCGCCAGATCGGCAGCGGAGTCCCCCAGTAGCGGCTGCGCGAGAGCGCCCAGTCGATGTTGTTCTCGAGCCAGTCGCCGTAGCGGCCGTGCTTGATGGTGCCCGGGAACCAGTTGGTCTTCTCGTTCTCGCGCAGCAGCTCGTCCTTGACCGCGGTGGTCCGGATGTACCACGACGGCTGGGCGTAGTAGAGCAGCGCCGTGTGGCAGCGCCAGCAGTGCGGGTAGCTGTGCTCGTAGGGCAGGTGCCGGAGCAGCAGGCCTCGTGCGGTCAGGTCGGCGACCAGGTCGGTGTTGGCGTGCCGGAAGAACTGGCCGCCGACCAGCGGCACCGTGTCGAGGAAGTGACCCTGGGCGTCGATGGGGTTGACCATCGCCACGCCGTTGCGGCGGCAGGAGAGGAAGTCGTCCTCGCCGAAGGCGGGGGACTGGTGCACCAGACCGGTCCCGTCCTCGGCGGTGACGTAGTCCTCGGTGACGACGAAGTGCGCGTCGGGCAGGTCGTGGCCGTCGGTGCGGGCCGGCCACTCGACCAGCTCGAAGGGCCGCTGGTAGGTCCAGCCGACCATGTCGGCTCCGGTAAACCTGTCGCCGATGCTCCATCCCTCGCCCAGGGCCTTCTCCACGAGCACCTCGGCGACGACGAGCGTCTCGCCGTCCTTGCTCGCCGTGACGTAGGTCAGCTCGGGGTGCACCGCGACGAGCGCGTTGGAGACCAGCGTCCACGGCGTCGTGGTCCAGACGAGCAGGTCGGCCGCACCGGCGTAGGGGCCGGAGGTCAACGGGAACCGCACGTAGACCGAGGGGTCGGTGACCGTCTCGTAGCCCTGCGCCAGCTCGTGGTCGGACAATGCCGTGCCGCACCGCGGGCAGTACGGCGCCACCCGGTAGTCCTCCACGAGGAGGCCACGGTCGTGGATCTGCTTGAGGGCCCACCACTCCGACTCGATGTAGCTGGTGTCCATGGTCCGGTAGGGGTCGCGCATGTCGAGCCAGCAACCCATCCGGTCGGTCATCTCCTCCCAGAGGTCGACGTAGCGCTGCACGGACTCGCGGCAGCGCTCGTTGAACTCGGCGATGCCGAACGCCTCGATGTCGGCCTTGCCGGAGAAGCCGAGCTCCTTCTCGACCGCCAGCTCCACGGGCAGGCCGTGGCAGTCCCAGCCACCCTTGCGGTTGACCTGGTAGCCCTGCATCGTCCGGAACCGCGGGAAGATGTCCTTGAACGTCCGCGACTCGACGTGGTGGGTCCCGGGCCGGCCGTTCGCGGTCGGTGGTCCCTCGAAGAACGTCCAGGTCTGCCGGCCCTCGTTGCGGGCCACGGACTTCTCGAACGTGCCGTGCTCACGCCAGAAGGCGAGCACGCCGCGCTCCAGCGCCGGGAGGTCGACCTGCGGCGGGACCGGGCGGTAGTGCGCCCGCTGGGATCCGGAGTCGTTCACGTTGTCCTTCGTCCTGCTTCGTCGGTGGAGCTGCTGGGTTCCAACGAAGGGACGAGGTCCGGTCTCCCGGTCCCCGCGGTACCACCCTCCTTGACCGGCCGCGTCGCGCGGTGCTGCCGGCCCTCTTCATCAGGTGACCCGGTCGGGTCTGCCGCCGCCGGTTCTACTCCGGTCGGCCTCGCGAAGAGGTCGACGTTTCCTCCGGCGACTCCGGGTGATCTTCGCCTGCCGTCGTACTCCCGGGCTCACACCGTCCCCGGGTCGCTCTGCGTCGTACGGCGGGCTACTCGTCCCATCGACGTCCTGCGGCGAGGACCAGTCTGCCAGACCGGCGATCGCTGCTTCACCTCGATTACGGGGGTTCCGCGTCGTGGCGAGTTGAGAAGGGGGGTGCTGGGACATATCCTCGCGCCCGACCGATATGACGCAGGTCATACATCCTGACTGACGGGGGCAGCGCCCATGGCCCAGAAGAAGGCCGCCACCAAGACCGCCACCGCGAAGCGCTCCCTGGTGAGCCGGGCCGGTGCCGCAGCTCGCAAGGTGGTGTCACGGGGCAAGTCGGCAGAGGCTGCCGCCGCACCCGCGAAGAAGTCGACGGCGAAGGCGGCCGCCCAGAAGACGGCCAAGAAGGCGCCGGCGGCGAAGCAGGCTCCCGCGAAGAAGGCACCGGGAAAGCCCGCGACCACGAAGAAGACGACCGCGAAGAAGGCACCGGCCAAGCCCGCGACCACGAAGAAGAAGGCGACGACAACGGCGGCCACCAAGGCTCCCGCCAAGAAGACGGCCACGAAGAAGACGGCCACGAAGAAGACGACGGCCACGAAGGCTCCCGCGAAGAAGGCGCCCGCCAAGAAGGCCCCCGTCAGGAAGAGCACGGCCACCACCAAGCCGGCCAGCCTGGTCGTCCTCGAGGCGGAGGAGCCGTGGACCAAGGCCGAGCTCGGCGAGGTGCGCGGCCAGCTCGATGACGACGTCAAGCGCCTCACTGCCGAGCTGGCGGAGGCGCAGGGCGAGCTCACGGTGCTGATGCGCGACGCCGGCGAGGACGCCGGCAGTGACCAGGCGGACATCGGGTCCGCCACCTTCGAGCGGGACCAGGAGATGACCATCGTCAACAACGCCCGCGACATGCTCGCCCAGTCGGAGCGTGCCCTGGAGCGCATCGCAGCAGGCACCTACGGCGTGTGCGAGTCCTGCGGGAACCCCATCGGCAAGAATCGGTTGATGGCCTTCCCACGTGCCACACTGTGCATGACATGCAAGCAACGCGAGGAGCGTCGCTGACCAGCGGCCACAAGACCCGGACCCTCCTCCTCGCAGCGGTGGCCGTCGTCGCCCTGGCGATCGACCAGGTCACCAAGGTGCTCGCGGTGCACTACCTCACCGACCGGGATCCCGTGCCCGTCGTGGACTCGCTGCTGCGACTGACCCTGGCGCGCAATCCCGGTGCGGCGTTCAGCACCGGCACGCAGTTCACGGCCCTCATCTCGGTCTTCGCCATCTGCGCGGTCGTGGTGGTCTGCTGGTTCGCCGCCCGGGTCCGCACCACCGGGTACGCGTGGGGCATCGGGCTGGTTCTCGCCGGCATCCTGGGCAACCTCGTCGACCGGCTCCTCCGGGCGCCGGCACCACTCCATGGGCACGTGGTCGACTTCCTGCAGCTGCCCAACTGGCCGGTGTTCAACGTGGCCGACATCTGCATCAACATCGGGGCCCTGATCATCGTGGTCCAGGTCTTCCGGGGAGTCCACCTCGACGGCAGCCGCGAGGAGCGATGACCGGGCCGGACCAGGGAGAGCAGCGGACCATGCCGGTGCCGGAGGGCATGGCCGGTGAGCGCGTCGACGCCGGACTGGCGCGGATGTTCGGCATCTCCCGGACGCGCGCGGCCGAGCTGGTCGCCACCGGCCTGGTGCTCGTCGACGGGGCGGAGGTGTCCAAGTCCGAACGGCTCGTGCCGGGGACCGTGCTCGAGGTGACGCTGCCGGCCATGGAGGACCGTCTCGAGGTCGTCGCCGAGCTGGTCGAGGGCATCGGGATCATCCACGAGGACGACGCGATCGTCGTGGTCGACAAGCCCGTCGGTGTCGCTGTCCACCCCTCCATGGGCTGGACCGGGCCCACGGTCGTCGGGCACCTGCGTGCTGCCGGCGTCCGGATCGCCACCAGCGGCGCCTCCGAGCGCCAGGGCATCGTGCAGCGTCTGGACGTCGGCACCTCGGGCGTGATGGTCCTCTGCAAGGGCGAGCACGCCTACTCGGTGCTCAAGAACGCCTTCCGGAACCGCGAGATCGACAAGACCTACCACGCGCTGGTGCAGGGGCACCCCGATCCGCTGGAGGGCACGGTCGACGCCCCGATCGGCCGGGCCACGAAGAGCGACTGGAAGTTCACCGTGCGCGAGGACGGCAAGCACAGCGTGACGCACTACCGCACGCTCGAGGCGCACCGGTTCGCCTCACTGCTGGAGATCAAGCTGGAGACGGGCCGCACCCACCAGATCCGGGTGCACATGGCGGCACTGCGGCACCCGTGCGCCGGCGACCTCACCTACGGGGCCGACCCGACACTGGCGCGCAGGCTGGGGCTCGAGCGCCAGTGGCTGCACGCCGTGCGCCTCGGCTTCACCCACCCCGAGACGGGCGCGCACGTGGAGTACGAGTCGCCGTACCCCGCGGACCTGGCAGCTGCCCTGGAAGTGGTCCGGCATGCCGACTGACGCCACGCGGGTCGAGCTGGCCGTGCGTCGGGCGAACCGGGATGACGTCGAGGAGATCAGCGACCTCTACCTGGCGACACGCCGCGCCGCTGTGCCGGCGATGCCGCCGCAGATCCACACCCGGACCGAAGTGCTCGAGCACACCGCGGCGGAGGTCCGCGACAAGGAGGTGTGGGTGGCGGTCGACCCGGGCGACGGGGCTGTCCTCGCCTTCCTTGTGCTCACCGACACCTGGCTGGACTCCCTCTACGTCGGCCCGGACCACCAGGGCCGCGGCGTCGGCACGGTCCTGCTCGAGCTCGCGAAGGCGGAGCGCCCGGCCGGCTACTCGCTGTGGGTCTTCGCCAGCAATGCCCCGGCCCGGGCGTTCTACCACCGGCACGGGCTGGTCGAGCTCGAGCACACCGACGGCTCCGGCAACGAGGAAGGCTCACCGGACGTGCGGATGGCGTGGCCGGGCACCGACCCGATGGTCTTCCTGAGGGCGCAGATCGACGAGGTGGACGACGACCTGGCGCTGCTCCTTGCGCGGAGGCTCGCGCTGACGGCGGTCATCCAGGGTTTCAAGCCGACTCCGGGGCAGGAGGGGCGCGACCCCGCCCGTGAGCAGGAGATCGCGCGACGGATGGCGCGGCACGCGCCCGGGCTCGGCGAGGAGGCGGTCGCCCGGATCATGCACGTGGTGATCGGCGAGTCGCTGGACGCCTGCGAGGACCACTGACGGGTTGCCGTGTCCTGTCGGAACGGGCTGCCACACTGACGTAGGCTGACACCTCTTCCCCCTCTGAAACCGGTGTCAGTTCTCTGCCTTGGGAAGGGTTGATCGCACCTCATGTCGGCTGGTCCTGGCGACGGGTTCGTGCACCTGCACGTGCACACCGAGTACTCCATGCTCGACGGCGCCGCCCGGCTCGGCGAGCTCGCCGGGCGGACCGCCGAGCTGGGCATGCCGGCCATCGCGATGACCGACCACGGCAACGTGTTCGGGGCCTACGAGTTCTACAAGAAGTGCAAGGCGGCCGGCGTCAAGCCGATCATCGGCACCGAGGCCTACTTCGCCCCGAACATCTCCCGCTTCGACAAGAAGGGGGTGAACTTCTACGACGGTGGCCCCGACGACGTCTCGGCGCGTGGTGCCTACACCCACATGACGCTGCTCTCGGAGACGACCGAGGGCATGCACAACCTGTTCCGGCTCAGCACCGGCGCGTGGCGTGACGGCTTCTTCAAGCAGCCGCGCATGGACCGCGAGCTGCTCGCGCAGCACGGCAAGGGCATCATCGGCACCACCGGCTGCCCGTCCGGCGAGGTGCAGGTGCACCTGCGCTACGGCAACTACCAGGCGGCGCGGCAGGCTGCGGGCGACTTCCAGGACATCCTCGGCCGGGACAACTACTTCCTCGAGCTGATGGACCACGGTCTCGACATCGAGAACCGCGTGCGCGACGGGCTGCTGAGGCTCGCGCAGGACCTGCAGATCCCGCTGCTGGCCACCAACGACTCGCACTACGTCAACCAGGCGGACGCCACGTCGCAGGAGCACCTGCTCTGCATCAACTCGGGCTCGACCATGGACATCCCGGCCGGTGACGGTCCCGGGCAGCGGTTCGCCTTCTCCGGTGACGGCTACTACATCAAGTCGCCTGCGGAGATGCGGGCGCTCTGGGTGGACCGCTACGACCTGCGCGAGGCCTGCGACAACACCTTGCTCGTCGCCGAGCGGTGCAACGTCGAGTTCACCGAGGGCAACGGCACCTTCATGCCCCGGTTCCCGTGCCCTCCGGGGGAGGACGAGACATCCTGGCTGGTCAAGGAGGTCGAGCGGGGACTGCAGGTGCGCTACCCGGGCGGCGTGCCGGACCGGGTCCGCCAGCAGGCCGAGTACGAGATCGGCGTGATCACCCAGATGGGGTTCCCGGGCTACTTCCTCGTGGTCGCCGACTTCATCAACTGGGCCAAGGACAACGGCATCCGGGTCGGGCCGGGCCGCGGCTCCGGGGCCGGCTCGATGGTTGCCTACGCCATGCGGATCACCGACCTGGACCCGCTCGAGCACGGGCTCATCTTCGAGCGGTTCCTCAACCCCGAGCGCATCTCGATGCCCGACTTCGACATCGACTTCGACGAGCGCCGGCGCGGCGAGGTGATCCGCTACGTCACCGACAAGTACGGCGACGACCGGGTCTCCTACATCGTCACCTACGGCACCATCAAGGCCAAGCAGGCGGTGAAGGACTCCTCGCGCATCCTGGCGTACCCGTTCTCGATGGGCGACCGGATCACCAAGGCGATGCCCGCGGCCGTGATGGGCAAGGACGTGCCGCTCCAGGACATCTTCGACCCCGAGCACAAGCGCTACTCGGAGGGCGGCGAGTTCCGGGCCCTCTACGACTCCGAGCCGGACGTCAAGCGGGTCGTCGACACCGCCATCGGCATCGAGGGGCTCAAGCGGCAGTGGGGCGTGCACGCCGCGGGCGTGATCATGTCCTCCGAGCCGTTGATCGACGTCATCCCGCTGCTGAAGAGGCCCTCCGACGGGGCGATGATCACCCAGTTCGACTACCCGACGTGCGAGTCGCTGGGCCTGATCAAGATGGACTTCCTGGGCCTGCGCAACCTCACCGTCCTCGACGACGCGGTCAAGAACATCAAGGCCAACCGCGACGAGGACCTCGTCCTGGAGGACCTGGCGCTGGACGACCAGGCGTCGTACGAGCTGCTCGGCCGCGGTGACACCCTCGGCGTCTTCCAGCTCGACGGCGGGCCGATGCGTTCGCTGCTGCGGCTGCTGCGGCCTGACAACTTCGAGGACATCTCCGCGGTGCTGGCGCTCTACCGGCCCGGCCCGATGGGCGTCGACTCGCACACCAACTACGCCCTGCGCAAGAACGGCAAGCAGGAGATCACCCCGATCCACCCGGAGCTCGAGGAGCCGCTCAGCGAGATCCTCGGGACGACGTACGGCCTGATCGTCTACCAGGAGCAGGTCATGGCGGTCGCCCAGAAGCTCGCGGGCTACACGCTGGGACAGGCTGACCTGCTGCGTCGGGCGATGGGCAAGAAGAAGAAGGAGGTGCTCGACGCCGAGTACGTGCCCTTCTCCGAGGGGATGCGCAGCAACGGCTACTCCGACAAGGCGATCGAGACGCTCTGGGGCGTGCTCGTGCCCTTCTCCGACTACGCGTTCAACAAGGCGCACACCGCGGCCTACGGCCTGGTGTCCTACTGGACGGCCTACCTGAAGGCGCACTACCCGGCCGAGTACATGGCCGCGCTGCTGACCTCGGTCAAGGACGACAAGGACAAGATGGCGGTCTACCTCAACGAGTGCCGCCGGATGAAGATCCAGGTGCTCCCGCCGGACGTCAACGAGTCGGCGAACAACTTCACCCCGGTCGGCAACGACATCCGCTTCGGGCTCGGGGCGATCCGCAACGTCGGCACCAACGTCGTCGAGGGCGTGGTGGCCGCGCGCACCGAGAAGGGCCGCTTCGAGGACTTCAACGACTTCATGGACAAGGTTCCCGTTCACGTGTGCAACAAGCGGGTGATCGAGTCCTTGATCAAGGCCGGCGCGTTCGACGACATGAAGCACAAGCGCCGGGCCCTGGTGACGATCTCGGAGACGGCGGTCGACCAGTACGTCGACATCAAGCGCAACGAGGCGATCGGCCAGGACTCGCTCTTCGGTGGGCTGGACGACGAGTCCGGCTTCGCGGTGGACATCGCGATCCCGGAGATCGACGAGTGGGACAAGCGGACGCTGCTGGGGCACGAGCGCGAGATGCTCGGGCTGTACGTGTCCGACCACCCGCTGCAGGGCCTCGAGCACCTCCTGTCCGCGAGCAGCGACTGCACGATCGGCGAGCTGCTGGTCGACGAGGAGCGCCCCGACAACGCGTCGGTCACCGTCACCGGCCTGATCACCGCGGTGCAGCGCAAGACCACCAAGCGCGGCGACTTCTGGGCGATGGTGACGCTCGAGGACCTCGAGGGTGCCATCGAGGTGCTGCTCTTCCCCAGCGCCTACCAGCTCGCGGCCACGCTGCTCGTGCCCGACGCGATCGTGACGGTCCGGGGCAACCTGTCCCGCCAGAAGGACACCCCCGAGATCCGCGGCCAGGAGGTCACCGTGCCCGACCTGACCGAGAACGGCAGCGGGCCGGTCGAGGTGAGCATGCCGATGACCCGGTGCACGCCACCGGTCGTCGAGCAGTTCAAGGAGATCCTGCGCACCCACCCGGGAGTGACCGAGGTGCGCCTCAAGCTCCGCGCCCGCGACTCCACCAAGGTGCTGCGCATCGACGACCGGATGCGGGTGACGCCCTCGCCCGCGCTCTTCGCCGACCTCAAGCAGTTGCTGGGACCCGGATGCCTGGGCTGAGCCGCGACCAGCTGGGCCGCGAGGCCGTGCTGGTGCTCGGCTGGTTCGCGGGCCTTGGCGTGCTCGGCGGCGTGCTGTGGTGGCTGCTCACCCCGCTGGCCGAGTGGACCAGGACCGCGAAGAGCGCCTCCATGGACGAGCTCAACCTCGGCATCACGGTCGCCGCCGACGGCTGGTTCTTCGTCATCGGGGCGGTGGGCGGTCTGCTCAGCGGCTTCGTCCTGGCAGCCTGGCGCCGGCGCGACCCCGTCACGACGGTGCTCCTGCTCACGGTCGGAGCCGGGCTGGCCAGCGTGCTGATGTACGTCGTCGGGCACGTCCTGGGCCCCGGGGCGCTGCAGGAGTCGCTGGCGCACGCGCGGGTCGGCGAGAAGGTGCCGGTCCCGCTCGACGTGGCCGCGCCGGCGGTCTACCTGGTCTGGCCGGTCGCCACGCTGTTCACCGCGGTGGCGGTGCTCTGGGGAACCAGCGACGACACCGCGCGCGTCGAAACCTCGGATCTTCCCTCCTGACCCCGCCGCCCGCGGGTAGGGTTCGGCCGACTTCACCACGACAGAGGGGGACGACGTGTCCGACGACGCCACGACGGTCTACGAGACGCTGGGTGACGAGCCCGACAGGGGCAGCGGCGGCGCCGGCAGGGGGTTCCCGGTCGTCCCGGTGATCGCCGTCGTGCTCGCCCTCGTGCTGGGCGGCAGCGCCTTCGCGGCCTACAAGCTGCTCCACTCCAGCGGGGCCCAACCAGCAGAGGCGTTGCCCGCCGACACCTTCGCGGTGGTCAGCTTCGACCTGGATCCGTCCGCCGGCCAGAAGGTCGAGGCGATCAAGACGCTGCGCAAGTTCCCCGGCTTCAAGAAGGAGGTCGGCCTCGACAGTGACGACGACCTGCGCGAGTTCTTCGTCAAGAAGCTCATCGAGGAGGGCGACTGCACCGATGTCTCCTACGCCAGGGACGTCGAGCCCTGGCTCGGCAAGCGCGCCGCGTTCGGCGGCGTGGACCTCGGTGAGGACCAGCCGGCACCGGTGATCGCGCTCCAGGTCAGCGACACCGCCGGGGCCAAGGCCGGTTTCGCCAAGCTCGTCGACTGTGCCGAGCCAGGAGACGACTTCGGCTTCACCGTCGGCGAGGAGTACCTCATCGCCAGCGACAGCACCGAGCACGCGAAGCAGATCGCTGCGGACGCTGCGAAGAAGTCGCTGGCCGCCGACGCGTCGTACCAGCGCTGGACCGACGAGGTCGGGGACGCCGGCGTGGTCAACGTGTACGTCTCCGAGGGCGCCAAGGACCTGCTCCTGCAGGCGATGGACCAGTTCGGCCAGGGCTTCGAGCAGGGCTTCCGCGGCGAGATGGGGGGCGAGCTGTCCGGCATGTCGGGCAGCGACGAGGAGAGCCGCAAGATGCTCGAGGACCAGCTGAAGGACTTCGAGGGCCTGGCCGCGGCGCTGCGGTTCGCCGACGGCGGCATGGAGCTCGCCGTCGTGGGCAAGGGCATCGACGGCTACACCGGCAGCGGCAAGGCCGGCGCCGTGGGGGACCTCCCGGCCGACACGGCCGCCCTGCTCGCGCTGAGCGTCCCCGACGACATCGTGGAGAGCACCCTCGACCAGCTGCGCGCCACCTTCGGCGACGACGTGGACAGCGGTGTGCAGGAGTTCGAGGCCCAGACCGGTCTCACCGTCCCCGAGGACGTGCAGGCGCTGCTCGGCGACACCCTGAGCCTCTCCCTGGGCGGCAAGGCCCCGGAGAACCTCAACGACATCGCGAGTCCCGCCGACGTCCCCTTCGGGCTGCTGATCTCGGGTGACGCCGACCGGATCGAGGAGGTCATCGCCAAGATCGAGCAGAGCACCGGTGCCTCGCTCGAGGACATGCAGGTGGTGCACCAGCAGGCGGACGACAAGGTCGTGCTGGCCTCGTCGGAGGACTACGCCGACGAGCTGCTCGAGGGCGGCAAGCTGGGCTCCGAGGACCGCTTCACCGAGGCGGTTCCCGAGGCGGAGAAGGCCGGCAGCGTCCTGTTCGTCGACTTCAACTCCGACTGGACCGACGCGGTCGTGCGCACCTACGAGGCCGACACCGGTGACGACGGCAAGGAGCTCGAGGAGAACCTGGAGCCGCTCGGCGCCCTCGGCATCAGCTCGTGGATGGACGGCGAGAACTCCCGCATCCTGCTCAAGCTCACCACCGACTGACGAGCGAAGGTCAACGCGCGATCCTGGCCCGGGTCGCCTCCAGAACCCGGGCCAGGTCGTCCGGCGCGAGGCCGATGTCGAGCCCGCGGCGGCCGCCGCTGACGTAGACGACGGCGTGGTCGAACGCGCTCTCGTCCAGCACGGTGGGAAGGCGCTTGCGTTGCCCCAGCGGCGAGATGCCACCGACGACGTAGCCGGTCGCCCGCTCGGCGACGGCCGGGTCGGCCATCCTCGCCCGGCGCGCGTGCACGGCGGCCGCCAGCGCCTTCAGGTCGAGCTGACCGGTCACGGGCACGATCCCGACGACGAGCCGGTCGTCGGCCTGGGCGAGCAGGGTCTTGAACACCTCTTCCGGCGCCAGGCCCAGGGCGGCAGCGGCCTCCAGGCCGTACGAAGGCGCCGCGGCGTCGTGCTCGTAGGGATGCACGGTGTGCGGGATGCCCGCCTGCTCGAGGACCCGGAGCGCCGGGGTCGCGGCGCTCAATTCGGCGACCACCGGGTCCGCGCGATCTCCGTGGCCGGCAACGACGGCAGCGCCTGCATCGCCTGGCGCTCGCGGTGCAGCTGTGCCCGCAGCCGGCGCAGCCGCTGCACGGCGTCCGGGAGCTCGAGCAGCTCCTGGCGCTGTCCCTGCGTGAGCAGGCAGGTGGCTGCGAGGGCGTAGGACAGGTACGTCGGGTCGCTGGGCAGCTCGCCGGCGAGGACCGGACCCCCGCGCAGCTCGGAGAGCCGCTCGCGGTACTCCTGGAACGCGGCGGTGGCCCGTTGCGCCTCCACGACGCCTTCCGCCACGGCTCCGGAGGGGTCGTCGACCAGCTCGGCGTCGGCACGCAGGTAGTCGCCGTCGGTCAGCAGGTCGTTGACGCGGATGCGCTGGCGTCCCACGACCTCGATGTCGAACCGCCCGTCGTCGTACGCCTCGTGACCGACCAGCTGGACCAGGGTGCCGACGCGGTGGGAGGACTGCATCCCGTGGTCGCCCACCTCGTAGCCCTCCCGGATCGCGACGATCCCGAACACCCGGTCGGCCGGGTCGTCGACCGCGAGCAGGTCGCGCACCAGCGCGCGGTAGCGGTCCTCGAAGATGTGCAAGGGAGCGGTGATGCCGGGGAACATCACCGTGTTGAGGGGGAACAGCGGTATCCGCAACTCCTCGCTCGGCACACCGCCAACCTACTGACCGGCCCCTGATATCCGCGCAGGTCAGCCCGGCGCGCCGACCTAGACTTGTCGGCATGATTCGCCGGATCGACCTCAGGGACGTGCGTGCCGGCGCGGCGACCCCTGACTACCGCGCGCTGGTGCCGCGTGCCGACTTCGACGTGGAGTCGGCGCTGCACGTGGTGCGGCCGATCTGCGACGACGTGCGCGACCGCGGGGTGGCGGCGATCGCCGAGTACTCCGCGAAGTTCGACGGGGTGGAGCAGTCCGACATCGCTGTCCCGGTCGAGCAGCTGCAGCGTGCCCTCGACGAGCTCGACCCGGGGGTCCGCGCCGGCCTCGAGGAGTCCATCGCGCGACTGCGCCGCACCTGCGCCGCGGAGCTCGAGGACGACGTCGTCACGGAGCTTGCTCCCGGAGCGACGGTCACCCAGCGGATGGTCCCGGTCGACCGGGTAGGGCTCTACGTTCCGGGCGGAGTGGCACCGCTGGTCTCCAGCGTCGTCATGAACGTCGTGCCCGCGCAGGTGGCGGGTGTCCGGTCGATCGCGCTGACCAGCTCGCCGCAGCGGGCGCACGGTGGCCTGCCGCACCCGACGATCATGGCGGCGTGCGCCCTGCTCGGGATCGAGGAGGTCTACGCCGTCGGGGGGGCCCAGGCGATCGCGATGCTGGCCCACGGCGCCGGACCGTGCCGACCGGTCGACCTGGTCACCGGCCCGGGCAACATCTACACCGTCTCCGCCAAGCGCCTGCTCAAGGGCGTCGTGGGGATCGACTCCGAGGCGGGGCCGACCGAGATCGCGATCCTCGCCGATGACTCCGCCGACGCGGCGTTCGTGGCGGCCGACCTGGTCAGCCAGGCCGAGCACGACCCCCTGGCCGCCTCGGTGCTGGTGACCGACTCCCTGCGCCTGGCCGACGAGGTCGAGGCGGAGCTGGACAAGCAGGTCGCAGTGACCCGGCACGTCGACCGCATCCGGACCGCCCTGGCCGGTGAGCAGTCCGGGATCGTGCTCGTCGCCGACGTCGACCAGGGGCTCGACGTGGTGAACGCCTATGCCGCCGAACACCTCGAGATCCACACCCGGGACGCCGCGGCGGTCGCGGCACGCGTGCGCAACGCCGGGGCGATCTTCGTCGGCCGCTTCGCGCCGGTCTCGCTGGGCGACTACTGCGCAGGATCCAACCACGTCCTGCCGACCGCCGGATGTGCGTGTCACTCCTCCGGCCTGTCGGTCCGGGCGTTCCTCAGGGCGGTGCACGTGGTCGACTACAGCCGCGACGCGCTGGCCGCCGTCGCCGACCACGTGACGACGCTCGCGGAGGCCGAGGACCTGCCCGGCCACGGCGCCGCCGTGCGGGTCAGGTTCGCAGGCGAGTGAGCGGCTTCGACTGGCCGCCGCTGCGCCCCGAGCTCCGCGGCGTGGAGCCGTACGGCGCGCCGCAGCTCGACGTCCCGGTCTGCCTCAACGTCAACGAGAACCCCTACGGGCCGCCCCCTGAGGTGGTCCGCGACATCGCCGACTCCGTTGCGCGGGTGGCCGGGGACCTGAACCGGTACCCAGACCGCGAGTTCGTCGCCCTGCGCGACGCGCTGGCCGGTTACCTGGCCAGGGAGTCGGGCGTCCCGGTCACGAGGGAGCAGGTCTGGGCGGCGAACGGGTCCAACGAGGTGATGCTGCAGATCCTGCAGGCCTTCGGCGGCCCCGGGCGCACCGCGGTGTCGTTCGCGCCGACGTACTCGATGTATCCCGAGTACGCGCGCGACTCGATGACGGCGTGGGTCGCCGGAAGGCGGCGCGAGGACTTCGGCCTCGACGTCGACCACGCCCGGGAGCTGATCGAGCAGCACCAACCCTCGGTGATCCTGCTCCCGTCGCCGAACAACCCGACCGGGACGGCGGTGCCGGCCGAGGTCGTGAGCGCTCTCGCCGAGATCGCGCCCGGTGTCCTGGTGATCGACGAGGCCTATGCGGAGTTCCGCCGACAGGGCACGCCCTCGGCGCTCGAGCTGCTCGGCCGGCACCCCAACCTGATCGTCACCCGCACGATGAGCAAGGCGTTCGCGCTGGCCGGTGCCCGGATCGGCTACCTCGCCGCCGACGCGACCCTGTGCGACGCGCTCCGGGTGGTCCGGCTGCCCTATCACCTGTCGGCCGTCACCCAGGCCATGGGCAGCGCCGCGCTGCGCCACGCCGACCTGCTGCTCGAGAAGGTCGACGAGCTCCGCCGCGAGCGGGACCGCACCGTGGACTGGCTGCGCGAGCAGGGCCACGAGGTGGCCGACTCCGACGCGAACTTCGCGCTGTTCGGCAGGTTCGCCGACCGGCGTGCCGTCTGGGAGGGCCTGCTCGCGCGCGGCGTGCTGATCCGGGAGACTGGTCCGGAGGGGTGGCTGCGGGTCTCGATCGGCACCCCGGCGGAGATGACGGCGTTCCAGGACGCCCTGACGGAGGTGACACGATGAGCGGCACACGCACGGCGAAGCTCGAGCGCGGCACGAAGGAGTCTCAGGTGCTCGTCGAGCTCGACCTCGATGGCACGGGGCGCAGCGACGTCTCCACGGGTGTCGGGTTCTTCGACCACATGCTCGACTCCTTCGCCCGGCACGCGCTCCTCGACCTCCGCGTGGCGACCACCGGCGACACCCACGTCGACAGCCACCACACCGTCGAGGACACCGCCATCGTGCTCGGCGACGCGATCCACCAGGCGCTCGGCGACAAGGTGGGGATCCGGCGCTTCGGGGACGCGATGGTGCCCCTCGACGAGGCGCTCGCCCAGGCTGTGGTGGACGTCTCCGGGCGGCCGTTCTGCGTGCACACCGGCGAGCCGGAGGGCCAGCAGTACGTCGTGCTCGGCAACGGCAACGCCTACCTGGGCTCGCTGACCCGGCACGTCTTCGAGACCCTGGCCCACCACGCCCGGATGGCCCTGCACGTCCGGCTGCTGTCCGGCCGCGAGCCGCACCACATCGTGGAGGCGCAGTTCAAGGCCGTCGCGCGCGCCTTCCGCGACGCCATCGCCCTCGACCCGCGGGAGACCGGCGTGCCCTCGACGAAGGGCACGCTCTGACCGCGCCGCGGGTGGCCGTCCTCGACTACGGGTCCGGGAACACCCGCTCGGCCGTGCGTGCGCTCGAGCGGGCCGGGGCGGACGTCGAGCTCACCGCGGACAAGCGGGCAGCGCTGGACGCAGACGGACTCGTCGTGCCCGGCGTGGGCGCGTTCGCCGCGTGCATGGCGGGGCTCCGGGCGGTGAAGGGGCCGGAGGTGATCGGCCGGCGCCTGGCCGGTGGCCGGCCGGTGCTGGGCATCTGCGTCGGCATGCAGGTGCTCTTCGAGCGCGGCGACGAGCACGGTGTGCAGACGCCGGGCTGCGACGAGTGGCCGGGGGTGGTGGAGCGACTGCAGGCACCGGTCGTGCCGCACATGGGCTGGAACACCGTGGACGTGCCGGACGGATCCGTGCTGTTCGACGGGGTCGCCGAGGAGCGCTTCTACTTCGTGCACTCCTACGGCGTGCGCGAATGGACGCTGGTGACCAACTGCCGGACCCAGGCACCGCTGGTCACTTGGGCCGACCACGGCGGCGACCGCTTCGTCGCGGCGGTCGAGAACGGCCCGCTCAGCGCCACCCAGTTCCACCCCGAGAAGTCGGGGGATGCCGGCGCCCGGCTGCTGGCCAACTGGGTCGCGTCGCTCTAGTCGACCGGGCTGGACCACCTCTGGAACCGGGCTGCACAGTCGGTGAACCCGGTCTACCTTCGCGGCCATGGCAGCGATGACGATGAACCGGGCGGTGCACGAGGCGGTCCGCCGTGACCTGCGCCGGACCCAGGACGCCCTGCGGATGCTGGTGCCCGGGGACGGCGCACAGGCCCGTGGACTGCGGCGTGCCTGGGAGCACCTGCGGGGCCAGTTGCACCACCACCACACCGCCGAGGACGAGCTGATCTGGCCGTTCCTGCGATCCCGCGGGGTGACGGGGCCGCACGTGGAGGCGATGGAGGAGGAGCACCGCGAGATGGCGCTCGCGCTCGACGAGGGCGCGACGGCACTCGACGGCGTCGTGCTCGAGCCGACGCGTGGTTGCGCCGACGAGGCCGCCAACACGGTCGCCCGCGCCGGCAAGGTGATCTGCGCCCATCTCGACCACGAGGAGGCCGACGTCGAGCCGCTGATCCTGGCGCTGTCGTCGGACCCCGGCTGGCTGGAGGTGCAGAAGCAGCTCGGCAAGGTCAGCCTCTCCGAGGCCGGCCAGATGATCGCCTGGATCAGCGACGGAGCACCCGATGAGGTGACCGCCTTCCTGCGCGCCGAGATCCCGGCACCGGTCGCCTTCGTGCTGGGCCGGGCGTTCGGCCGGCGCTACCGCCGGGAGATCGCGCCGGTCTGGCGCGGCTGAGCCGATCGCCGCCCCCTAGGATCTCGGGCATGCCGTCCTACCTCGAGCTCCTGCCCGCCGTCGACATCGCCGGCGGACAGGCGGTCCAGCTGGTCCAGGGCGTCGCAGGCTCGGAGAAGCGCTTCGGCGACCCCGTGCAGGCCGCGTTGCGCTGGCAGGAGGCGGGCGCGGAGTGGCTGCACCTGGTGGACCTCGACGCGGCCTTCGGGCGCGGGCACAACCGCGAGCTGCAGGCGCGGATCGTCGGCACGCTGGACATCCAGGTCGAGATGAGCGGCGGCATCCGCGACGACGAGTCCCTCGAGGCAGCCATGGCGACGGGATGCCGACGCGTCAACATCGGGACGGCCGCGCTGGAGCAGCCGGAGTGGTGCGCCGCCGCCATCGCGGAGTACGGCGACCGGGTGGCCGTCGGGCTGGACGTGCGCGGCCGGACCCTCGCGGCCCGCGGCTGGACCCGCGAGGGCGGCGACCTCTACGAGGTGCTGGCCCGCCTCGACGGCGAAGGGTGCGCGCGCTACGTGGTCACCGACGTCAACAAGGACGGCATGCTGCAGGGGCCGAATCTCGACCTGCTCCGTGACGTCTGTGCCGCGACCGACCGTCCGGTGGTCGCCTCCGGGGGCGTCACGGAGCTCGCAGACCTCGAGGCGCTGCAGGGCCTGGTCGTGCACGGTGTGGAGGGGGCCATCATCGGAACGGCGCTCTACGAGGGTCGCTTCACCCTCGAGGAGGCGCTCGCGCTCACCCGGCCCGGCGGAGCGCGCGGATGAGCCTTGCCGTCCGGGTGATCCCCTGCCTCGACGTCGACGCCGGTCGGGTGGTCAAGGGCATCAATTTCCAGGACCTGCGTGATGCCGGCGACCCCGTCGAGCTGGCCCGGACGTACGACGCGGAGGGAGCCGACGAGCTCACCTTCCTGGACATCTCGGCCTCCCACGAGGGCCGGGCCACCACGCTGGACGTCGTCTCGCGCACCGCTGAGCAGGTGTTCATCCCGCTCACCGTCGGTGGTGGCGTCGCCGACGTCGCCGACGTGGACCGGCTGCTGCGCGCCGGGGCCGACAAGGTCGCCGTCAACACCGCCGCCATCCAGCGGCCCGAGCTGATCGCGGAGATCGCCGACCGATTCGGCAGCCAGGTGCTCGTCCTCTCGGTGGACGCCCGCAGGGCAGCCGCACGCGGCACCGACTCCGGCTTCGAGGTGACCACGCACGGCGGCCGGAAGTCAGCCGGCCTTGACGCCGTGGCCTGGGCGGCCCGCGCCGCGGAGCTCGGCGCCGGGGAGATCCTGCTCAACGCGATGGACGCTGACGGCACCCGCGACGGCTTCGACCTCGAGCTGATCGCGGCGGTCCGGCGCGCGGTGACCATCCCGGTCGTCGCCAGCGGAGGCGCCGGGAAGGTCGAGCACTTCGCGCCCGCCGTGGACGCCGGCGCGGACGCCGTACTGGCCGCGACGGTCTTCCACTTCGGCACCCTGCGGATCGCCGACGTCAAGCAGGCGCTGGCGGACGCGGGCAGGCCGGTGCGCTGACGAGCCGGTCCGGCACCCTCTGGTCACCCTCTGGGCAGCCAGCACCAGCCCCAGTGCTGGCCGTCGCGCCAGGCCTCACGGGCGGGCCACTCGAAGCTCCAGGTGAACTTGAGCGCGTTCGCGGCAGACGCCGCGGCAAGGTCCCGGCACCGCTCGTTGGCCGCAGCCGTCGCACGG
>DASSOK010000132.1:0-28936 GCA_035700665.1 Marmoricola sp.
TTCGGCTTCGTCGAGTACGTCGCGGTGCTCAAGGAGTGGAACGAGCGGCGCGCCCGGCACCGCGAGGTACGCCGCGTGCTCGAGCTGGTCGGACTCGGCGACCTCTCGGGCAAGCGAGTCGCCAAGCTGTCCGGCGGCCAACGGCGGCGCGTCGGACTGGCCCAGGCGCTCCTGGGCGAGCCCCGGCTGCTGGTGCTGGACGAGCCGACCACGGGCCTCGACCCGGCGCAACGAGCAACCCTGCGGCGTACCCTCTCGGTCGTCGCACACCAGTCCACCGTCCTGCTCTCCACACACCAGACGGAGGACGTCGCGGCGCTGTGCGAGCGGGTCGTCGTCCTCGCCGGCCGCCGGGTCCGCTTCGACGGCGCCGTCGTCGACCTGGTCGCCACCGCCGCCGGCCAGGTCTGGTTGACCGACGAGCCGGTCGAGGCCGACCGCGTCTCGTGGCGCACCGGCACCGGCCGCTATCGCGTCGTCGGCGGTCCGGCCCCGCCCGGCGCCGACCTGGCCGAACCCACGCTGGAGGACGCCTACCTCCTCATGCTCGGCCCCCACGACGCACCCACAGCCCAGCTTCCCGCCTGACCGGACCGGTCGGCCCCTTCGAAGGAGACACCCGTGGACACGACCCTGCCCGCAGCGAGCCGCGCCGGCCTCGGCGCCATGATCGCCATCGAGGCCCGCCGCTTCGCGCGCCACCCGCTGTTCGTCCTCGGGGCCCTGGCCGCGTGGATCATCACCGCCGTCGTCGGCACCTCCGGCGACCAGGTGACCGACATGCTGGCCTGGCCGATCATCCCGGCTTTCTTCATCGGCCTGCCCAGCCTTGTCGTGGCAGCGAGCCTGACCCGTTCGACCGAGGTCGCCGCCGAGGCGATGGGCACCGTGCCGGGCACGGAGGCCCGGCGGACGCTGGCCGTGGGCGGCGCTGCCCTGGTGCCGCTCGCAGCGGGCCTGGTGTGGCTCGTCGAGACTCTCGTCATCGCAGCAGTCCGCGGCGCCCACCCCAACGAGCTCTGGTTCGGCACCATGGACGACCTGCACGTCTGGAGCCTCTTGCTCGGGCTGGGGCCGGTCGCCTGCCTGGGGGGTGCGCTGCTCGGCGTGCTGGTGGGACGGTGGCTGCGCTTCCGCGGCGCGGCCGCAGTCGTGATCGTCGCCCTCGTGGCGCTCGACATCCTCGCCCAGTTCGGCACGATGGGCGAGGACATCGTCGCCAACCACGCCAGCGACGACCTCAGCGTCCGGCTCCGCCTGTGGGTGCCCTGGGCGCTGTGGCACTCCGGCAGCGTCGACGGTCGTTCGGCGGTGGCAGGCGGTGACCCGTTCTGGTACCTCCTCTACCTGTTGGCGCTGTGCGCCCTGGCCCTGGGCGGAGCCGTCTGGCACGACCGGAGCGCCCGCAGCGCGCGCCTGCGGTTCTCCTTGTCCGGCCTGATCGCGGTCGCCGCGTGCCTGCTCGCACTGGCGGTGTTCGCCGGCCCGGAGGCCGGCACCGTCTCCGGTCGGGTGACGGCGACGTCCCAGGGCTGATCGTGCGCCTGTGGTACCTGCACCGCGCCGTCCCCTGGACCCCACTGGTGGGGTGCCTGCTCGGCGCGCTGGCGATGTCGGCGCTGACACACCGGTGGCCCGCTGCGGCCGGGCTCGGCATGCCCTGCGTGGCACTCCTCTGCGCCGCCGCCGCGGGGCTGGTCCACGACGAGCCCGCCGCCGCGGTGGCTGCGGTCACTCCGCGAGCCGGCTGGGCGGCCGGGTCGCGATCATCGACGGCGCTCCTCCCGCTGGTCGTGAGCCTCGGCCTCCTTGTCACCCTGCCCGCACGGCTGCACCCGGACCGCGGCGGGATGGCGCTGGTCGGCACTGCCACGGTCCTGATCGCCCTGGGGGCGGCGACCCTGGCCGCAGCCGAGCAGCGACCCCGACCCGGTGGGGCGGTCGCCGCCGGGGTGATCCTCCTGGGCCTGTCCCCGCTACCGGTCGGGGCGTTGCTGGACGTGCCCGAGCTGTTCCCACTGGGCACCTTCCCCGACGGCCTGCGAACGTTCTGGATCGTGACCGCTGCCGTCGGCCTGGCGGCCTGCCTGGTGCCGGTGCTGCGCCCCAGTCGCGTCAGACGCCGAACGGCTCCAGCTCGCCGGCCAGCGCGCCGCCGACCCGGGCGCTGATCAGGGTGCCCTCGCCGGTGTGCTCGAGGGCCACCACCTCGCCGTCCTGGTGGATCCTGCTGACCAGGTCGCCCCGCTCGTAGGGCAGCAGCACCTCCACCTCGATGTCGGGGCGCGGCAGGTCGGCCTCGATCGCCTCGAGCAGCTCGGGGATGCCCTCGCCCGACTTGGCGGACACCACGACCGAGTGCGGCTCGCGCTGCTTCAGCCTCGCCACGACGAGCGGGTCGGCGGCATCGGCCTTGTTGATCGCCACCAGCTCCGGCACCTTGTCGGCCCCGATCTCGGCGAGCACCTCCCGTACGGCGGCCAGCTGGCCCTCCGGGTCGGGGTGCGACCCATCGACCACGTGCAGGATCAGGTCGGCGTCGGCGACCTCCTCGAGCGTGGAGCGGAACGCCTCCACGAGCTGGTGGGGCAAGTGCCGGACGAAGCCGACCGTGTCGCTCATCGTGTAGCCGCGGCCGTCGCTGGTCGTCGTACGACGCGTGGTGGGGTCGAGCGTCGCGAAGAGCGCGTCCTCGACCAGCACCCCCGCCTGGGTCAGCCGGTTGAGCAGCGACGACTTGCCGGCGTTGGTGTAGCCGGCGATCGCCACGCTCGGCACCTCGTTGCGGCGCCGCTCGGCCCGCTTGGTTTCGCGCGTCGTCTTCATGTGCGAAAGCTCGCGGCGCAGCTTGGCGATCTTGGTGTTGATGCGCCGGCGGTCGGTCTCGATCTTGGTCTCACCGGGGCCACGGCCACCGATGCCGGCACCGCCCGCGACCCGGCCACCGGCCTGCCGGGAGAGGCTGCCGCCCCAGCCGCGCAGGCGCTGCTTCATGTAGCTGAGCTGGGCCAGCTCGACCTGCGCCTGGCCCTCCTTGCTCTTCGCGTGCTGGGCGAAGATGTCGAGGATCAGCGCGGTCCGGTCGACGACCTTGACGCCGACCTTGTCCTCGAGGTTGCGCAGCTGGCTGGGGGCGAGCTCACCGTCGCAGATGACGGTGTCAGCGCCGGTTGCGACCACGATCTCGCGCAGGGCCTGGACCTTGCCGCGGCCGATGAAGGTCGCCGGGTCCGGCTTGTCGCGGCGCTGGTAGATCGCCTCGAGCACCTCCGATCCCGCGGTCTCGGCGAGCAGGGCGAGCTCGGTCATCGAGTTCTCGGCCTGCTCGACGGTGCCCTGGGTCCACACGCCGACGAGGACCACGCGCTCCAGGCGGAGCTGGCGGTACTCGACCTCGGTGATGTCCTCGAGCTCGGTGCGCAGGCCGGCGACCCGGCGCAGGGCGTAGCGCGCGGCCAGGTCGAGCTCGCCGGCGCTCTCGTCCTCCAGGCCCTCCGGGTCCTCCGGGTCGGGTCCGTCGAGCCGGGCGGAGTCGTCGTCGCGGCCCTCGTCGCCGTACCCCGTGGCCTCGTCGTCGAGGTCCCAGCCGCTGGTTTCGTCGAGGGCGTCGTCGAGGCTGAAGTGGATCGGTTCGTTGCTCATACGCCCTCCAGCGTAGGTCGGGCGCCCTCCCCGGGCGAGCGGGTTTCACCGCGGTGCCCCCGGCCGACACGCCCGCCGTGGCGGCGACGGGCGCCGGGCATGCCCGTCTTGGGCAGGGGTACGGGTCGCCATGAGCGACTACGACGACTTGGACGAGGAGCTCCCACCCGCCGACGCCGAGCGCATCGTCGCGCCGATCGACGACGAGCGCGGCGACCCCGAGGCACCAGCCGACGACATCGACCCGGAGGAACCCATGCCTGATTCCGAACGTCCCGTGGAGCCGAGCTACGACGATCCGACCACTCCGAACGACGGGCTCGCCACCGAGGGCGCCAACCCGCCCGACGTGGCCGGCGTCGACCGCAAGGTCGAGGCGGACCCCGACGAGCTCGCCAAGGACGACCCGGACTTCCAGCACCATCTGCAGGAGGAGAACGCCGAGACGTCCCTGGACCAGCCGTCCGACAACGCGGAGTGAGCGCGGTGGCAGAGCAGCACGGCACCAAGGACCCCCGCCAGCCGCACGACACCACCCCCGACGACCTGGTCGCCGACGTGACCGACTCCGACCCCAACGGGAACACCCCCGAGGGCCTGGCCGGAGGCATGGGCGTGAGCAGCGAGCGGGTGGCGCCGTTGCGCGGTGCCCCGCAGGACGCCACCCACGGGGCCGGGCCGGAGCACCCCGAGGCGCCGTACGACGCCCGGGACCTGGCCGAGCTCGACACCGGAGCCGTCCCGGAGCAGAACGCGCTCACCGAGGGTCAGCCGGAGATCCAGCCCGACCTGCCGCCCCGCACCCGGCCGACCGCCGGCGCCCCCAACCCGCTGGGACCCGGACCGGACTTCACCCCGGCCGACGAGTGGCGCACCGTGCAGGCCGGCGACGACGGTGAGCACACCGGCGACGCCGCGGGCCGCTCGGAGTTCGACCCGATCGAGCGCGCACAGGAGTAGCGCCCGCGAGTTCCGAAGCGCCCGGGCCTCCTTGGGGGAACGTCCGGGCGCTTCGTCCTGCCGCTCGGTCTGTCTCAGCTGACGCGGCTCACTTGGGTGGCATCCGGATGCCGCCGTCGACGCGGATCGTCTCGGCGTTCATGTAGGAGTTCGTGACCACCTCGACCACCATGCTGGCCAGCTCGTCGGGGACACCGAGGCGCTTGGGGAAGAGCACGCTCTGGCCCAGGTGCGCCTTGAACTGCTCGGACTGCTCGCCCTCGCCGTAGATCGGGGTGTCGATCAGCCCCGGCGCGATCGTGTTGACCCGGATGCCGGCTGCCGAGAGGTCGCGCGCCACGGGGAGGGTCATCCCGACGACGCCGCCCTTGGAGGAGGAGTACGCCGCCTGGCCGATCTGCCCGTCGAAGGCGGCGACGCTGGCCATGTTGCAGATGGCGCCACGCTCGCCGGACTCCAGCGGCTCGTGCCGGCTCATCGCGGTGGCGGCGAGGCGGATGCAGTCGAAGGTGCCGATCAGGTTGATCGCGATCACCTTCTTGTAGGCGTCGAGGTCGTGCGCGGAGCCGAACTCGCCGTCCTTGCCGATGGTGCGTTGTGCCCAGCCGATGCCCGCGGAGTTGACCAGCACGCGCAGCGGCGCCAGGCCGTCGGCCTGCTCGACGGCGGCCTGGATCTGGTCGGTGTCCGTGACGTCGACGGAGGCGAAGGCCCCACCGATCTCCTTGGCGAGGGCCTCGCCCTTCTCGGCGTTGAGGTCCGCGACGACGACCGTGGCGCCCCTGGCCGCGAGCTGGCGGGCGGCGGCGGCACCGATGCCGGACGCACCACCCGTGACGATTGCGCTGACTCCGTTGATGTCCATGGGCTGATCCTAGGGAGTGCGCCCGGACCCGACGGATCAGAGGTCGGTGATCCCCTCGGCGACCAGCTCGGCCGGCCCGGTCATCAGGACCCGGTCGTCCTGGGTCCAGACGATCTCGAGGGTGCCCCCGGGGAGGTCGACCGTGTACGTCGTACCCCTCTCCGCGTTGTCGGCCTGCGCCGTGGCGACGGCGACCGCGCACGCGCCGGTGCCGCAGGAGAGGGTCTCGCCGGAGCCACGCTCGTGCACCCGCATCGCGACGTGGTGCTCGCCGCGCCGCTGGACGAACTCGACGTTGACGCCCTCGGGGAACAGGTCCCGGTCGTGCTCCGGCTCCTCGGTCAGGGCGCCCGCGTGCTCGAGGGAGTCCACGAACGCCACGGCGTGCGGGTTGCCCATGCTCACCTTGACGGCCGGCCAGGAGCGCTCACCCACCGAGATCTTGGTCTCCGCGCCCAGATCGGGCGCGCCCATGTCGACGGTGATCCGGTCGCCGTCGAAGGTGACGTCCTTGATCCCGGCGCGGGTGGCGATCCGCAGGGTGTCGCGCGGGTCGACGTCGGCGTGGGTGGCCAGGTAGAGCGCCAGCACCCGGATGCCGTTGCCGCACATCTCGCTCAGCGAGCCGTCGGCGTTGCGGTAGTCCATGAACCACGTCGCCTGCCCCCGCGCGGTCACCGCGGCCGGGTCCTCGGTGGCGTCGGTGCGGACCACCCGGATGACGCCGTCGCCGCCGATCCCGACGCGCCGGTCGCACAGCCGCGCGGCCTGCTCGGCGGTCAGCTCGTGCTTGCCGTTGGCATCGGGGACCAGCACGAAGTCGTTCTTGGTGCCGTGGCCCTTGACGAAGGAGTAGTCCACGGGGGAAGTCTACGGAGCCGTCGTCCGCGCCTCGACTGCGAATGTCGCTGGTGTGGCAGTTGGTGCGCATGGAACGCCGCATCCGCGACATTCGCGGGCCGGTGCCGCCTCGACCTTCCCGGTTGTGTCGGAGGCCCGTGTCATGGTCAGGACATGGACGAACTGTTGATGATCCGTGGCGAGGACCGGCACTGCGACGACTGCGGGACGGTCACCATCTTCCTCCCGGTCGGCGACGTGGCCGGCTCCGACGAGTGGGTCTGCACCGCCTGCGACGGTGCCGTGGTCATCCCGGGCCCGGTCCCCGGCCTGGCGGCCTGACTCCCGACGCCCGCGCGGGCGTCCCGACGTCGTCTGGGACGCTGGCCGGGTGAGCAAGTCCGCCAGGAAGAAGCCCCGCGAGAAGGCGCTGCTGCAGGTGCGTGGCCTGACGCGCACGTACGGCGACGTCGCGGTGATCGAGGACCTCGACCTCGACGTGGCGCCGGGTGAGGCCGTCGTACTCGTCGGACCCAACGGCTCCGGCAAGTCGACCGTGTTGCGCTGCATCACCGGCGCCGACGAGCCGACGGCCGGGACGATCGAGCTCGACGGCGGTCCGCTCGACGAGCGGACGCCCGGGGTGCGGGCGGCGCTCGCGGTGGTGATGGACGACCTCGACTTCTTCCCCGACCTCAGCGTCGTCGAGCACCTCGACCTCTTCGCCAAGGCCCATCGCGTCGAGGATGCCGAGACGCTGGTCGACGACGTGCTGCACGAGGTCGGCCTGATGCCGCAGGCCGGACAGCTGCCCGGCACCCTCTCCTCCGGGCAGCGCCGCCGGCTCGCCCTGGCCAGCGCGTTCGTCCGACCGCGCCGGCTGCTGATCCTCGACGAGCCGGAAGCCCGCCTCGACACCGAGGGCGTCAGCTGGCTCGGCGAGCGGCTGCAGCGCGAGAAGGCTGACGGGCTCGCGATCCTGATGGCCAGCCACCACCCCGCGCTCGTCGAGGCGCTCGCCGACCGGGTGGTCCGGATCGGGGACCGGTCCTGAGCGCCGGCACCGCCTCCACCGGGCCCGTCGAGCTGGCGGACCTCGCCGACCTGCGCTCCGACATCCGGCACTGGCGCCGTGGCCGCGCGAACGCTCGCTTGGGCGACGTCCTCCAGGATGCCTACGTAGCGGTGTTCGCCACCCTGATGTTCGGCTCGATGCTCGTCAACGTGGTCATCAACGTCGGCCGGATCTCCGACGACCTGTGCGCCAGCTCCGGGTGCCAGGAGGCGCGGAGCCTGCTGCCGTGGCTCTCCTCGGTCGCGCTGCTGGTCGTCACGCTGGCGCTGTGCCGCCTCTTCGGCCCGGTGTTCGTCACCCCCGCCGTCGACTCGTGGCTGGTGCCCGCGCCGGTTGACCGCAACCGGCTGCTGCGGTCCCGGCTCGCGGCCACCGTCGCCATCGCGTTCGCCGGCTGCGCCCTGCTCGCGGCCGGGACCGCCGTCCTCGGTGGCTTCGGTGTCGGTGTCGTCGGGGCCTTCGCGGCGTTGACCGCCCTGCTCGCGACGGCCGCCGTCGCGTTCGCAGCGGTCGGGCAGGCGTCCCGAGGTCTGGCAGCCCGGGTCCTCACCTGGCTGCTGCTGCTCGCGCTGGCGCTGTCCCTCCTCGCGCTCGCGGTTGATCGCGCTCCGCTGCTCACCGCACCATCGCGGCTCAGCCCCGGCTGGTGGGCGGCGCTCGCCATCGCCCTGCTGCTCGCCGTCGGGCTGCCCGTCCTCGCGTTCCGCGCCCTCGGCCGGCTGCACCGGCGCGACCTCGCCCCCGGCGGATCGCTGGCGCCCGGTCTCTCCGGCGCACTCGCCACCCTCGACCTCGCCCTGCTGTACGACGTGCTGCTGGCGCACCGCTGGCACCGCCACGACTCCGTGCGTCCTCGTCGCGGCGGGCCGGCCGGCCTCGCAGCGCTGGTCTGGGACGACCTGGTCCGGGTGCGTCGTACCCCCCAACAGCTGGTGCTCCTGGCTGGAGGCGTGGTCGTGCCCTATGCCGCCGAGGCATCGGGTGCCGGCCGGGTGACCGTCCTCATCGCTGCACTCGTCGGTTTCCTCGCGGTGCTGCCGATGTTGAGCGCCCTGCGGCTGGTCACCCGGACGCCCGGGCTGGCCCGGATGCTGCCCTTCCCTACCGCATCGGTGCGGCATGCCACCGTGGTGGTGCCCGGCGCGCTGGCGATCCTGTTCGGCATCGCCTGTGGCCCCGCGCTCGACCGCTCCCTCGAGCTCCCGCTGCCGGCCGGGATGTTCTGCGGCGTGGCGGTCGGCCTCTCGGCGCTGGCCTCGGCGGTCCGCTGGGTGACCGGCCGGCCGCCGGACTACAACCGGCCGCTGGTGTCGACGCCGGCCGGGGGCGTGCCGACCAACCTCTACGGCAGCATCGTTCGCGGCTTCGACATCCTGCTGCTCACCACTGCGCCGCTGCTGCTGTCGCCGACGGCCACCGGCGCGGAGTTCTCGGCGTTCCTCTCGCTCGCGGTTCTCGCCTACCTGACCGGCCGCAAGTGAGCTACTCCTTGACGACGTCGTAGCGTGCACAGGCGAACTCGCGGTTCTGCGCCACCTCGACCAGCTCCAGCTCGATCCGCGCCGGCAGCAGGGGCGCCCCACCGCCGAGGGTGACCGGGGCGTACTGCACCCACACCTCGTCGAGCAGGCCTTCCGCGTGGAGCTGGGCGACCAGGTCGCCCCCGCCGACGACCCAGAGGTTCTTGCCCTGGGCCGCCTGGGTCATCGCTGCGTGCACCTCCGACACGGGCGCTCGGGTCAAGGTGACGCCTTCGCGGTCGGGGAAGTCGCGATGCGTGAAGACCCAGCACGGCATCGTGTAGGAGAAGCCGTCCGGGTCGTTGTCGAGGATCCACTGGTAGGTGTTCGCACCCATGCACATCGCGCCCCAGTCCTTGCGCACGGACGGGTAGCTCATCGGCCCGTCCTCGTCGATGTCGCGCGAGAGCAGCCAGGACAGCGAGTGCTCCGGGTCGGCGATGAAGCCGTCGACGCTGGACGCGGTGTAGTACTGGGTCACCATGGCGCCAGCGTGCCACCGCTCGCGAACGTCCGCTTGATCATGGTCGGGAAGCCGGCGGTTGCGTAGTCCGACGCGATTTGCCGCATCCGCGGACCGGCAAGACCGGCAAATCGCGACGAACTACCCGACTGCGGCGATCGCCCGGTCGACCCGCCCCGGATCGTCGTACGGCACCCAGCGGACGCGGTCGTCCTTGCGGAACCAGCTGTCCTGGCGGCGCGCGAACCGCCGCGTGCCGGTGACGGTCTGCTCCTTCGCCTCGGCCTCGGTGATCTCGCCGTCGAGGAAGGCGATCACCTGGCGATAGCCCAGAGCGCGGTTGGCGGTCCTGCCCTCACGCAGGCCGTGGCCCAGGAGGCGTCGTACCTCCTCGACCAGGCCGGCCTCCCACATCCGCTCCACCCGCAGCGCGATCCGCTCGTCCAGTGTCGGCCGGTCGATGTCGACGCCGACCTGGACCGCACCGGGATAGTGGTACGACGACTTCGGCAGCGTCGCGGTGAAGGGCCGGCCGGTGATCTCGATGACCTCGAGCGCTCGCACGATCCGGCGCCCGTTGGTGGGGATGATCCGCGCCGCGGCCTCGGGGTCCACCTCCGCGAGCGAGCCGTGCAGCGCCGCTGCGCCGACCTCCGCCAGCCGGGCCTCCCAGCGGGCGCGGACGTCCGGGTCGGTGCCGGGGAAGTCGAACTCGTCGAGGATCCCCCTGGTGTAGAGGGCGGACCCACCCACGAGCACCGGCACCACGCCACGGCCGTGGCAGTCATCGATCACCGCGCGCGCCCGGCCCTGGAACTCCGCGACGGTCGCCGGCTGGGAGACCTCGAGCACGTCGAGGAGGTGGTGAGGGATGCCGCGACGCTCGTCGACCGGCAGCTTGGCGGTGCCGATGTCCATGCCGCGGTAGAGCTGCATCGCGTCGGTGTTCACGACCTCACCGCCCAGCCGCTCGGCGACGTCCAGGGCCAGGTCGCTCTTGCCCGCGGCGGTGGCGCCCACGATCGCGACCACCGGCTCGCTCGCAGACATGGTCGTCAGTGTGGCAGCGGTCCCGTGTCGGATCGAACGACGGGCTCGGTGACCACCCGACGAAGCAGGTCACCAGACGCCCCGATGGCGTCGACGACGGAGCTCGCCCAAGGCCGTGGAGGTCCGGTGCGAGAGGGTCGCCAGGTCCTCGGGTGACCACAGCAGCACCTCGAGCCACGTCCACCACGGTGATCGAGGCGCTGGTCCCGTCGCGACGTTTCAGGTGCCGGCGAGCGGTAACGGAGGAGCGCGGAAGACCCGCAGGTGGATGGGAGGATCCATGCTCGAGGCACCTGAACCACGTATTGACGACAATCCCGACGAGGGTGAAGCCGCCGGTGGCGTCGACGCCGTCGCGCCGCGGCACCAGGTGGACCCGGTGACCCCGGAGCCGCCCATCTCGGCGCAGGTGGGCGAGGAGAAGGTCCCCGACGCGATCCAGGAGCCCGAGGAGCCCGATCCGGACGCGACCGAGGGTCGCCCCGACGACAAGGACACCACGGCCGAGCCGTCCGCCTGACCCACGCCGTCCCGTTCCCTGCTGCTGCCCGTCACCCGCCGGACGCCCCGCTCGTCACGCGGGGTTCACGCCAGGACGTCACGCAGGAGAGCAGCGGCCGCGTCGTGGATGCCGGGTGACTCCGACTCACGGGGTCCGGCGACGTTGAGGACCGGGCGGTCGAGGCGGGCGAGCCAGGCTCGTACGACGGAGGCGTGGCGCACGTCGGCGAGGAGGTGCGGGCGGCCGAGTCGTACGGCGGAGGCCAACGTCGTCGCCGTCCCGGGCGAGGCGAGCCGGCCCGCCACGAGGACCAGGGTGGCGTCGCTGTCCGCGACGTTGCGCCGGGTCCGCTCGGCCGGGTCGGCCGACGACGTCTCCTGCAGCTCGGGGAACAGCGCCCGCACGTCCGGCACGTCCTCGGCCGCTCCTCCCGCTGGGCACCAGCCGCCGAGCGGGATGCCCAGCGAGCGCGCCACCTCCAGTGCCGCCCGGTCGACGCCCGACTGGCCGCCGGAGACGACGCGGCTGACCGGGCCGCTGATGTCCGGCCTGCTCAGGAGCACACCGGCGCGTCCGGTAGCGGCGGAGGGACACCGACGCTCGGCAGCCCGAGGGAGACGCCCTTGCTGGGCGGCGCGGAGGTCCGGGCCTCCCAGGCGTCGCCGGACCGGGTCCGTCGTACGGACTGCACCGGACCGTCCGCGACGAGGTGGTGCGGAGCGCCGTACGTCACCAGCACCTCGACCATGTCACCGGGCCGCACCTCGACCGCGGCACCGGCTTCGTCGACCGGGGTGAAGTGCACCAGCCGGTTGTCGCGTGCCCGCCCGGAGAGCCGGTGCGTCGCGGCGTCCTTGCGGCCTTCGCCCTCGGAGACCATCAGCTCGACGACCCGGCCCTCGAACCGGCGGTTCTCCTCCCAGGCGATCTGGTTGACCACCTCGACCAGCCGCTCGTAGCGGTCGCGCACCACGTCGGGCGGCACCTGGTCGGGCAGGGAGGCGGCGGGCGTGCCGGGACGCTTGGAGTACTGGAAGGTGAAGGCGGCGGCGAACCGTGCCTCCCGCACCACGTGCAGCGTCTGGGCGAAGTCCTCCTCCGTCTCGCCGGGGAAGCCCACGATGATGTCGGTGGTGATGGCCGCGTCCGGCATCGCGGCGCGTACCCGGTCGATGATGCCGAGGTACTTCTCCTGCCGGTAGGACCGGCGCATCTCCTTGAGCAGCCGCGAGGAGCCCGACTGCAGGGGCATGTGCAGCTGCGGCATCACGTTCGGCGTCTGTGCCATCGCCTCGATGACGTCGTCGGTGAAGGACGAGGGGTGCGGAGAGGTGAACCGGACCCGCTCGAGGCCCTCGATCGCGCCGCACGCGCGGAGCAGCTTCCCGAACGCCAGCCGGTCGCCGAACTCGACCCCGTAGGTGTTCACGTTCTGCCCCAGCAGGGTCACCTCGGAGACGCCGTCGGCGACGAGCGCCTCGATCTCCGCGAGGATCTCACCGGGCCGACGGTCCTTCTCCTTGCCGCGCAGCGCCGGGACGATGCAGAACGTGCAGGTGTTGTTGCAGCCCACGGAGATCGACACCCACGCCGCGTACGCCGACTCGCGCTTGGTCGGCAGCGTGGACGGGAACACCTCGAGCGACTCCAGGATCTCGACCTGTGCTTCCTCCTGCACCCGCGCGCGCTCGAGCAGCACCGGCAGCGAGCCGATGTTGTGCGTCCCGAAGACCACGTCGACCCAGGGCGCCCTGGCGGTGATGGTGTCGCGGTCCTTCTGGGCCAGGCAGCCACCCACGGCGATCTGCATCCCGGCCCGCTTCGCCTTGACCGGGGCGAGGTGGCCGAGGTTGCCGTAGAGCTTGTTGTCGGCGTTCTCCCGCACCGCGCAGGTGTTGAACACGACCACATCGGGGTGCTCGCCCTCGGCTGCGCCATCCTGGTCGAACGCCGTGTACCCGGCGTCCTCCAGCAGGCCGCTGAGCCGCTCGGAGTCGTGGACGTTCATCTGGCACCCGTAGGTGCGCACCTCGTAGGTGCGGGGCGCTGCATCGACACTGCTCATGACCGGACAAGGGTACGACGACCGAGCGAGCGCCAGACGAGCGCTCCGATTCCGTTAGTACGACGCGAAATGCCGCCCCGGGGCCCTCCGGAGCGCGGCAAATCGCGCCGTACTATCCGAAGCGGTCAGTCGATCTGGTCGGTCGACTTGTCCCGGTCGGCGCCCTTGCGCATCGTGTCGGACTCGCTCTTGATCGCCTTGGTCAGCGAGGGGTCCATCAGCGGCTCGGTGTCCGGCTGCTGGAGGTCGGTCTCGGCGGTGTCGGGGTTGTAGCCCTCCCCCGCGGCGGCCGTGCCCACCGGCGTGGTCACGTCGGGGGTGCCGAGGTCGGGCTTGGCACCGGGGTCCTGCGGCCAGTCCTTGAGGACGTCGAGCTCACTGTCGTCGCCCGGGCCACCGTGCTCGCTGTCACGCGACGACGCCTGCGGATCGGTCTCGAATTGCTCGCCCGGCTTCCCGGGCCGTGCCGGCGGCGGCGTGACAGCCTCGGCGCGCTCGGCAGCCAGTCGCTCTCCCGGCTCCAGGCCGACGCGCTGCGGCTCGCTGGGCGGCTCGCTCGTCGTGTGGCCCTCGAGATCAGCCTCGGTCACGACACCGCGCTCGGACGGGCCGTCCGAGCGATCCGCACCGGAGTGGCCGTGCTTGAGCCGTCGTACGACGGTCGCAGCGCCCAACACGATGCCGGCGCCATAGGCGGCCGACTCGACGGGGTGGCGGACGGCGTGCGAGGCGCCGCCGATCACCTTCCCGGCGAGCTCGCGGGGCAGCTTCGAGACCGACATGGGGGCTCCTTCCGGGCGGGATCAGGTCAGGCGATCCCAGTGCCCGAGCCGATTTCGGACAAACCCCGTTTCGCAAATGAGACCTGCCCAAGGGCGCAGGGAGGTGGCAGAAGGGGTGCCGATGACGATAGGAAAGGACAATGACGGATCAGCCGGGGCTCGTCGTCCTCGACGGTGTGCAGAAGTACTTCGGGAAGCTGCAGGCGCTGAAGGACATCGACCTGTCCATCGGCAAGGGCGAGGTCGTCGTCGTGATCGGCCCCTCGGGGTCGGGCAAGTCGACGCTGTGCCGCACCATCAACCGCCTCGAGACGATCGACGGCGGCACCATCACCATCGACGGCAAGCAGCTGCCCCAGGAGGGCAAGGCGCTCGCGGCGCTGCGCGCCGAGGTCGGCATGGTGTTCCAGAGCTTCAACCTCTTCGCCCACAAGACGATCCTCGAGAACGTCACGCTCGGGCCGATCAAGGTCCGCGGCCAGAAGAAGGCCGAGGCCGACAAGCGCGGCCACGAGCTGCTCGCGCGCGTGGGCGTGGCGGAGCAGGCCGACAAGTATCCCGCCCAGCTCTCCGGCGGCCAGCAGCAGCGGGTCGCGATCGCCCGCGCGCTCGCGATGGATCCGAAGGTGATGCTCTTCGACGAGCCGACTTCCGCGCTCGACCCGGAGATGATCAAGGAGGTCCTCGACGTGATGGTCGACCTCGCCAAGCGGGGCATGACCATGGTGGTGGTGACCCACGAGATGGGCTTCGCCCGTACGGCGGCCGACCGGGTCGTCTTCATGGCCGACGGCCAGATCGTCGAGGAGAACACCCCCGAGGAGTTCTTCACCAACCCCAGGTCCGACCGCGCGAAGGACTTCCTCTCCAAGATCCTCAAGCACTGACGCGCCGGCCACCGGCCGGCGTTCGACTGTCCAGCACCCAACCCCGAGGGTCGCACCGAGGCGGCCACACCGAAGGAGAACAGGATGCGGTTCAAGAGAAGCAAGGCGCTCGTCGTCGGCGCGGTTGCCGCGTTGTCGATGGGCACGCTCGCTGCGTGCGGCAGCGACGACGGCGGCAAGACCGACGTGGAGGTCAAGAAGGCCGAGGGCCTCACCGGCGTGCCCGCCCAGCTGGCCGAGGACGGCAAGATCACCATCGGCGTCAAGATCGACCAGCCCGGCATCGGCTACAAGAAGCCCGGTGCCGACGCCCCGGAGGGCTTCGACATCGAGATCGGCCGGATCCTCGCCGGCGCGCTCGGCATCCCGGACGACAAGATCAAGTGGGTCGAGACCGTCTCCGACAACCGCGAGCCCTTCCTGCAGAACGGCACGGTCGACCTCGTGATCGCGTCGTACTCGATCACCGACGAGCGTCGCAAGCTCGTCGGGCAGGCCGGCCCCTACTACGTGACGGGCCAGCAGCTGCTGGTCCGCGAGGAGGACAAGGACAAGATCAAGGGCCCTGACGACCTGAAGAACATCAAGGTCTGCTCGGTGGAGGGCTCGACGTCGCTGGCCCGCGTGGAGGACGAGTACGGCGCCAAGCCGGTGCCCTTCTCGACGTACTCCGAGTGCGTCGACCAGCTGCTGTCCGGCACCGTCGACGCCGTCACCACCGACGGCGCGATCCTGCTCGGCTACGCCGCGGAGAACCCCGACAAGCTCGAGGTCGTGGGTGACCCGTTCTCCGAGGAGCGCTACGGCGTGGGCTACAAGAAGGGCGCCGAGGGGATGTGCGAGTTCATCACCGACACGCTCAAGAAGGCCGAGGAGGACGGCACCTGGGCCGAGGCGTTCGAGAACACCCTCGGCAAGTCGGGCGTGGACACGCCCGAGCCGCCGAAGCTCGACCCCTGCCCGTGACCGACGCCTGATGGGGGTGGCCACGGCCGCGCCGGCCGTGGCCACCCGCACAGGTCCTGACGAAGACAGCCGGGGAGGAGAACACCGTGGACTGGTTCACCGAGAACCAGCGCGATTTCTGGATCGCGTTCGGCACCACCGTCGAGATGGTGGTGGTGGCCGGGATCATCGCCCTGGTCCTGGGCTCCATTCTCGCCGCGATGCGGGTCTCGCCGGTCCCGCTCGCCCGGGCCGTCGGGACGTTCTACGTCTACACGGTGCGCAACACCCCGCTGCTGTTGATCATGTTCATCTTCGCCTTCGGCATCCCCAACCTCGGGTTCCAGCCGGAGATCCTGCTGGGTGACTTCGACCTGCTTCGGTTCAACGTCTTCTTCATCTACGCCACCGTCGCGCTGGGGCTCTACACCGCCGCCTTCGTCTGTGAGGCGCTGCGGTCCGGGATCAACTCGATCTCGATGGGCCAGGCGGAGGCGGCCCGGGCGATCGGCCTGACCTTCGGCCAGACCCTCCGGCTCGTGGTCCTTCCGCAGGCATTCCGCGCCGTGCTGCAGCCGGTGGCCAGCGCGCTGATCGCCATGATCAAGAACTCCGCCGTCGCGGTCGGTGTGGGCGTCACCGAGATGGGCTTCCTGATGAAGAAGCTCGGCAACGACTACACCTCGCAGATCTACACGATGTTCATCTGCTTCGCGCTGGCCTACATGTTCCTGGTGGCGATCGTCGCGGTCACCACCGCCGTTCTCGAGCGGAAGGTCAAGGTGGCCTGATGGCTGTGAGCGTGCTCTTCGACGAGCCCGGCCCGAAAGCCCGGGCACGCTTCCGGATCTACAACATCGTCTTCCTGCTGCTGCTGGCCGCCGCGATCTGGTACGTCATCGACAAGTTCAACGACGCCGGGCAGTTCGACGCCATGATCTACGAGCGGCTTTCGGAGAGCGGCGTCATCAAGGAGCTCCGCGAGGGCCTGTTCGCGACGCTCAAGGCCGCAGCGATCGCCATCGTGCTCTCCCTCACGCTGGGCATGCTCCTCGCAGTCGCCCGACTCTCCGACCGGGCCTGGATCAGGGTCCCGGCGACGGCGTTCGTGGAGTTCTTCCGGGCGATCCCGCTCGTCCTGATGATCATCTTCTTCTTCCTGGTCCTGGCGGTCCAGACCAAGTGGGCATCGGAGACGCAGGGCCTGGTGGCGCTGGTCGCAGGGCTCACCCTCTACAACGGCTCGGTGCTGTGCGAGGTGTTCCGCGCCGGGGTGAACGCGGTGCCGAAGGGGCAGGGAGAGGCGGCCTACGCCGTGGGCATGCGCAAGAACCAGGTGATGCGACTGGTGCTGATCCCCCAGGCCGTCAAGTTCATGCTGCCGGCGATCATCAGCCAGTGCGTGGTCGTCCTCAAGGACACCTCGCTCGGCTACATCGTCACCTACACCGAGCTGTTGCGCGCCTCGAGGATCGTCGCCTCCTATGCGGGCAGCTTCCTGATCACCTACCTGTTGGTGGCGGTGATCTACATCGTCATGAACTCGATCCTCTCGGCGCTGGCCTACTGGCTGGAGCGCCGGCTCTCCTCTCGCGGTCGCGGCAGCGCCGAGGCGGTCGAGGCGGTGCACGACCAGCTGCCGGTCGGCTGAGGGCAGGTACGCCGTCAGGCGGCTGGCTTCTTCGTCACCCAGAGCCGGATGACGCCCTCGATCACGACGGTGCCGTCGTCCCGGACCCCCTTGACGCGCACCGGGACGTCCGGGTCCCCGCCGGTCCACTGCTCCGGGTCGGTCTCCGCGATGCAGGTGATGTCGCTGGTCGCCTTGGCGGTGTAGCTGACCTCCATCCCCTTGGGGATCCAGCGCCTGTCCGCCGGGATGCTGGCCTCGGCAAGCACGCCCATCGCCGCCTCCAGGCCGTTGCAGAGGGCGATCGCGTGCACGGTGCCGATGTGGTTCTGCACGCCCCGCCGCTTGGGGATCACGACCTCGGCGTGGTTCGGCTCGATCACCGTGAAGCGCGGCCGGATGGACCAGAAGTACGGCGCCACCTGGGCGAACGCGAACGAGAACAGCCGCTCCCCCACCAGGGGGACCCGCTGGGCGGTGCGGTGCAGGGCGAGGACGTTGGCCATGCAGCTCATATTACCCACGAGTAACCCACCAGTCACCGCCCTGCAGCTCACCGGCTGGCAGCGCGGCGACGTGCCCCTGCGGGACGGGGCCCGATCGCCTCCTCTGCCACAATGCGCCGGATGGAGGCGACCGACAGCAAGGACGCGACGACGACTACTGCGCCGCGGCGTCGAGGGCGCTGGTGGCGGATCCTGCGCCGGTCGCTGATCGCGGTCCTCGTCGTACTCCTCGTCGTCGCGGGACTCGGCTTCGCCGCCTACAGGTCGGTGCCAGCCGATCAGCTGCAGGCGATCACGACGGGCAAGCTGCGCGTCGATCCGGCCGCCCTGGGAACCCATCGAGCGGACCAGCTGCGGGTCCGTCTCGGCAAGGACGGCAAGGTCGAGGTCCGCGCGCCCAGCGACGGCAAGCAGCGCCTCGTCTGGACGAACCAGCCCGGACGCGCCTTCGTGACCGCGGCCACCGGCACGGTCGACTGGGAGGAGCGCCGCGGCTACTTCTGGCCCTCGGTCGACCTCGGTCGGACCTGGCCCGACCAACGCATCGAGAAGGTCCGGGCCCGCGGAGACCACGTGGTCCTGTCGGGAGAGCTGACCGCCGCGGAGGGCGGGTCGGTCCCCTTCGAGGCGACCTTCACCGCGCGCCGTGCCGGCGGCGCACGTCTCGACGTCAGCGTGGAGGACGTCGACGTGGTCGGCTTCGTGAGCGGCCGCGCCGCGGGTGCCGGCGTGCACGGCTTCGGTGAGCAGTTCGACGACTTCGACCTCTCCGGACGCCTGGTCCCGCTGGTGGACCGCGAGCAGGGCGTCGGTCGAGGCGAGCAACCGTTGACCGTGCTGGCGGACGTGACGAAGCACGGCGCCGGCGGCACCCCGGCGATGACCTATGCCGCCCTGCCGCGGTTCGTCACCGACGACCTGCGCGGCGTGCGCCTGGCGCCGGGCTCTGCCGCCAGCACCGCGTTCGCGGTCGCCGACACGCGCAGCGGGCGCCGGGTCGGCCTGGACGTGTGGGCGCGCAGCCTGCGGCTGGAGCTGACGGCAGCCGGCACGCCGCAGCGGCTGGTGACCGCTCAGAGCGGCCCCGTCTCCTATCCCAGGCTGGCGGAGTGGACGCAGCGCGGCCTGATCGTCGGCGTGCAGGGCGGCACCGAGCGCGTCCGCGACGTCGTGGGCAGACTCCGCGCCGCGGGCGTCCGGCTGGCCGGAGTGTGGATCCAGGACTGGAGCGGGCAGCGCACTACCGACTTCGGTGACCGGCTCTGGTGGACCTGGCAGCGCGACACCGGGCACTACCCCGGCTGGCGCCGGCTGGTGCGGGACCTGGCGAAGCATGGCATCCGCACCACGACCTACGTGAACCCCTTCCTGGTGGACGCTCGAGATCGACCTGGCCGCAACCTGTGGCGGGAGGCTCGTGACCGCGGCTTCCTCGTGCGTCGCGACGACGGCGAGCCCTACCGGCTCGACCAGGGCGGGTTCGACGCCTCCCTGGTCGACCTGACCAACCGTGAGGCCCGGCACTGGTATGCGGGAGTCATCGCCCGCTACGTCCTCGCCGACGGCGTCGTCGGCTTCATGGCCGACTTCGGCGAGGGCCTGCCGATGGACGCCCGGCTGCACGCCGGCGCCGCGCGCCGGATGCACAACGCCTGGCCGCGGCTGTGGGCGCAGACGGTGCGCGAGGCGTGCACGCGGGCCGGCCAGCCCGAGTGCGTGACCTGGTTCCGGTCCGGCTCACCCGGGATGGCCGGGCTGACGCCGATGCTGTGGACCGGCGACCAGCTCGTCGACTACGGCGCCGAGGACGGGCTCGCGTCCGCCCTGCTCGGGACGTTCTCCGCGGGAGTCTCTGGTTGGCCACTGACGCACTCGGACCTCGGCGGCTACACGTCGGTGGATGCGGTGGTGGAGGACTACGTCCGCTCGCCCGAGCTGCTGGCGCGCTGGGGCGAGGTGGCCGCGTTCGGCACGATGATGCGCTCGCACGAGGGCAACCGGCCCGATGCGAACCGGCAGGTGTACGACGCCGGCGAGCTGGCCTCGACCGCCCGGAACAGCAAGATCTTCGCCGCCCTAGGGCCCTACCGCGCCGAGGTCCTCGCCGAAGCCCGCACCCGAGGAATCCCGGCCGTGCGGCACGTGTGGCTGAACTACCCGCGCAGCGATGCTGCCGAGCGGGACGACCAGTTCATGCTCGGTGACGCCGTGCTGGTCGCACCGGTCCTCGAGGAGGGCGCCGCCTCCGTGCGGGTGACCTTCCCGCCGGGCGACGGCTGGGTGAACCTGTTCACCAACGAGGTCTACCGAGGCGGCGAGACCGCCACCGTGCCCGCTCCGCTCGGTCAACCGGCAGCGTTCGTCGACGTCGGGTATCCGAGGTGGATCGCGCTGCTGGACCGGTTCCGCCGGGCCGGCCTGCTGCGGGACTGAACCGCGCCCGGCGCCGGCGCGCGTCACGGGCCGGTGTGCTCGGGATCCACCAGGTCGGCGTCGAGCTCCTCGCGCACGACGCGGTAGGCGACGCCACTGGAGTGCCCCTTCCGGGCCAGCATCCCGACCAGGCGCCGGACGGCCTTGTCCTGCTCCAGCCCGCGCACCGAGCGCAGCTTGCGGCGAACCAGCATCCGGGCCGCCTCCAGCTCGGCGTCCGGGTCGTCGTCGGCTCGCTCGTCGAGGGCCGTGCGGGCGACTTCGTCGTCGACGCCCTTGCGGCGAAGCTCCTGGGCGAGCGCCCGTCGGGCCAGGCCACGACCGGTCTGGCGCTCGGCGATCCAGTCGCGCGCGAAGGCCTCGTCGTCGATCAGCCCGACCTCCTCGAACCGGTCGAGCAACCGGGTGGCGATGTCGTCGGGCACGAGCTTGTCGGATAGCTTCTTCGCAAGCTCCTCGCGGGTGCGGGCCCGCCCGGTCAGCTGGTCGAGCAGGATCTTGCGCGCCACTGACTCCTGATCGGGCTCGGGCCCCAGGTCGCGTCCGGCGTCCGGCTCGCGACCACGCGCCTTCTCCCGAGCGGAGATCGCCCGGGAGAAGGCATGCGGATCAGAAGTCAATGCCGTCGGGGTCGATCGGCTTCTCGGCGGGAGTGTCCACCGTCGGGCCGACGCCGAGCTTCTCGAGGATGCGCTTCTCGATCTCGTTGGCGAGGTCGGGGTTGTCGCGCAGGAAGGTCCGGGCATTCTCCTTGCCCTGGCCGAGCTGGTCGCCCTCGTAGGTGTACCAGGCACCAGCCTTGCGGACGATGCCGTTCTCCACCCCGACATCGATCAGGCCACCCTCGCGGGAGATGCCCTTGCCGTACATGATGTCGAACTCCGCTTGCTTGAACGGCGGGGCGACCTTGTTCTTCACGACCTTGACCCGGGTGCGGTTGCCGACCATCTCCTGCCCGTCCTTGAGCGTCTCGATCCGGCGAACGTCGAGGCGGACGGACGAGTAGAACTTCAGCGCCCGACCACCCGTCGTTGTCTCGGGCGACCCGAACATTACTCCGATTTTTTCGCGGAGTTGATTAATAAAGATCGCGGTGGTGCCCGAGTTGTTCAGCGCACCGGTCATCTTCCGCAGCGCCTGGCTCATCAGCCGGGCCTGGAGGCCGACGTGGCTGTCGCCCATCTCGCCCTCGATCTCGGCCCGCGGCACCAGGGCGGCGACGGAGTCGATGACGATCAGGTCGAGCGCGCCGGAGCGGATCAGCATGTCGGCGATCTCCAGCGCCTGCTCTCCGGAGTCCGGCTGGGAGACGAGCAGCGCGTCGGTGTCGACACCGAGCGCCTTGGCGTAGTCGGGGTCGAGCGCGTGCTCGGCGTCGATGAACGCCACGATGCCGCCGGCAGCCTGCGCGTTGGCGACGGCGTGCAGCGCCACCGTGGTCTTTCCGGACGACTCCGGGCCGTAGATCTCCACGACCCGGCCGCGCGGCAGGCCGCCGAGCCCGAGGGCGATGTCGAGCGAGATCGCACCGGTCGGGATCACCTCCAGGGGCGCCCGGACGTCGTCGCCGAGCCGCATCACCGAGCCCTTGCCGAACGACTTCTCGATGTTGGCCAGCGCTGCGTCGAGTGCCTTCTCGCGGTCACCGCTCATGGGTCCTCATCCCTCTGTTGCCCCTGTGTGGGTAGGTCTTCGATGTCCCGTCACACGCTAGGGAAGGCCACCGACAACCGCGCGGACCGATTCGGATCCTGTGGAGAACGGCTGGTCGACCCCTGCCTGTGGAGGCCAACAGTAATACGAACGTCTGTTCGATCAACTCAGGCCGTCGGGCGTGTCGGCACCTGTCGCGCGAACCCGGCCGCCACCAGCACCAGCGCCGCGAACAGGCACGAGAACGCCGCCAGCAGGGCGAAGCTGCCGACCGCGACGATCACGCCACTCGCGCCGCCGCCGACCGCCGCAGCCAGGCTCATCACCAGGTCGGCGGTGCCCTGAACCTCGGTGCGCGCCGCGAGCGGCGCCTCCTGCGCGACCATGGTCGCCGCCGCGACGGTGGCCAGCGACCAGCCGAGACCGAGCAGGAAGAGGCCGGCGAAGATCTCCGGCGAGCTGCCCATCGGCGCGCGGGCGCACAGCAGCAGCGACACGAGCAGTACGACGCCTCCCGCGGCCAGCACGGGCACCCGGCCCAGCCGGTCGACCCCCATCCCGACGAGCGGCGAGAACGCGAACATGCCGAGCACGTGCACGCTGATCACCACGCCGATGATCCGCAGCTCCGCGCCGCCGTGCTCCATGTGCAGCGGCGTCATCACCATCACCGAGACCATCACGGCGTGCGCCGCGGCCATCCCCACGATGGCGGCCAGGACGACCGGCCGGTCGCGCAGCACCTGGCGGACCGTCGGAGCCTCCTCCCTCGGCGTGACCGACTGCTGCGCGTCCTCGACCCGCACCGGCTCGGCCAGCTCGCGCGCCACCAGCAGCGGGTCCGGCCGCAGGCGCACCCAGATGAGCAGGGCCGCGAGCAGCATCCCGATGCTGCCGAGCGCGAACGGGCCGGTGAGCTCGGGGATGTCCAAGGCGTCGGCGAAGCGGGCCGCCGGACCGGTCAGGTTCGGCCCCAGGACCGCCCCGATCGTGGTCGCCCACACGACCACCGACAGCGCCCGGCCGCGGCTGGCGTCGGTGGCCAGGTCGGTCGCGGCGTAGCGGGCGGCGTAGTTCGCCGAGCTGTTGGCGCCCAGCAGGGTGGCGCCGACCAGGAGCACCAGCATCGAGCCCACCACACCGGCAAGCACCGCCAGGCCCGATCCCGCCGCGCCGATCAGGTAGCCCGCAGTGAGCCCGACCCGGCGTCCCCGGCGCGACATCAGCCGGGCGAGAAGCCAGGAGAAGAGGGCCGCCCCGAGCACCTGGAAGGTCTGGGCGAGTCCCGCCTGCGAGTCGGACCCGGAGAGGTCCCGGGCCAGCAGCGACGCGGTCGCGATCCCGATGGTGATGCCGAGCGCGCCGACCGCCTGCGAGAACACCAGCGTCCTGACGGTGTGCCGCTGCACCGCCTCCGCGTCGTACCCGCTCATCGCTCGCTGGCCGGCAGGTCCAGCGCCGCCCAGACCGCGCGCCACACCTGCTTCGGCTCGACGCCGGCGGCCAGCGCCTCGTCGACCGTGCGTCCGCCGAGCTCGGCGAGCACGTGCTGGTGCGCCCAGCTCCGGGCGTACGACGATCCGAGCGCGTGCTCCATGCGGGCCCAGAACTCGGTGTGTCTCATGGGTGCCTCACGCGCGGGCCCTCCGCCGCGGCCGGCCGGACGTCCCACAGGTGGTGGGTGACGTCGTGCAGGTGGTAGATACCGAGCGTCTCGACCGTGAAGGCCGAGCCGTTGCTGCGCCGGCCGGTGCCCTCCCACTGGTCGGCGGGCACGCATGCGTAGGTGGCCGCGACGTCGGCGGCCGCCTCGACAAGCTCGACACCGACGGTGTGCGGGTCCTGCTCGGCGTACCGCTCCTCGATCGCGGTGGCGTCCTGGTCCCAGTTCGCGAAGGCGGGGTCGTCCTGCGCCAGCATCAGCTGCAGCCGCTCGTCGAAGAGGCGGTGCACGTCGCGGACATGGCAGGCGTACTCCAGCGGCGACCAGACGTTGGGGGCCGGCCGCGCCGTCGCGTCGGGACGGTCGAGGACGCCGTACCAGCCGCGGGTGTTCTCGTGGACCAGCTCGGGCAGGTGAACCCGCTGCACCAGCGCCGGGTCGAAGCCGCAGTCTGCGCAGGGCCGCGTGATGGACCAGGTCCAGTCCTTGGTGTCCGGCTGCCAGGAGCCCTCAGCACTCACCCGGCAAGTCTGCCGCAACCGGTCCAGTCGCTGCCGACCCGCCGGGGGTCCGGCACGCCGCCCGGGCGCCCCGCCACGACGGCGAGGCGGCCGAGGGGGAACAATCGCGGGCATGGCCGCCTACAGCACCCGGGCAGCAGTCGAGTCCGACCTGGTCGCGATCGACCGGATCTACAGCCATGCCGTGGAGACGAGCACCGCGACCTTCGACCTCGAGCCTCCGGACCTGGACCACTGGCGCGCGCGGCTGCACGGCGAGAGCCCGGGCGACCACCTGCTCGTGGCGGTCGACGAGGAGGACGCGCCGGTCGGCTACGCCTACTCGTGGTCCTACCGGCCGCGGGCGGCCTACGACCTGAGCCGGGAGACCTCGATCTACCTCGACGAGAAAGTCCGCGGGCAGGGCGTCGGGAAGCTGCTCTACCCGGCACTCCTGCAGACCATGTCGGTGTCGGGGGTGCACACCGCGGTGGCGCTGATCGCGCTGCCGAACGCCGCCAGCGAGGCGCTGCACCGCTTCTGCGGATTCGAGGAGGTCGGCCGGCTGCGCGAGGTCGGCCGGAAGTTCGACAAGTGGATCGACGTGGCGTGGTACCAGCGGATGCTGGTCAACCTGCCCGACGCCGCTCCTGACCCGGACGCCTGAGCTCCACGGTCAGGACAGCAGCAGCTTGTCCAGCCGCTTGCCCACAATGGCCAGCCCGACCAGCGTCATCGCGACCAGGTAGGCCACCGACACCGCGGCACCCCAGCTCAGCGCCCCGACGGTGAGCTCGCGGATCAGCACGACCGCCCGGTAGAGCGGGGTCAGCTCCACGATCCAGCGCAGCCACTCCGGGAAGGCGGTGATCGGGAAGAACGTCGCGGAGAAGAGGAACATCGGCAGCTGCGCGAGGGTGACGTAGTCGAAGTCCTGCCAGGACCGCATGAACGTGGTCAGCGCCATGCACACCGCGCCGAACGCGGCCCCGATCAGCAGGGCGGCCGGCACGGCGAGCAGCGCCCACCACGAGTGCACCAGCCCCATCGCCACCATCACGAGCAGGAACGCCGCGGAGTAGATCCCGCCCCGGAGCAGCGACCAGCTCAACTCGCCCCGGGCCACGTCGGAGGTGCTCAGCGGCGTGGCCAGCATCTGGTCGAAGAGCTTGTTGTACTTCAGCTTGAAGAAGAAGTTGTAGGTCGAGTCCAGCAGCGCGCCGTTCATCGCCGAGGCGGCGAGCATCCCGGGCGCGACGAACTCGGCGTAGGGAATGGTCTGGCCGTTGAAGTCGAACCCGGTGACGAGCTGGCCGACGCCGATGCCGATGGAGAACAGGTAGAACACCGGCTCGAGGAACCCGGAGACGAAGATCCACCAGGCCGAGCGGTAGGCGATGTAGTTGCGCTGCAGCAGCAGGCCGGTGGCCTCGCCCGTGCCGAGCGGGCGTGCCGTGGCCTCGTCCGCGGACCGCCCGAGGCTCTTCCCGGCCGCGCCCTTGCCCGTCGACGTGATCATGTGATCAGCCTCCGCTGCAGCTGTCGTACGACGACCACCCAGCCGACCACCGCCAGGACGGCGAGGTAGGCGACGTGCACGAGGGCGAGGGAGACGTCGAGGGTGTCGAGGGTCAGCATCCGGGTCAGGTCGACGCCGTGCCACAACGGCGTCAGGCGGGCCAGCCACTCCATCCAGGCGTCGAGGTTGCTGATCGGGAAGAACGCCCCCGAGAAGAGGAACATCGGGATCATCCCGAGCCGGAAGACCAGGGAGTAGCCGCTCTCGTTCTTCATCGTGGCCGACAGCGCGTAGATCGGGGTGGCGAACGCCAGCCCGAGCAGCAGCTGGACCAGGAACGCCAGCACCACCCCGCCGGCCGACTCGAAGACGCCGAAGGGCGCCATCACGAGGACGAAGACCGCACTCACGGTGGCCACCCGGAACGCCACGAAACCGAGGTGGCTGAGCACGATCTCGCGCACCGTCAGCGGGGTCGCGATCATCCCGTCGTAGATGCGCTGCCACTTGATCATGCCCATCACCGGGTAGGTGACCTCGCCGAACACCGTCGTCATCGCCTGGGCCGCGAGCATCCCGGGCGCGACGAACGAGAGGTAGGACGTGGCGCCCTCGAGCTTGTCCGGGTCGCCCTTGATGAAGCCGCCGAGGAGCACGCCCATCGCGAGGATGTAGAGCAGCGGCACCACGAAGGAGGAGATGACGCTGCCCTTCCAGGTGCGCTTGTAGAGCACCGCCCAGTAGTCGGTCAGCCGTGCCGCTCCGGAGAGGACGCTGTCGGGCGCGGTGGAGGACGCTGCCATCAGTCCACCAGCGTCCGGCCGGTCAGGCGGAGGAAGACGTCCTCCAGGGTCGAGCGGCGGACCAGCGACATGGCCGGGTCCAGCCCGCGCTCGTGCACCTTGGCGATGGTCTCCTCGCCGTCGCTGCTGTAGAGCAGCAGCCGGTCGGGCAGCACCTCGACCCGCTCCGCGAGGTCCGCCACCTTCGGCGCGATCGACTCGTGCTCACCGATGCCGAAGCGCAGTTCCGCGACCTCGCGGGTGGAGTAGCTCCGGATCAGCTCGAGCGGTGAGCCCTCCGCGACGATCAGGCCCTTGTCCATCACCACGAGCCGGTCGCAGAGCTGCTCGGCCTCGTCCATGTAGTGCGTCGTCAGCACCAGCGTCACGCCCTGCTGCTTGAGCCGGAACAACCGGTCCCACACGACGTGCCGTGCCTGCGGGTCCAGGCCGGTCGTCGGCTCGTCGAGGAGCAGCACCTCGGGCCGGTTGATCAGCGACCGCGCGATGGTGAGCCGGCGCTTCATCCCGCCGGAGAGGTCCTCGACCTTGGCGTCCGCCTTCTCGGTCAGCTGCACGAACTCCAGCAGCTCCTCGACCCGCTGGCGCACCTCGGGACGCGGCAGCCCGAAGTAGCGGCCGTAGATGTAGAGGTTGTCGCGGACGTTGAGCTCGGTGTCGAGGGTGTCCTCCTGGGGGCACACCCCGATGCGGGCACGGATCTTCGGCCCGTCGGAGGCCGGGTCCATCCCGAGGATCCGCAGCGTGCCGCCGCTGACCGGCGAGACGGCGGCCACCATCCGCATCGTCGAGGACTTGCCGGCGCCGTTCGGGCCCAGGAAGCCGAACGCCTCGCCGCGTCGTACGTCGACATCGATGCCCTTGACGGCCTCGAAGGAGCCGAACGACTTTCGCAGCCCCTCGGCGGAGATCATCGCGTCCGGGTCGGACGCGGGGGTCGCTGGTCTCGCGGTCGGGAGGTCGTTGTCCGGCACTCGTCCGAGCCTAGTAGGGCACTCCGACAGGAGCGATCTCATTTGCGGCCGCCCTCGCGGGACGTCATACGTTCCGCGCGTCATCGCGACCGGGACGTATGACGTCCGGCGTCGACACCCCGTGGGGGAGGATGTCGGCGTGGAGCGGATGCCGGACGTGTTCTCGCCTCCCACGCGCGCGTGGTTCGAGGCGGCGTTCGCCGCACCCACGCCCGCGCAGGTCGGCGCCTGGCGCACCATCGCGGCCGGCCGGCACGCCCTGGTGGTGGCGCCCACCGGCTCGGGCAAGACGCTGTCGGCGTTCATGTGGTCGCTGGACCGGTTGTTCACCGCAGCCCCGGTGGACCGGAAGCAGCGTTGCCGGGTGCTCTACGTCTCGCCGCTGAAGGCGCTCGCCGTCGACGTGGAGCGCAACCTGCGCGCCCCCCTCGTCGGGATCCGGCAGACCGGCGTGCGGCTGGGCATCGACGTCCCCGAGGTCACGGTCGGGATCCGCTCCGGCGACACCCCGGCCAACGAGCGCCGACGCCTGCAGACGACGCCGCCGGACATCCTCATCACCACGCCGGAGTCGCTGTTCCTGATGCTCACCTCGCAGGCGCGCGAGTCGCTGCGCGGCGTGGAGACGGTCATCCTCGACGAGGTGCACGCCGTGGCCGGCACCAAGCGCGGCGCCCACCTCGCCCTGTCGCTGGAGCGACTCGACGAGCTGCTGGAGAAGCCCGCGCAACGGATCGGCCTGTCGGCCACGGTGCGGCCGGCCGAGGAGGTGGCCCGGTTCCTGGGAGGTACGACGCCCGTCGAGGTCGTCGCGCCGGGGTCGGAGAAGCAGTGGGACCTCCGGGTCGTCGTACCGGTCGAGGACATGACCCAGCTCGACGACCCGCAGGCCGAGGACGGCCGGATGGGCTCGATCTGGCCGCACGTCGAGGAGCGGGTCGTCGACCTGATCGAGCAGCACACCTCCACCATCGTGTTCGCCAACTCGCGCCGGCTGGCAGAGCGGCTGACCGCCCGGCTCAACGAGATCGCCGCAGAGCGGGCGGCTGCTCGTCTCGAGAGGGCGGTCGACGGCGCTGCTCAGCCGGCGGAACGGAGCCGCACACCTGCGGAGCTGATGGCGCAGTCGGGCCAGGCGGCCGGCGCCGCAGCCGTGATCGCGCGCGCCCACCACGGCTCGGTGTCGAAGGAGCAGCGGGCCATCATCGAGGACGACCTCAAGCGCGGCCGGCTCCCCTGCGTGGTCGCGACCAGCTCGCTGGAGCTCGGCATCGACATGGGCGCGGTCGACCTGGTCGTCCAGGTCGAGGCGCCGCCGTCGGTGGCGGCCGGGCTGCAGCGGGTCGGCCGGGCCGGCCACCAGGTCGGGGCGGTCAGCCGCGGCGTGATGTTCCCGAAATACCGCGGCGACCTGGTGGAGTCGGCGGTCGTCGCCGAGCGCATGCAGGCCGGCCAGATCGAGGCGATGCGCTATCCGCGCAACCCGCTCGACGTCCTGGCCCAGCAGGTCGTCGCGATGGTCGCCCTCGACGCCTGGACCGTGGACGACCTGGCCGCGCTCGTCCGCGGGTCGGCGCCGTTCGCCACGCTGCCGACCTCGGCGCTGGAGTCGGTGCTGGACATGCTGTCCGGCCGCTACCCGTCGGACGAGTTCGCCGA
>DASSOK010000133.1:0-61777 GCA_035700665.1 Marmoricola sp.
AGATGATCATGAGGACATGACGAGTCCTGAGGAGCTGGTCGAGTGGCGAGCACCTCTGCTGGTGCAGGCGGTCAACGCCGTGGGGCTCGGTGACCTGTTGGCGCAGCGACCGCTCACCGCGACGGAGATCGGCGAGCGCACCGGGTGGCGGCCCGACCTGGCGACGCGGGTGTTGCGGGCTCTGGTGCCGCGCGGCCTCTTCCGCTGCGACGACCAGGGCCGCTGGCACCTCACCGACGTGGGCCAGGTGCTGCGCAGCGACCATCCCGCCTCCGTGGCCGGAGCCCGCCTCTCGGGCTTCGAGGTGGGTGGCTGGACACGGATGCTCCAGACGCTGCGCTCGGGCCAGCCGTCCTTCGAGCTCACCTTCGACACCACTTTCTGGGACTGGCTCGCCGAGCATCCGGACGACCGCTCCGCGTTCGACCAGAAGATGCGCGGACGCCTCCACCTGGCCCTCGAGCTGGTGGACGAGTACCCATGGCCCGGGACCGGTCGACTCGTGGACGTCGGCGGCGGCACCGGCACGTTGCTGACCCGCGTGCTGGCGCTTCGCCCCGGCCTGGCCGGCGTGCTCTTCGACGTGCCGGAGACCATCGCCACGGCCGAGGCCGTTGTCCGCGCCTCCGGCACGGCGGACCGGTGCGATCTCGTGGCGGGCAGCTTCTTCGAGGCGGTTCCGAAGGGCGGCGACATCTACCTGCTCTCGCAGATCCTGCACGACTGGCCGGACGAGGATGCCGTCCGCATCCTCACCCGGGTGCACGAGGCGATGGAACCCGGCGGTCGGCTGCTCCTGCTCGAGGGCGTCGTGCCCGACGACCCCGCGGACACCTCCCTCGGCCTCCTCGACGTGCACATGCTCGCCATGTTCGGCTCCGGGGAGCGGGACCGGCAGCAGTGGAAGACGCTGCTGGATCGTGCCGGCTTCCGCCTCGACGACGTGGTTCCGGGTCCGTACGTCAGCTGGGTCGAGGCGTCCCCCCGAGCTGGAGCGGCCTGAGCGTCACGACCGAGCCGGCTCGATCCGACCGGCCACCTCACCGAGGGCGATGCGGCCGCCGTTGGCTCCTGGAGCGGTGGCGCGCAGCACGACCTCGTCGCCGTCCTCGAGGAAGGTCCGGCCGTCACCGAACGGCTCCTTTCCTCCCCAGGAGAGCTCCAGGAAGGAGCCGCGCTGCTCCCGGTCGTCGCCGCTGACCGTGCCGCTGGCGAAGAGGTCGCCGGTGCGCAGCGACGCGCCGTTGACGGTCATGTGCGCCAGCATCTGGGCCGGCGACCAGTACATCGAGGCGTACGGCGGCCGGCTCACGACCTCGCCGTTCAGCACGACCTCGAAGTCGATGTCGTAGCCGGCCGGCTCGTCCACCCGCAGGTAGTCCAGGGGGATCGGGTCCTGCCCGGGCAACGGGACCCTTGCCGACTCGAGCGCCTGCAGCGGCGTCACCCAGCCGGCGACCGAGGTGGCGAACGACTTCCCGAGGAAGGGGCCGAGCGGCACGTACTCCCAGCCCTGGATGTCGCGGGCGGACCAGTCGTTGAGCGGCAGCACGCCGAACACGTGGTCCGCGAAGGCGCCGGTGGCCACCTGGTCGCCGTGGCGGCTCGGCGCGCCGACGACGAAGCCGAGCTCCGCCTCGATGTCGAGCCGCTGCGACGGCCCGTAGGTGGGACCCTCGGAGGAGGGACGTTGCCCGCACGGGCGGCGGACCGGGGTCCCGGAGACCACGACCGTGCCCGCCCGACCGTGGTAGCCGACCGGCAGGTGCTTCCAGTTCGGCATCAGCGCCTCGCCGTCGGGCCGGAAGATCCTGCCCACGTTGGTGGCGTGCTGCTCCGAGCAGTAGAAGTCGACGTAGTCGGCCACCTCGAACGGCAGCTGGAGGGTCACCTCGCTGACGGGCACGAGGTGCGGCTCGACGACGTCACGCTCCGCCTCCTCGGTGAGCAGGCCGGTCAGCCAGGCGCGCACCGACTGCCACGCCCCCGGGCCCAGCGCCATCAGCGGGTTCAGGGAGGGGGCGTCGAAGACGGCGTGCACGTCCAGCATCTCGGTGGCGGCGACCGGGGCGACGTCCAGCACCTGCTCGCCGATCCGGACGCCGACGCGGGCCTCCTCTTCACCCCGGCTGAAGACGCCGTACGGCAGGTTGTCCACGTCGTACGACGATCCGCCGGCGCCCTCGACCCAGGTCTGCATCATGCGTCCTCCTTGGTCCCCGACCCTGACGCGGGGTCGATCAGTCCGAGCTCGACCAGGTCATGGTGCGGTTCCAGCACGCTGCAGCTGCCGAAGCACCGGAACCAGCGACGTGTCCGCGTCTGCGTCTCCTCGTCGAGGCCTTCGAGCAGGACATCATGGTCGGTCTCCTCCAGGGCGGCCCGGGCGTCGGCACCGTCGAGGCTGGCGCGTGTCGCGGCCAGCACGTTGAGGAAACCGTGGTGGTCGAAGCCGGTCTCGGGGTCGGTGTGCCGCAGGGCGTTGTGCAGGCCGGCGGTGCACTTGAACGGCAGCTCCCGGTCGAGGGCGGCCCCGATCGCCGCAGCCAGCTCCGCTGCACTCGGGAAGGCGTCCGCGGTGACGCCACCGGTGCGGAACTTCAGCGGCAGCTCGCGCAGCGCCAGCTCGTCGAGCGCCCCGAGCCAGCCGTGCGTCGGCTCACCGGCGAGGCGGGTCGGCTCGACGAACACCTCCACGTGGGCCAGCTCCTCCTCGAGCATGTCGACCATGGAGGAGAGCCGTTGCGCGTTGCGGACGAGGTCGTCCTCGTCGCGCAGGGCGTACTCCAGCGCGTCCAGGCGGACCAGCGGCGCCCGGTCGGCCCAGCGCACGGCCGGCTCGATGGCGCCGACCCCACCGGTCACCACGAGGTTGATGCCGAGCGGCTCCTCCTCGTCGTGGCGGTCGGCGCGCTCGTCGAGGATCCCGATGAGGTCGGGCAGCTTGACGTCGCTGACGACGAACCCACCCACCAGGCCGGCGTAGGAGGCGGCGCGGTGGTGCCGATGCTCTGCGACCGCCTGCTCCAGGGGCGCGTTCCCGGGCGGGAAGGTCGCAGCGTCGTCGACGAGTCCGGTCAGCCATTCGGGGATCACCTTGCCAACCTAGAAGGTTTCGACACGCTCGACCAACGCGGCTACGTTGAGGCCGTGGCCTATTACAGATCAGTGGGCGAGGTGCCGCGGACCCGTCACACGGCCTTCCGTGACGAGGGCGGGAGGCTGCGCTACGAGGAGCTGATGGGCGAGGAGGGCTTCTCGTCGGACTCGTCGCTGCTCTACCACACCGGCGTCCCTTCCGCGATCGTCGACTCGACAGTCTGGGAGCTGCCCGACCAGAACACCATCCCGAACCACCCGTTGCGGCCACGGCACCTGAAGCTGCACGACCTCGCCTTCGACCACTCGACGGAGGGCGCCGGTGACCCGGTCACCGGGCGCCGGCTGGTGCTCGGCAACGGTGACGTCCGGATCTCCTACGTCGTGTCGGCCGAGACGTCGCCGTACTACCGCAACGGCGTCGGGGACGAGTGCGTCTTCGTCGAGGCCGGCCGCGGCACGGTGGAGACCGTCTTCGGGACCGTCGCCTACCGGGCGGGCGACTACGTCGTGGTGCCGCGCGCCACGACGCACCGCTGGGTCCCCGCCGAGGAGAGCCGCCTCTACGCGATCGAGGCGAGCTCGCACATCGCCCCGCCGAAGCGCTACCTCTCCCGCTACGGCCAGCTCCTCGAGCACGCGCCCTACTGCGAGCGCGACCTGCACGGCCCTGCCGAGCCACTGGTCTGCGAGGGCGCCGACGTGGAGGTGCTGGTCAAGCACCGCGGCAGGTCGCAGAACAGCGGCCCCGGTGGGCTGGTCGGCACGAAGCTCACCTACGCCACGCACCCGCTCGACGTGGTCGGCTGGGACGGCTGCCTGTATCCCTACACCTTCAACGTCGAGGACTTCATGCCGATCACCGGCAAGGTGCACCAGCCGCCGCCGGTGCACCAGGTGTTCGAGGGCCACAACTTCGTGGTCTGCAACTTCCTGCCCCGCAAGGTCGACTACCACCCGCAGTCGATCCCGGTGCCCTACTACCACTCCAACGTGGACTCCGACGAGGTGATGTTCTACGTCGGCGGCGACTACGAGGCGCGGAAGGGGTCAGGCATCAACGTCGGTTCCATCTCGCTGCATCCCGGGGGGCACGCGCACGGGCCACAGCCGAGCGCCATCGAGGCCTCGATCGGCGTGGAGTACTTCGACGAGTCGGCGGTGATGGTGGACACCTTCCGGCCGCTGGAGCTCGGCGAGGCCGGCCTCGCGGCGGAGGACCCGGCGTACGCCTGGACGTGGGCCGGCCGTGGTCCCGAAGGCGGCGACGGCGGGCCGGCTGTCTACTCCAACTCCTAGGTGTACCCGGCCTCGACGAACTCGACAGGGGCGCCGAACCGCGCCCGGCGCACGCTGCGGCGCAGCGCCCGCAGCAGCGAGCCGCTGGCGAAGAAGACCAGCACGGCGGTGAGCACGCCTCGCGGCAGGTCCCAGGCGAGGGACGTGGTGACGTAGAACGCGGCGTAGTGGCCCAGGTTCGTCGTCACACCGGCGTCCGGCACGAAGCCGGCGCCGTCCGGGGCGCTCCCTCCGAGGAACGGCCAGAACCACAGGTTCATCACCATTCCGTAGCCGAGGCCGATCAGGAAGCCGTAGCCGGCCAGCAGCCACCGCTCGGCTGCGCCGCGCAGCGGCGGGAGCAGTCCGGCGCCGAGGCACACCCAGCCGCAGGCGATCATCTGGAACGGCGTCCACGGCCCCACCCCAGCGGTGAGGAAGGCGCTGGCCAGCAGCGCGAGCACCCCGAGCAGGAAGCCCTTGGTGGCGCCCAGCGCCCGGCCCGCGACGACCAGCAGGAAGAACATCGGCTCCAGCCCGGCCGTGCCGGCCGAGAGCACCCGGAGCGCCCCGCCGGCAGCGGCGAGGACACCCAGCACCGCGACGGTCTTGGCGTCGGCGCCGCCGGAGGTGAGCTCGGCGAGGAGCAGCAGGACCAGCAGCGCCATGATGACGACGAACACCAGCGACGCGTCGTTCTCGTGACCCAGCTGGTTGAGCTGAGCACCGCTGGTGACGAAGAACGGCCAGGTGAAGGCGGCCACCCCGATCACCAGCGCAAGGGCGAGGACGGCCGGCGTGCGCCAGGAAGGGGTCATCACGACGCCGCCCCCGCGGCGTCGACCACCTCGTCGACGGTGAGCAGCCGGACCGGGTGCAGGATCTTGGCCACCTGCGGCGCGAACGCCGGTGAGCCGGAGAGCACCTGCCGCACCGGCCCGTCCGCGACCACGTCGCCGTCGGCGAGCACCACCACCCGGGACGCGACCTCGGCGGCGAGCTCGACATCGTGGGTGGCCAGCATGACCGCGTGCCCGCCGGCCGAGAGCTCCTGCAGCAGGGAGACCAGCCGGCGCTTGGCACCGTAGTCGAGGCCGCGGGTCGGCTCGTCGAGGAGGACGACGCGGGGGTCGGAGGCGAGGATCAGCGCGAGCGCGACGGAGAGCCGCTGCCCCTCGGACAGGTCGTGCGGGTGCCGGGTCGGCTCGACGCCCGGCAGGATCCGCTCGAGGACCCGCGCCGACGTGCCGGGCTCGAGCCCGAAGTCTGTGTCCGCGGCGGCGCACTCCTCCGCGACGGAGCTCGCGTAGAGGATCAGGGACGGGTCCTGGGGCACCAGGCCGACCTGCCGGACGATGTGCGCGGGCTTCGCCCGGGCCGGGTCAAGGGTCCCGACGCGCACCGAGCCGTGCTCGCGAGCGACCTGGCCGACGAGAGCGGCCAGCAGCGTCGACTTGCCGGCGCCGTTGCGGCCCATCAGCGCGACGATCTCGCCGGGAGCGACGTCGAGGTCCACGTCGCGCAGCGCCGGCACGGTGCCACGACGCACCGCCAGGCCCGACACCGCGACCACCGGCTCTGCGCCCGTGCGGTCGACGGCCGGTGCCTCCTCGGGAGCGCCCAGCCGCTCCCGCAGTACGACGGCCCGCCGGCGCGCGTCCCGGACCGAGAGCGGCAGCGGCGTCCAGCCGAGGGCACGCCCCAGGCCGATCACCGGTGGATAGATCGGCGAGGTGAGCATCGCCTCGGCCGGGGCGAGCAGTCCTGAGACGCTGCGCTCGCCCCGCCCGCTCTCCAGGAGCACGACGTTGTCGGCATGGTGGATCACCCGCTCCAGGCGGTGCTCGGCCAGCACCACCGTCAGGCCCAGGTCGTGCACCAGCCGGTGCAGGCTGGCCAGCACCTCCTCGGCGGCGACCGGGTCGAGCGCCGAGGTGGGCTCGTCGAGCACCAGGATGCGTGGCCCCGAGGCGAGCACCGCGCCGATCGCGACCCGCTGCTGCTGGCCTCCGGAGAGGTCGCGCAGCTGGCGCCTGCGCACGTCGGCCAGCCCGAGCAGGTCGAGCGTCTCCTCGACCCGGCGCCGCATCGCCGAGGCGTCGACGCCCAGCGACTCCATGCCGTAGGCGAGCTCCTCCTCGACGGTGTCCGTGACGAACGATGCCACCGGGTCCTGCATCACGAAGCCCACGACGTCGGCGAGGTCGCGCGGCCGGTGCGTCCGGGTGTCCCGGCCGTCGACGAGGACGCGTCCGTGCAGCGTGCCGCCGGAGAAGTGCGGAACCAGGCCGTTGATGCAGCGCAGCAGCGTCGACTTGCCGGACCCGGTCGGTCCGACGACCAGGGTGAGCTCGCCTTCGGGGATGACCAGATCGGCGCCGTGCAGCGCGAGCGTCGCACCCGCTCCCTCGTCGTCGGCCGGGTAGGAGACGCCGACGTCCCGGAACTCGATCATGCTGCCGCCGCTCCTGCTCGCAAGTCCAGGCGCGACTGGGCCAGGACCGGTGGGACTGGCGCCAGCACGGCCGCAAGGGCGGCGACGAGGAGGGCCACGGCAAGTGCGGGTGGTACCGCCGGGAGGGCGGCCGGCACCTGCGGCGGCACCAGCCCCGTCCAGTGCTGTGCCGCGGCGACGGACAGCACCACCGCGGGAACCGCGCCGCTGACCGCCACGAGCGTCTCGGGCAGGTGCCACTCGTCGCGCCGGTAGTGGGTGCGGTCGTCGCGGTGCACGCCGACCGCGAGGGCGCCGAGGGCGCAGAGGAGCCCGCCGACCAGCATCGGGATGCCGAGCGCCGTGGGGCTGGTGGCGTCGAGCAGGCCGTAGAGGCCGATCACCACGCCGGTCAGCCCCACCAGCGTCAGCAGCCCGGCCAGGCGTGTCGATCGGGTGGTGCGGTGCACCACCCGACCGTAGCCCCGGGACTCCATCGAGGCGGCCAGGTCCAGGGAGCGCTCGAGTGCCCCGGTGAGCACCGGCACGGCCAGGCGCGGGATGTCGGCGACCCGCCGGGACGCGTGTCCGCGCAGGCGACGTGCGGCCCGGACCCGGCGGGCGTCCTCCACCAGCTGTGGCGCGAAGGTGAGGGCCACGACCACCGCCGTGCCGGCCTCGTAGAGCGTGGCGGGCACGTAGCGGAGCAGCCGCCGCGGGCTCGCGAGGGCGTTGGCGGCGCCGAGGCAGACCAGGATCGTGGCCATCCGGAGACCGTCGTACGCCGCGACCAGCACACCTTCGAGCGTCACCGCGCCGCCGATCCTGACGCCACTGGACCACTCGGGCAGCGGGACCTCCGGGAGCCGGAACAGCACCACCCGGCCGGCGACGGCGTCGCCGAGGAGGCCGACCATGACGACGCGCAGGCCGATGGCGAACAGGCCGATGAGCAGGAACGGCAGCAGCGGGTTGGTCATCCCGATCTCGCGCCGCTCGAGCACGACCCAGCAGACGACCGCGATGGTGAGCGCAAGCAAGAACGGGTTGGTGGTGCGCGACGCCGCGACCGCCATGGCCAGCCCCCAGAGCCACCAGGCCGCCGGGTGCAGCAGCCTGGGGGAGCGCGGGGAGCCGGCCATGGTCACGACGTCAGGCCTGCCGGCGGCGCAGGACCGCGGCGGTGCCGAGGCCGGCGAGGGCGACGACCACGACGCCGATGCCGATCCAGGTCCCCGTGCCGACGCCGTCGTCCTCGGGCTCGGCCGCACCGGAGGTGTCGGCGCTGTCCGACTGCGGGGCCAGCTCGACGGGCTGGTCCGGTGCCTGGGCAGCGGCGCTGACGGTCTTCACCTCCCCGCCGCAGCCGGAGGCCGGGTAGCCGTCCAGGCCGCAGACGAGCCCCTTCTCGGCACGCACGTCGGCGACCGCGCCCAGCACCTCGAGGCCGGTGGCCGCCGTGTCGACCGACGCGCACTCCGCGACCGGCTCGGGAGGAGTGCTGCCGTCCTCGCTGTCGGCCGACCGGCCGTAGTCGATCACCACGGCGACGCGCTTCTTGCCACTCTCCGCCGCGGTGTCGCCACAGACCTCGTCGAAGGTGGCCTCGACGCGCGGCGTGCGGCTGCTGTCCGGCGTCGTCACGGCGAAGCGCCAGCCCTCGACGGCGCCGTCGGCCGGCTTCAGCTGGTCGGGTCCCTTGCTGGCGAACTGCCAGGCGGAGCCGTCCCACTGGTAGTAGCCCCAGTAGCGGTACGCCGCGGCGTTGGCCGCCGCGACCGGCAGCACCAGTGCGACGAGCAGGCCCAGCACGGCAGCCAGCACGGCGGCCAGCGTGGCGCGCCTGACGGCGGTGATGGACAGGGACGCGATGCGGTTCATCAGACGAAACCTCCTCGCGGCCGGCGAGGAGGACGACCACCAGGGGGCACCCTCGGACTCCGGTCCGCTTTCCACGACGGACATTGCTTGGAGCCGAACCCGTGGCAGGTGCTCCGGCTCGTCGTCCGGGGACGACTCACGGTTGCGGGACAGCGCCGGATTCGCACCGGCTTCCCCTGGTCACGGGTGTTCGACGGCTGCACCATACCCCTCACGTAGCCTCGGAGGCATGCCGGTCCACCTCGGGTTCCTCCGCGCCGTCAACGTCGGCCAGCGCAAGTACCCGATGGCCGAGCTCCGCGCGGCCCTCGCTGCCGCGGGGTTCGAGGACGTGGAGACCCACATCCAGACGGGCAACGTGCGCGTGCGGACGCCGATGCGTTCCCCGGCGCGGGTCGCCGCCGAGCTGGAGGCCGTCTTCGAGGCGGACCGCGGCTTCGCCGTACCGACGGTCGTGCTCGGTCCTGCCGAGCTGCGCGCCGTGGCGCAAGACGTCGCCGAGCTGGGCGCCCAGCACCAACCGGCGTTCGGCCACTACGTGAGCCTGCTCAAGGAGGCGCCCAACGAGGAGGCCGCGGCGGCGCTGGAGGCGGCGTCGACACCGGGAGAGCGGATCGTGGTCCGGGGCCGGGCGGTGCACCTGCTGTACGACGTGCCGTACCACGAGGCGAAGCTGTCGAACGCGTTCGTCGAGCGGACGGCCGGAGTCGCCACGAACCGCAACGCGAAGGTGATCCGGGCACTCGATGACAAGTGGGGTGACGACTGACATGTCCGAGCACGAGGCGCAGCCGTGGTGGCAGGACGCCGTGATCTACCAGGTCTATCCGCGCAGCTGGGCCGATGCGGACGGCGACGGTGTCGGTGACCTCCCCGGCATCACCTCGCGACTGGGCCACCTGGCCGACCTGGGGGTGGACGCCGTCTGGCTCTCGCCCTTCTACGTCTCACCCCAGCACGACGCCGGCTACGACGTCGCCGACTACCGGCAGGTCGACCCGCGGTTCGGCGATCTCGCGGACGCCGACGCGCTGGTCGCGCGCGCCCACGAGCTGGGCATCCGGGTCATCGTCGACCTGGTGCCCAACCACTCCTCCTGGGACCACGCCTGGTTCCGGGACGCGCTGGCCAGCCCTCCCGGCAGCGTCGCCCGGAGCCGCTACCTCTTCCGTGACGGCGAGGGCCCGGGCGGCGCACAACCGCCGAACAACTGGCGGAGCAGCTTCGGCGGCAGTGCGTGGGAGCGGGTCACCGAGGCCGACGGCTCGCCGGGGCAGTGGTACCTCCACCTCTTCGACGTGTCGCAGCCGGACTTCGACTGGGACAACCCGGAGGTGGGTGACGAGATGGAGTCGGTGATCCGCTACTGGCTCGACCGTGGCGTCGACGGCTTCCGGATCGACGTCGCCCACGGCCTGGTCAAGGCCGACGGGCTGCCCGACGCCCCCGAGGACGTCGACGCCGACACCACACCGACGCACCTGCTGCCGATGTGGGACCAGGACGGCGTCCACGAGATCTACCGGCGGTGGCGCAAGGTCGTGGAGGACTACGCCGTGGCCGGCGAGGACGCGGACCGGATCCTGTGCGGCGAGGCGTGGGTGACGCCGGCCGACCGGCTGGCCCGCTACATCCGCCCCGACGAGCTGCACCAGACCTTCAACTTCGACTACCTGATGACGCCGTGGATCGCCTCGGAGCAGCGCAACGTCATCACCACCTCGCTCCAGGCGGCGGCCTCCGTCGGCGCACCCCAGACCTGGGTGCTGTCGAACCACGACGTCGTCCGGCACGCCACCCGGCTCGGCTACGAGCAGCGTCCGGGGCGCCGGAACATCGACGGCATCGGGGCCGACGATCCACAGCCGGACGCAGCGCTCGGCCTCGAGCGGGCGCGCGCCGCCACGTCGGTGATGCTCGCCCTGCCCGGCTCCGCGTACCTCTACCAGGGTGAGGAGCTCGGCCTGCCCGACGCCACCGAGCTGCCCGACGAGATACGCCAGGACCCGACCTGGGAGAGGAGCGCCCACCAGCGCAAGGGCCGCGACGGCTGCCGCGTCCCGGTGCCCTGGGAGGCCGATGCGCCGGCGTACGGCTTCAACGGCACCGGACGCACCTGGCTGCCGCAGCCGGAGCGCTACGGCGAGCTTGCACCGGACCGCCAGCGTGGCGTCCCCGGGTCCACGTTCGAGCTCTACCGCACACTGCTGCGGCTGCGCCGTGAGCACCGGCTCGGCATGCGCGAGCTGACCTGGACGAGCGGCGTGGGGGCGGACCTCCTGGCCTTCGAGCTGACCGCCGACGGCAAGCAGTCCGTGCACGTGCTCGCCAACCTGGGGGCGACACCGGCGCCGCTTCCGGCCGGTGCGCAGGTGCTCGTGGCCAGCGGGCCGCTGGCCGACTCCGGCGCCGTGCCGACCGATGTCACGGTGTGGTTCGTCCGGCCCTGACGTGCTGCCTGAGAGGATGCCGGCATGGCCGATGACGTGCAGGTGGAGTGCCGCGACGGAGCGTTGTGGCTGACCCTCGACAGGCCGGAGACCTTCAACGCCCTCACCGGCGAGATGGTCCGAACCCTGATCGGGCAGATCCGCGGCGCCGTGACGCGCGAGGACGTCCGGGTGGTGGTGCTGACCGGCAGCGGCGCTGCCTTCTCGGCCGGGGCCGACCTCTCCGGTGAGAACCCCCAGGAGCGCTACGACGCCCGCTCGGTGGAGGGCGCGAACCTGCTCATCACGGCGATCACCGAGGCCGACCAGCCGGTCGTCTGCGGACTCAACGGGGTCGCCGCCGGTGTCGGGATGTCGCTGGCGCTCGCCTGCGACCTGGTCGTCGCACGCGAGTCGGCGGGGCTCACGCTGGCCTTCACCAAGGTGGGCCTGATGCCCGATGGGGGCGCGACCGCAACGGTTGCGGCCTCGGTCGGACGGGCCCGGGCGATGCGGCTGGCCCTGCTCTCCGACGTGCTCGGGGCGCGCGAGGCGTTCGACGCCGGCCTGGTCTCCCACGTGTTCCCTGACGAGGAGTACGACGCCGGGCTGGCGAAGGTGGTGGGCCGGCTCGCCTCCGGCCCGCCGCTCGCGTTCGCCGCGACCAAGAAGGCCGTCAACGCCGCCACGCTGGGCCAGCTGCCCGGCGCGTTCCAGAGGGAGCGCGCCGGGCAGTCGGTGCTGCTGCGGACTGAGGACGTCGTCGAGGGCATGGCTGCCTTCAACGGCAGGCGGCGACCGGACTTCCGTGGGCGATGACCCGGCCGTCGCCGCGGCTCAGTTGCTGATGACCCCGCACAGCGCCGGGTCGGTGGCCTCCGTGGGCAGGCTAGGCGCGAGGTCGCTGGGCGGTCCGCTGTAGCCGGGCGTGCCGTCGTGGTCGACGCCGTGGATGACGATCACCGCGAGGCCCTCCGAGATGGCCTGTGCGACCTGGTGCGAGACCTTGATGTGGCCGCGTTGGTAGGACAGCTCGCCTCCCGGCGCGGTGCCGTCTCCCTGGACGCAGTTGACCGGCACCGGCTGGAGGTGGGCGACGAGGTCGGCGGAGCTGGCGTACCGCAGGCGGGTCAACGGAGCGTGATGCCCGCCGCCCGCATCTCGTCCAGTGCGGTCGCCGTGGTCTCCGGTGCAACACCCGCGCACAGCTCGGTCAGGAGCGTGGTCTCGAACCCGTTGGCGACCGCGTCCAGGGCGGTCGCCCGCACGCAGTAGTCGGTGGCGATGCCGCACACCTCCACCTGCTCGACGCCCTCGCCGCGGAGCCACTCGGCGAGGCCGGTCCCGTCCGTCGTACGCCCCTCGAAACCGGAGTACGCCGCCTGGTGGTCGCCCTTGAGGAAGACCGCGTCGAACGGCTGGGGGTCGAGGTTGGGGTGGAACGCCTCACCGTCGGTGCCGACCTTGCAGTGCACCGGCCAGGTGGTGCGGAAGTCGGGGTCCTCGCCTCGCCGCGCCCAGTGGTCGCCCGGTTCGATGTGGTGGTCCTTGGTCGCCACCACCACGTCGTACGACGGTGCCTTGGGGTCCTGCCGGGACCAGTGGTGCAACAGCGTGCCGATGTCACCGGCGACCCGGGCGCCTCCGGCAACCGCGAGGGAACCGCCCTCGCAAAAGTCGTTCTGCACGTCCACCACGATCAGCGCCCGCTTCATGCCCCGCAGGCTACTGGTGGGCGCGCCGGTCTGTCAGGATGCGGTCATGGCAGAGCGGGAGCAGGTGGAGGCGCTGGTGGCGCGGTACGTCGACGCGGTCGCCCGGCAGGACGTCGAGGCGACGGTGGCCTGCTTCGCGCCGGATGCGGTCCAGGAGGACCCGGTCGGCAGCCCGCCCAACGTCGGCGAGGACGCGATCCGGGCGTTCTTCGAGAAGTCGTTCGCCGTGCCGTTCCGGGTCAACCGTGAGGGCGACACCCGGATCTGCGGGGACGAGGAGACCTGGGCCAGCTTCCGGTTCACCATCGAGGTACCCACGGGCGACGGCGCGTTCCTCGTCAGGGTCGCGGACCTGGCCCAGCTCGACGCCGAGTGCCGCATCAAGCGCCTCTGGGCAGTGCAGGACGTCCACCAGACGGTCTGACGCGCCCGGCGGCTCAGGGCGTCGCGGGACCGAGGTGCTGCGTCGGGATGACCGGCGCACCCTTCTGCAGCTGCCGGGCCTTGAGCGGCAGCTCCTCGCGGCAGGCGAGGTGTCGCTCACGAGCGGCGTGCACGTCCTCGCGGTGCACCGGCTCACCCGCGGACACCAGCTGCACGAGCAGCGACCGGTCGTTGCCGTCGTTCTCCGGCGGCTCGCCGATGCCGATCACCTCTGCCTCGGCCCGGCCACGCGGGTCGAGCCGGCGCAGTGCGTACTTCCGGCCCCCCACGGACGCCTTGTCCTTGCTCTTCTTGGCCACGTCGGCCATCACTCCGTCCGACCCCTCGCGGGCCACCAGCTTGTAGACGAAGCCGCAGGTGGGGTGGCCGCTCCCGACGACCACCTGGGTGCCGACGCCGTAGGCGTCGACCGGCGCGGAGCTCAACGCCGCGATGGCGAACTCGTCCAGGTCGCTGGTCACCACGATGCGCGTCTGCGTGGCGCCGAGCTCGTCGAGCTGCCGGCGGACCTCCTCCGCCAGCACGCCCAGGTCACCGGAGTCCAGACGCACGGCGCCCAGCCCCGGTCCCGCGAGCTCGACGCCCAGCCGCACGGCCTCGGTGACGTCGTAGGTGTCCACGAGCAGGGTGGTGCCGGTCCCGAGCGAGTCGAGTTGCGCGCGGAAGGCGTCCCGCTCGGAGTCGTGCAACAGCGTGAAGGAGTGCGCGCTCGTGCCCGCCGTGGGCACGCCGTAGCGGTGCCGGGCGGCCAGGTTCGAGCTGGTCGCGAAGCCGGCGACGTAGGCCGCCCGGGCCGACGCCACCGCCGCCTCCTCATGAGTACGACGTGAGCCCATCTCGATGCACGGCCGGCCGCCGGCGGCCCAGGTCATCCGGGACGCAGCCGAGGCGATCGCGGAGTCGTGGTTGTAGATCGAGAGCAGCAGTGTCTCGAGGAGGACGCCCTCGGCGAACGTCGACTCGACGATCAGGAGCGGCGAGTAGGGGAAGTAGATCTCGCCCTCCGGGTAGCCCCAGACGTCACCGGAGAACCGGTAGTCGGCCAGCCACCCGAGGGTGTCGTCGTCGACGACACCGGCCTCGCGGAGAAAGCCGATCTGCTCGTCGCCGAACCGGAAGTCCGCCAGGGCGTCCAGTGCCCGGCCGACGCCCGCCACGACGCCGTACCGCCGTCCCTCGGGCAGCCGCCGCGGGAACAGCTCGAAGATCGAGGGCCGCTCCGCGGTGCCGGCGGCCAGCGCCGCCTGCACCATGGTCAGCTCGTAGTGGTCGGTGAGCAGTGCGGTCGATCCGGTCACCTGCTCACCCTAGGGCGTATGGGCACAATGGGGCCGTGTCCACCAGCCCAGTCGAGCTCGACGAACCGGTCACCGAGGACGTCCCCGCCACCGCGACGCCCTGGGTGACGATCGTGTGGAACGACCCGGTGAACCTGATGTCCTACGTCACCTTCGTGTTCACCCAGTACTTCGGCTATCCGCGCGACAAGGCGGAGAAGTTGATGCTCGAGGTGCACGAGGACGGCAAGTCCGTGGTCTCCACCGGCACCCGCGAGGAGATGGAGCGCGACGTCCAGGCGATGCACGAGTACGGCTTGTGGGCGACGATGCAGAAGGCGGACCAGTGAGCAGCGGTTTCAGCAGGCACCGCAGGTCCGGTGCCAGCGTCGCCACGTTCTCGGCCTTCGAGGCGGACCTGCTCCGCTCGCTCGCGGCGCAGCTGATCGAGCTGCTGCGCAGCGAGGTGGCCGCGCCCGAGGAGTCCGAGGACCCGCTGGAGTCGTTGCTGGACTTCTCCGGTCCCACCGACGAGCCCGAGGATCCCGTCCTCGCCCGGCTGTTCCCCACCGCCTACCCCGACGACGAGGAGGCCGCCGCCGACTTCCGCCGGTTCACCGAGGGCCGGCTGCGAGACGGCAAGGCCGCCTCCGCCGCCGCGGTCATCGACACGCTGGAGGACGCCGGCCTGCCCGCCGAGCCCTCCGACGGCACCTGGATCGACGTCGAGCTCGACCAGTCCGAGGCACTGGGCTGGCTGAAGGCATTCACCGACATGCGGCTGGCGATCGCGACCCGGCTCGACATCGAGGAGGGCGACGAGGAGTACTGGTACTCACTGCCCGACGACGACCCGCGCAGCCAGGTGCACGACATCTACGAGTGGGTCGGGTACCTCCAGGAGACGCTGGTCCAGTCGCTGGGCTGAGCCGCTGCGGCGTCGGGCCCTCGCCTACGCTGGAGGACGTGCTGACCATCGACCAGGCGACCTACGACGCCATCGTGGCGCACGCCCGGCGCGACCACCCGGACGAGGCCTGCGGCATCGTCGCCGGCCCCGAGGGCAGTGACCGGCCCGAGCGGCTGGTGGAGATGGTCAACGCGGCCGGAAGCCCGACGTTCTACGAGTTCGACTCCACCGAGCTGCTCGCGCTCTACAAGGAGATGTGGGCCAACGACGAGGAGCCGGTCGTGGTCTACCACTCGCACACCGCGACCGAGGCCTACCCCAGCCGAACCGACATCGGGCTGGCCAGCGAGCCGAACGCCCACTACGTGCTGGTCAGCACCCGCGACACCTTCACCGACGACGGGAATAACGACGGCCCGGTGGAGTTCAGGTCCTACAGAATCATCGACGGCGAGGTGACCGAGGAAGAGGTCACCGTCGTGCCGCAGCTCTAGTCACAGCTCGAGTCACAGCTCTAGGAGGAGTGGAAGCTCATGGCCATCGAGGTCCGGATCCCGACCATCCTGCGCACCTACACCGGAGGTGAGAAGGCGGTCGACGCCAGCGGCTCGACGCTGTCCGAGCTGATCGACGACCTGGAGAGCAACCACCCCGGCATCAAGGACCGGCTCGTCGACGCCGACAGCAACGGCGACCTGCGCCGGTTCGTCAACGTCTACGTCAACGACGAGGACGTGCGCTTCACCGGCGGCCTGGAGACGTCCGTCAGGGACGGCGACCAGGTCGTCGTGCTCCCCGCCGTCGCCGGCGGATGAGGTACGACGACCTTCTCTCGTCGGTCGGCAACACGCCGCTGGTCGGCCTCCCCCGCCTGTCGCCGTCCACCGACGTCCGCCTCTGGGCCAAGCTCGAGGACCGCAACCCCACCGGATCGGTCAAGGACCGCCCGGCGCTGCGGATGATCGAGCAGGCCGAGGCCGACGGCACCCTTCGCCCCGGCTCCACCATCCTCGAGCCCACCAGCGGCAACACAGGCATCTCGCTGGCGATGGCCGCAAAGCTCAAGGGCTACCGGATCGTCTGCGTGATGCCGGAGAACACCTCCGAGGAGCGTCGCCAGCTGTTGCGGATGTGGGGAGCCGAGATCGTCTCCAGCCCCGCAGCCGGCGGCTCCAACGAGGCCGTTCGCGTGGCGAAGCGGATCGCGGAGGAGCACCCGGACTGGGTGATGCTCTACCAGTACGGCAACGAGGCCAACGCACTCGCGCACGAGGAGGGGACCGGTCCCGAGCTGCTCGCCGACCTGCCGACGATCACGCACTTCGTCGCCGGCCTCGGCACCACCGGCACCCTGATGGGGGTCAGCCGGTTCTTCCGGCGGGCCAAGCCCGACGTGCGGATCGTCGCGGCCGAGCCGCGCTACGGCGAGCTGGTCTACGGCCTGCGCAACCTCGACGAGGGCTTCGTGCCCGAGCTGTACGACGAGTCGCTGATCGACTCGCGCTTCTCGGTCGGCCCGCGCGACGCCGTCCGCCGGGTGCGCGAGCTCCTCGACCAGGAGGGCATCTTCGCCGGCATCTCCACCGGCGCCATCCTGCACGCGGCGCTCGGCCAGGCCGCGAGGGCGGTCAAGGCGGGGGAGCGGGCCGACATCGCCTTCGTGGTCGCCGACGGGGGCTGGAAGTACCTCTCGACGGGCGCCTACGAGGGCACCGTCGACGACGCGGAGGAACGTCTCGAGGGCCAGCTCTGGGCGTGAGCCGGCGACAGGCATGATGCTTCCGTGATCGAGCTGCAGATCGTCCTCGCCGCGCTCTGCGGCCTGACCGCGGTCCTCCTCGTCGTCCAGATCATCCGCGACCGGCTGGCGGGGAGGATCGTGGTCGGCCTGCTCGCGCTGATCGAGATCGGCCTGGTGGCCCAGCTGGTGCTCGGCGTGATGAGGGTCGTCGAGGGGCACGAGGGTGTCTCGGTGCCCACCTACGTCGGCTACCTGGTGGGCTCGCTGGTGATCCTCCCGCTCGCGGCGGGGTGGTCCTGGGCGGAGCGCACGCGCAACGGCACCGCCGTACTGCTCGTCGGCCTGCTGGTGGTGCCGTTCCTGTTCGTGCGGCTGCACGACATCTGGAGCACCCATGCCTGATCTTGACGACCGGGAGCCGGCGCGGGAGCGACACCGCACCGGTGCCGGCTTCGGCCGCGTCCTCGTCTTCGTCTACGCCATCTTCGCCCTGAGTGCGACCGGTCGCTCCAGCGTCCAGCTGGCCACCAAGCTCTCGGAGGCCCCGGTGCCCTACCTGCTCAGCGGCCTCGCCGCGGTCGTCTACGTCGTCGCGACCTGGGCGCTGGCCACCGATCACCGCCGGGCCGCGCTGGCCGCCGTCGCGATCGAGCTCGTCGGCGTCCTCGCCGTCGGTGCGACCAGCGTCTTCCTGCCGCAGGACTACCCGGACCAGACGGTGTGGTCGGACTTCGGATCGGGCTACGGCTACGTGCCGCTGGTGCTGCCGCTCGTGGGGCTGTGGTGGATCTGGCGCACACGTCCCACCGCGACTGTGCCGTCATCATGAGCGCTGAGGCGAACGAGGGGCGCGGCCCGAAGGCCACGCCCCTCGTGGGGGGGGTTGAACCCGGAGCGGCTCAGCCGCCCGGCTGCACCTCACCGTCGGCCGTCAGGGTGTAGCGCGCGTACTTCGTCGCGCTCTCCGTCGGGTCGTCGGCGGTGACGAGTGCACCGACCGTGCGGTTGGCGCCGGTGGCGCTCGCCATGGCGGTCAGCTGCTCCATGGAGAGCGAGCCGACCATGCGGTCACCGGACGCAGCCAACGGCACCGAGCCGATCCAGGCTCCGGCGTCACCGTAGGCCACGACCTGCACCGTCCAGCCGGCCACGGCCGGCGGGTTGACCTGGCTCATCGAGCGCAGGCCGTCGGTGCTGGTGCCGTCGAGCAGGGTGGTTCCCCCCACCGCCACGTTGTCGATCCAGACACCCGGGTAGTGGGTGCCCCAGTCGGTGATGTAGCGGAACGACACGAGCACGTCCTGTCCGGCGTACTGGCTGAGGTCCACGTCCTTGTGCACCCAGCCGCCGGAGTCACCGGTGAAGCCCGGCACGTTGCTCTGCACCGTCGGGTAGGCGGACGGGTCGGTCTCCGACGTGGTGCCGTCGATCGGCAGGCTCGTCCACGACTTGCCCTGGTCGGTCGAGACCTGCACGAAGAAGAAGTCCCAGCTCGGCTCGACGTCGTACCTCGTGTCGAAGGACAGCGTGTCGCCCTCCTGGACGGCGATCGGCGGCAGCACGGCTGCGTGGTCGATCTCGTCACCGTTGCCGGCGTAGAGCGCCGCGTCCCCGTCGTGGTCCGGCGCGTCGGTCACCGACGTCCACTCCATCGGGTCCGGTGCGTAGGTGCTGGCGCCGGAGAACTCCAGGCTCTGCACGTCCGGGGAGACCTTGACGTAGTCGGCGCCGTTGGTGGGGGCACCGGGCGTGGAGTACGCCTCGTTGCCGGTGTCTCCGTGCGTGCCATCGTGGTTGATGTCGTCGTACGTCGCGTCCCAGTTGATCTGCGAGCCGAGGGTGTCCTCGGAGTACGTCGCGGCGTCACCACCGGTGAGTCGGGCGCCGCCGTCGATGACGTTGTCGAGCGCCATCGTCGCCTGCCACTGGTGCAGCACGTCCATCGCCGAGGCGGTGGAGCCGTGCGCGTCCAGGACCGCCTGCAGGCCGTCCAGGCCGTTGGCCGGCTGCCGGTGCAGCTCGGAGAGGAACGCCTCGCCGTAGTGCCCGTAGAGGTACTGCATGAAGGAGTACGCCGCACCGTAGTCGCACAGCACCTCCGGTCCACCCTGGTCCTCCCAGCGGGTCAGGGAGTTCTCCGGGCCGCCGTAGCCCTCGTCCGCCATGAACCCGGCGAAGCAGCGGATGTGGGAGTCAGCCATCGCGTCGGTCACGGGGATCGAGGGATCGACGTAGCCCACCAAGGTCTGGGCGTAGTCGGAGAGGCCCTCGTTGACCCAGCTGGCCTCGTCGGGGTCCTGGTAGTACTCGAGCAGGTGCTGGTACTCGTGCGCGAACGTGCCTTCGTAGAGGTGCGGACGCGGCGCGCCGGACGCATAGTCGCAGTTCTGGTACGCCGGGTCGTCCGCGTCGTCCGGCGGGTTCGCACCGGTCCGGTGGAGCCAGTCGTAGGCGTCGATCGTCATGATGTTGCGGTCGGTGTACTCGTTGAAGGTCGAGTAGAAGAAGCCCGCGATGTAGGTCTGCCCGTCCGGCTCGTCCGGGGTGTAGTAGTTCGCGTCGCGGACGTTGTCGACCAGGACGACGGTGTCGTCGGCGCCCTGCTTCGTCGTCTGGAAGTAGTTGTTCGGCAGCCCCATCAGGTCGGTGCGCGCCTGCTTGCCGTTCCGGTCAGGCGCGACGGAGAACGCCTGCGACTCCGTCGGGTAGATGTTCGTGTCGAACTCGTGCACGAACGAGCGCACCTGTGCGTCGGTCACGTCGGTCAGGCCGAGCTTGTTGCGGCAGTCGGGGACCGTCTCGCCGTCGACCTCGTGGTCGGGGAACGCCCGGTTGTCGGCCACCCAGACCTGGATGTGCTCGCCCACGCCCCGGAGCGTGTAGGTCTTCAGGTAGATGCCGTTGAGGTCGTCGAGTGCCAGCCAGACCTTGCTGTCACCGACCTTGTCGCGGCCGACCGGCTTCTGCCGCTGGGCCTGCTTGCGTGCCTTGGCGGAGGCCTTCTTCAAGAGCCGTTCCGGCTTGCCGTGGTTGTAGTCGGGACCCACGTGCCGGACGTCCGACCGGGGACCGTGGCCCGGTGGCGGCTCGGAGGGGTCTGCCTGGGCGACTGGACTCTGGAGCGCGGCGCCGACGAGGAGTGCCGCGGTCGCGGCCCCCGTCCAGGCAGCCGCGCGCTTGCTGCGCAGCATCAGGTGTTCAACTTTCGTTCCCGAGAAAACTGAGGACGGCTGATCGAGCCCTCCTCACTGACCCCGCGATACAAACACCACGAAGGCCGTTTGGCAACGACCCCGGAGTGATGTCCGTCCCGTCTGCTGCCAAGAACGGAGTACGACCTCTAGCCTTGCTGTGTGGCAGTGGCTCCCATCGGCATCTTCGACTCGGGCTTCGGTGGACTCACCGTCGCCCGAGCCGTCATCGACCAGCTGCCGCACGAGTCCGTCGTCTACCTGGGCGACACGGCCCGCCAGCCCTACGGGCCCAAGCCCATCGGCGAGGTCCGCGAGTACGCCCTCGAGTGCCTCGACCACCTGATCGAGCAGGGCGTGAAGATGCTGGTCATCGCCTGCAACTCGGCCAGTGCGGCGATGCTGCGCGACGCTCGCGAGCGGTACGACGTCCCGGTCGTCGAGGTGATCCTGCCGGCCACCCGGAGGGCCGTCGCGGCCAGCCGGACCGGCCGCATCGGCGTCATCTGCACCCGCGCGACGGCCGACTCCCAGGCCTACGAGGACGCCTTCGCGGCGGCCCCGCACGTGGTCCTGACGACGCAGGCGTGTCCGCAGTTCGTCGGCTTCGTCGAGCGCGGCATCACCAGTGGGCCCGAGCTGCTCGGCGTGGCGCACGAGTACCTCGACCCGCTGGTCTCGGCAGGAGTGGACACCCTGATCCTCGGGTGCACCCACTACCCGTTGCTGACCGGCGTGATCTCCTACGTCGTCGGCGACCAGGTGACGCTGGTCAGCAGCGCCGAGGAGTGTGCCAAGGACGTCTACCGCGTCCTCGTCGAGCGTGGCCTCGAGGCCGACGACGCCGTCACACCGTCGTACCGCTTCCTGACCACCGGACAGCCCGAGGAGTTCGCCACCATCGGCCGGCGTTTCCTCGGGCCGGAGCTGGAGGCCGTGAGTCAGTTCGTCGGCGGTGCCGTCGTGGAGGGCGGGGTGGTCGTCGGATGAGGATCACCGTGGTGGGCTGCGCCGGGTCCTACCCCGGGCCGGACTCGCCCGCCAGCTGCTATCTGCTCGAGGCCGAGGGCCCCGACGGACACGGGGGCTCGCGGACGTGGCGGGTCCTCGTGGACCTCGGCAGCGGTGCCCTCGGCACGCTGCAGCAGCACCTCGACCCGGTGGACCTCGACGGCATCCTGCTCTCGCACCTGCACGCCGACCACTGCCTGGACCTGTGTGGTCTCTACGTGCTCCGCAAGTACCACCCGACCGGTGCGCAGCCCCGCATCCCGGTGTGGGGGCCCGATGACACGGCCAGGCGGATGGCGAAGGCCTACGACCTCGACGAGGACCCCGGGATGAACCAGGAGTTCGACTTCCGCACCCATCCCGGCCAGCACACGTTCGGTCCGTTCAGCATCACCGCGCGGCGCGTGGAGCATCCGGTCACGGCGTACGGCCTGCGCATCGAGTCCGGAGGCAAGGTGCTCGCCTACTCGGGTGACACCGGCCCGTGCCCGAGCCTCGTCGAGACGGCTCGCGACGCCGACCTCTTCCTCTGCGAGGCGTCCTTCGTGGAGTCCTCCGACAACCCGCCCGACCTGCACCTCACCGGCGCCCAGGCCGGCCGGGCCGCCACGGAAGCCGGCGCCCGCCGCCTGCTGCTCACCCACGTGCCTCCGTGGCACGACCGCCAGGTCGCCCTCCAGGAGGCGATGGGCACCTACGACGGTCAGGTGGAGCTGGCCGAGCCGGGCCGGACCTACGAGGTCTGACCCGGCCCGCACCCGCCCGCCGTGTCAGTACGCGGCGCCGAAGGCTGCGGCGTAGCCGAAGTCGTAGGGGACCGGCGGTGCGTCAGCGTTGTGTGCCGCACAGAAGCTGTCCCGTGACGCGCTGGAGCTGAGCAGCCCGTAGGACTGCGTGAGGACCAGGCTCTGTGCGATGGCGTTCGCGTTCGCCTCGATGCTGGCGGCCACCAGGGCCCGGGCCTCGGGCGTCGGAGCGCTCGCGAGTGCCTCGGCGTTGCGCCAGGCCTGCTCGCGCCAGCCCGAGACCATCTGGAAGAGGGTCCAGTTGCTGATCCCGAAGGGGTCGCCGGTGTCGTCCATGGCCGGGTCGAACCGGGCAGCGAGCTCTGCGGTCAGCGGCATCGTGGCGTCGTACAACCACTTCTCCACGGCGTCGTAGTCGGGCTTGCGGGACGAGCCGTCCGGACCGACCAGCCCGACGGCGGCCATCACGAAGGGCAGGTCGCGGTTGATGTGCGCGTTCATGCCGAGCAGCAGGTCGCCCGAGCCGCTGACCTTCTTGCCCTTGGCTGCATCGAACGCGATCAGCCAGGCCTTCGGCACGGCACTGCGGTTGCCGCCCTGCCAGTTGTAGTACGCGTCGGTGTAGTAGCGCGCGAACACGGCGTCGACGTGGTTGAAGTAGGGCACGTCCTGGTAGTAACCGGGGATGTCGCGGGTGTAGCCGTAGAGCTGGGTCATCCGCACGTAGGCACGGGCGAAGACGGCGTTGTGGCTGCAGCTCTTCGCCGTGTCGTCGGCGATCCGGGCCTGCTCCTTGAGCGTCCCCTTCAGGCAGTTCGGACGACCGGCGACGCAGTCGTTGTCGCTGCTCGGGATGTACTGGTCGGTCCATCCCGGCAGGTACGACGACCACGGCACGTACGGCAGCAGGTCGTCGGCCTGCGCCGACCCGGCGCCGCCGATCGACAGCAGTGACGTGACGACCGCGGCGGTGGCAATTCCCACGACCGTGCGGACACGACGCAATGGCTTCGCGAACATCGGCTTCCCTCCCCAGGGCCCCCAGCGGCCTGATTATGAGCACAGGTCCAGACATCTGTCACCGAGGTCGTAGACCAGTAGGCGGAGGGCGGTTAGACCACCGGGGCCGCGGGCGGCTCGGGTTCCGGAACTGTCTAGGCTCAGCTGCATGACACGCGCTGACGGCCGAGCCGACGACGAGCTCCGTCCCATCACCTTCACCCGCAGCTGGCAGGACCATCCGGCCGGCTCGGTGCTCGTGGAGTTCGGTCGGACGAAGGTGCTCTGTGCCGCCTCCGCCACCGTGGGCGTGCCGCGCTGGCGAAAGGGATCTGGGCTGGGCTGGCTCACCGCGGAGTACGCGATGCTGCCCTCCGCCACGAACACCCGGTCGGACCGTGAGTCGGTGAAGGGCCGCGTCGGTGGCCGCACGCACGAGATCTCGCGACTGATCGGCCGGTCGCTGCGCGCCGCCGTCGACGTCAAGGCCCTCGGTGAGAACACCATCGTCCTCGACTGCGACGTGCTGCAGGCCGACGGCGGCACCCGCACCGCCGCCATCACCGGCGCCTACGTCGCCCTCGCGGACGCGGTGGCCCATCTCCGGGAGCGCGACGCGCTGGCCGGCGACCCCCTGCTCCGCTCGGTGGCAGCGGTGTCGGTCGGGATCATCGACGGCGTCCCCCGCCTGGACCTGCCCTACGAGGAGGACGTGCGCGCCGAGACGGACATGAACGTCGTCATGAGCGGCGAGGGCAGCTTCATCGAGGTGCAGGGCACTGCCGAGGGTGCGCCCTTCGACCGCGCCGAGCTGGACGCGCTGCTCGCCCTCGCCGAGAAGGGCTGCGCCGACCTGACCCGGCTGCAGCAGGAGGCGCTCGGTGGCTGAGGTCTTCCTGGCCTCACGCAACGCCGCCAAGGTCGCCGAGATGCAGCGCATCCTCGGCGAGCACCTGCCGGGTGTCCGCGTCCTCGGGCTCGCCGACGTCCCGTCGTACGACGAACCGGTGGAGGACCAGCCGACGTTCGAGGGCAACGCGCTCGTCAAGGCCCGCGCCGGGCTGGAGGCGACCGGACTGCCATCGCTGGCCGATGACAGTGGCCTCTGCGTCGACGCCCTCAACGGCATGCCGGGCGTTCTCTCGGCGCGCTGGTCCGGGCAGCCGAAGGACGACAGCCGGAACAACGCCCTGCTGCTCGACCAGCTGGCCGACGTGCCCGACGACCGGCGCGGTGCCGAGTTCCGCTGCGCCGTGGCGTTCTGCCACGCCGGGGGAGAGCTGGTCGTCGACGGGGTGATGCGCGGCCGCGTCATCCGGGAGCTGCGCGGCAGCGGCGGCTTCGGCTACGACGCCCTGTTCGTCGCGGACGCGACGAGCGACGGCCGCACCTCCGCCGAGCTCAGCCCTGCGGACAAGGACGCCATCTCGCACCGGGGACGGGCGCTGCGGAAGATGGCACCACTCGTCGTCGGGGCCCTGCAGGACAGGGCGTGAGGTGCCGGAGGGGGGACTTGAACCCCCACGCCCGAAGGCACGGCATCCTAAGTGCCGCGTGTCTGCCGATTCCACCACTCCGGCCGCGCGGTTGCGATCCTACGCAGCGTCGAGCCCCAGGTCCCGGCGGAGCTTCGCCACGTGCCCGGTGGCCTTCACGTTGTACTGCGCGACCTCGACCCTGCCGTCCTGGTCCACGACGAAGGTCGACCGGATCACGCCCTCCACGACCTTCCCGTAGAGCTTCTTCTCCCCGAACGCGCCATAGGCCTGCATCACCGAGCGGTCGGCGTCAGAGGCGAGCGTGATGGTGAGGTGGTCCCGCTCGCGGAACTTCGCGAGCTTTTCCGGCTTGTCGGGCGAGATGCCGACGACCGCGTACCCGGCACCCCGGAGCGAGTCGAGCGAGTCGGTGAAGTCGCAGGCCTGCTTGGTGCAGCCGGGCGTCATCGCCGCGGGGTAGAAGTAGACGATCACCTTCTGGCCACGCAGGTCAGAGAGGGTCACCCCGCCGCCGTCGTCGGTGGGCAGGGTGAAGTCCGGAGCGGTGTCACCGGGCGACAGTCGGGTACTCATGCGGGACACGGTAACGTTTCGCGCGGAACCGGCGAGGGCCTGGTTCGGGCGGCCAAATCGACGTGGCGAGGAGCAGCAGTGGGCGACAGGGACCTGAGCTCGATCGAGAGCGACATCGCGCAGACCCGGCAGGAGCTCGCCTCGACGATCGACCAGCTCGTCTACCGGGCCAGCCCGAAGACGATCGCCCGTCGGGAGGTCAACCAGCTCAAGGGCTTCTTCGTCGACGACAACGGCCCCCGCACCGACAACATCCTCAAGGTAGCCGCCGGAGTGGGCGGTTTCGTCCTGCTGTTCGTGGTCATCCGCAAGGTCGCCCGCTGACCGTGCCTGCGCGGAAGCAGGTGTCCGCCGAGACCCGGAGCGAGTCGGAGAAAACACCGATCCAGATGCTGCACGACCGGGTGCTCGTCGCCCTGGATCGCGAGCAGCAGGGTGAGCGCAAGTCGAGCGGGGGCATCCTCATCCCCGCCACCGCCGCGATGGGTGGCCGGCGCCTCGCCTGGTGCAAGGTCGTGGCGGTCGGTCCCCACGTGCGCACCGTGAAGGTGGACGACCGGGTGCTCTTCGACCCCGAGGACAAGGCGGAGGTCGAGGTCTCCGGAGAGCTCTACATCGTGGTGCGCGAGCGCGACATCCATGCAGTCTCGGCGGAGCGCGTGGGCGCCAGCCAGACCGGCCTCTACCTCTGACCGGAGGCGTGCGCCGCGGTGGGCCTGCAGGCCGCCGCGACCTGTTCAGCCGGTCCGGCGACGAAGAGCAGCTCCTGGTTGCGGAGCCGCTTCGGTGTGCCGACGCGCTTGCCGGCGGGGTTGTAGACGCCGATCTGGGCGCCGACGTACCGCTTGGCGTCGAACGCGAGGAGGCCGACCGCCTCGTGCCCGGCGTCCCGCAGCCAGGCGGTCATCTGCTCCGGCGTCACCCAGGACTCGTCGTTGTAGGAGACGACCACCACCTGCGCCTGCACCGCTGCGATGAGGGCGGCGAGCGCGGCCGGCATCTCCCGCTTCCGGTTGAAGACGCTCTTGGTCGCCTCGTCACGGGCATCGAGCCGCTTGCAGGCGATCCCGTAGTGCTCAGGGGCGTCCCACCGGACGAGCGTCTCCCACACGTGGTAGTTGGTGAAGTAGCGGTGCTGGTTGTACGGCGGGTCGAGGTAGGCGAGATCCACCGGGGAGTGGCTGCGGACGACATCACGGGCATCGCCGTTGATCGCCCGGCCGGAGCCTGGGAGGAGCTCCGGGACGCGCAGCTCCAGATCGTCGTACGAACGCGGCGACCAGCTCTTCAGGTAGGCCATCTGCAGGCCCGTCGTGGAGTCGACGCGGTCTGCTGCGTCCAGCAGCGCAGTGAGCAGCACGGGTCGCAGTGGGCTGTCGGCGAGCTCGCCGTCGAGCGCTGACCGGATGGCGTCGATGCGACGGCCGTTGTGCGGCTGGAAGTAACGACTGCGCTCGCAGAACGTCTCCGTCACGTAGCCGGCCCTGCCGGGCAGTGCGTTGAGCTCCTTCACGGCGAGCCGCAGCTCCTCGGCGTCGACGTCCTCGGCGTCGGTACCGATGTAGCACTGGGCGAAGACCTCGCTGTACGACGCCACGTCGGCCGCGCTGACGAACAGGCCTCGGCGCTTCAGCTCCTGCGCGACCCGGGTGGTGCCGGTGAAGAGGTCCAGCGCGGTCCGCGCCTCCACTGCTTCGGCGATGTCGCCGAGGACGCCGACGAGCAGCCGCTTGGACCCGAGGTACTTGATCATCGGGTCGCGGGGGACCCGGCGGCTGAAGGGGTGGACGAGACGGTCGCGCCGACGAAGACCACGCGGAACGTGCTGCCCTGGCCGGGGGCCGAGGCGAAGTCGATGCTGGCGCCGTGTGCCTCCGCGATCGCCTTGGCCATGAACAGTCCCATGCCGGTGCCCGGCACGGCGTCGCCGTCGGCGGTGCTGGAGCGGAAGAACCGCTCGAAGACGTGCTCCTGCTCGTGCGCCGGGATGCCCACCCCCGTGTCCTGCACCTCGAGGACGCAGCGGTCCGGCTGTTGGTCGAGCCGGAGGCGGACCTGGCCGCCCACCGGAGTGAACTTGGCCGCGTTGTCGGCCAGGTTGGTGAGCATCCGGTGCAGCTGGGCGGCGTCCCCGGGCACCAGGACCGGCGCCTCCGGGACGTCGACGGCGACCTCGAGGCTGCGGGCCTCACCGAGGTGGAGCAGCTCGGTGCCGACCTCACGGACGATCGCCGCGAGGTCGGTGGGCACTCGCTGGACGTCCACCTCGAGCTCCTCGACCCTGGCCAGGGCGAGGACGTCGTCGATGAGGGAGAGCAGTCGCCGGCTGTTGAGCCCGATGCGGTTCAGTGCCGCCGCCTGGGCGGGGGGCACGTCGCCGTAGCTGCCGTCCTGCAGCATCTCCAGGTAGCCGAGCAGGCTGGTGATGGGCGTGCGGAGCTCGTGGCTGACCGCCGAGACGAACGAGTCCTTGGCCCGGTCGACCTCGGACAGCCGCTGCACGGCGGCCTGCTCGGCGTCGATCGCCTTGCGCAAGGACGCCTCGAGAGCGTCGCGGACCTGGACACGCTCGGTGACGTCGTCGGCCGTGCCGATGAACCCGACAACCTCGCCCAGCTCGTCGCTGACCGTGCTCAGCGCGAACGACAGGATGCGGCGCTCGCCGTCCTTGCGGACGAACTCCCAGTCCAGCGGGACGCCGGCCTGCTGGTCGAGGTAGGCGGCGATCACGCTGTAGAAGTCCGGCTTGGTGCCGAGCAGCTCCGCGAGCCGGTCGATCTCGCGCTGCCGGTGGAAGATCTCCGGCGACTCGCCGAACACCTCCTCGGGCAGGTAGCCCAGGACCTTCTGGGCGCCCGGATTGAAGACGTTGATCCTCCCCAGGTCGTCGGTCCCGATGATGACCAGCCCGTGGGCACTGTTGACGAGGCGGTCACTCCGCGACTTCTCGGTCGCGGCGGCACGCTGGCTCTCCCGCTGTTGCCGGACCGCGATGGCGAAGGGGATGGAGACGAGCACGCAGCTGAGCAGGAACGCCTGCTGCGGGATCCGGGACAGCTCACCGGAGAGTGCGCTGGTGTCGACGAAGCTGTCGAACGGCCCGTTGCCGAGGGCAGTGGCGGCGCTGGCGATCAGCGCGACGCTGAGCAGCTGGTAGTGGATCTCCCGCATCGAGGCCCGGACCGCGGTCCAGGCGAGCGCCGGCATCACCAGGAAGACGAGGCTGGGCATCTCGGTCGGGATGAACGCCACGACGGTCACGCCCAGAGCGACGACCCACCGGACCAGGCGCTCGGCCCGGTCCTGGCGCAGCACCATCGGTGGCACCTTGAGGAACAGCGGCACCAGGATGAGCTGGGAGGCGAGGTGCGTCGCGAACGCCGCGGCACCCACCTGCCACGGCGTCCCGAAGTGGGTCGCAGCCGAGATCAGGCCGAAGCCGATGCCCCCGAGGATGGATCCCACCACGCAGGCGAGGGTGTAGGCGATGAACTCGGTGTTCCGCAGCAGCCAGGCGTGGCCGTCCGCGCGCCGGGGCAGCAGCCACTGCACCAGCCACGCCTCGACGACCGTCACGAAGCTGTAGCCGATCACCGTGTCGCCGGGGTAGTCGCCGACGACGAAGGTCGCGGCGGCCACCAGGAACAGCGCAGCCGCGAGCAGGGGCTGCTGGCGGACCGACCCCAGCAGGAGCACCCCGGTGGCCAGGCCGATCGGCCACATGTGCCCGATGTGCGTCCCGGCCGGCGTGGAGGCGACCGAGAACGCTCCCGCGATCGCGACGAGCGCGAGCACGAGAGGGATGCGCCAGGACCTCGAGGCTGTCATGCACTCCGCTCTTCTGTCTGGTGGGGCCGTCCGGCCACCGGGCGATCGGTGGCGGTGACGCCATTCTGCCGCTCCGGGGCGCCATGGTGCGGCATCCGGCGGCGCCACAGCCCAGCAGGACCGGCGCCGTCGCCTACCCTCGGAGCGCAGGTGTCCCGCGAAGCCGAGTCGAAGCACCAGGAGCGACCACGATGTTCGACGACGGTGACCTCTTCGAGGTCGCCAATTCCCTTGCAGGGATGGTGAATGCGCCCGTCACGATCGAGGACCGGGACACGGTGGTGGTCGCCTACTCCGGTGGCGACCAGGACGTCGACGAGGCGCGGGTCGGCACCATCCTGTCCAGACAGGTGCCGGTCCGGTTCCGCGACGCGATCGCGCGGGCGGGCGTCTTCGAGCGGCTGGAGCGCTCCGACGAGGTCTTCGTCGTGGACCTGCCGGAGGTGCAGATGGTGCCTCGTGCGGTCGTGGCGGTGCGCGACCAGGACCGCCTCGTCGGGTCGATCTGGGCTGCGGTGGGGGGCGCCCCGACGCCGGAGCAGGAGGCGGTCCTTCTCGCTGCTGCGCCGGTGGTGGCAGCGCGGCTGCGCAGCGAACGTGAGCGGGCGGACGTCGTACGCCGCGAACGCGTGCGGCTGGTGGCCGATCTCGTCTCCGGGGGCGAGGGTGCCGAGGAGGCAGCGACCCGCCTCTCGCGGGGCCCGTGGGCGGTCGTCGCCATGCGGAGCGCGACCGACGAGCTGCCACCGGACCTGTGGAGCGCCTTCGACCTGCACCTGTCCGCGATCGCGCCCGCCGCCGTGTGCGCGCCGGTCGGCGACACGATCTTCGGCGTGTTGCCCGCCGCGGCTGCCGGAAGGATCATGGCTGACTTCGCCGAAAGGGTGCGCCGTCGCGCCCGGGTCGTGGTCGGCATCGGTCCGGCCGCGGACCGCGCCTCGGGACTGGGGGAGTCCCGGGCGGTGGCCGAGCAGGTAGCCGAGGCGGTGCTGCGGATGGGGCGCTTCGGTGCCGTCAGCGAGCTGGCCGACGCCTGGGTCGACGTGCTCGCGCACCGGGTCGAGCCGCTGCTGCGGGCCCATCCGGCGGCGAGCCCGCTCTCGCGCCTGGAGGAGTACGACGCCACGCACCAGGCCGGGCTCGTCGATGCCGTCCGGGCGTTCCTCGTCGAGGGTGAGGTGGCGCCGGCTGCGGAGCGGCTGCACGTGCATCCCAACACGTTGCGCAACCGGCTCCGCCGCGCTCGTGAGGCCTGCGCCCTGGACCTGGCTGACCCGGACACCAGACTCGCCCTGATGATCGCGATGCGCGCACGCGGCCCGTGGTGAGCCGGCCTCGCTGCTGAGCGCGTTGGCCGATCGCACATCGGTCCCCGGCCGAGGCTGGCCGTTCGCACACTGCTTCTGCCGACCCGTCCGGGGAGCATGGGGGGCATGGAAACGCAGCCTGCAGCGAGCGGCCCCGAGCGGCACCGTCACGTCGTTGTCGTCGGTGCCGGGATGGTCGGGCTCTCCACCGCCTGGTTCCTGCAGCAGCAGGACGTCCGCGTCACGGTCGTCGACCGACGCGGAGTCGCGGCCGGTTCGTCGTGGGGCAACGCCGGCTGGCTCGCCCCTGCCCTGACCCTGCCGCTTCCGGAGCCGTCGATCCTGGGCACCGGGCTGCGCGCCATGCTGAAGCCGTCGTCCCCCGTCTACGTCCCCCCGACCGCGGACCCGCGCCTGTTGCGGTTCCTCGTGGGCTTTGCCCGTCACTGCACTCCCGGCCGCTGGCGTCGCGCCATGGAGGTGTTCAACCAGGCCAACGCCCGTGCGCTCGACGCCTTCGACGAGCTCGAGGCCGGGGGAGTCGCCGTACCCGTCGCGGAGCGGACCCACGCAGCCGCCCCCTTCCTGGCCGGCTTCGTCACCGAGGCCGACCGCCAGGTCCTCGTCGACGAGTTCGAGCACACCGGTGGCGCCGTGAAGTACGAGCTCCTCGACGGCGAGGAGGTCCGGGCACTGGAGCCCGCGCTCGGCGAGGCGGTGCAGTACGGCGTGAAGCTGCACGGCCAGCGCTTCATCAACCCGGGGCGGTTCGTGCGCTCGCTGGCCGACGCGGTTCGCGCAGGAGGAGCCGAGATCCTCGACGGCTGGGAGGTCGTCGACGTCACCCAGCAGGGCGATCGGGGCCGCGTGCTCTCGGCGACCGGTGCGGTCCTCGAGGCCGATGCCGTGGTGCTCGCGGCCGGCAGCTGGCTCGGACCGCTCGCCCGTCGCCACGGCGTCCGGCGCCTCGTGCAGGCCGGCCGTGGCTACAGCTTCACGGTCCACCCCGAGAAGGTCCCGTCCGGGCCGGTCTACTTCCCGGCCCAGCGGGTCGCGTGCACGCCGCTCGGCGCCGACGAGGACGGACTCCGGGTTGCCGGGATGATGGAGTTTCGCTCACCGGACGCGCCGCTCGACCCGCGCCGGGTCACGGCGATCATCGATGCGGCGACGCCGATGCTGCGCGACGTCGACTGGTCCGCTCGCACCGACGAATGGGTCGGATCGCGCCCGTGCACGACCGACGGGCTGCCCCTCGTCGGGCGCACCCGCTCCGCACGCGTCTACGTCGCCGGCGGACACGGGATGTGGGGCATCGCCCTCGGCCCGCTGACCGGCAGGCTGCTGGCCGAGCAGGTGGCCAGCGGAGCGACGCCGGAGCTGCTGCGCTCCTTCGATCCGCTCCGCTGAGCCCTCGCTGCTAGGCCCGGTGCTCGCCGCCCTCTGTGCGGGGAGGCGTGGCGCCCGGATCGTAGTCGTCGGCGGTGTTGTCCACGTCGGGGTCGACCCGGTCCGCCTCGCGGATCCGGTCCTCCTCCTCCGCGCGCGTCATGTCGTAGGAGCGCTGCTGCTCCGCCGCCTGCCGTTCCAGCTGGTCGGCCTGCGCACGGGCCCGGTCGGCCTCCGCCTGGGCCTCACGTGCCCGGGCCTCCTCCAGCGGCCGGTCCATGCTGACACCGGCGGCCTCGCTCCTGAGCTCGCTGGCGCGCTCGCGGGCGGACTCTTCCTTCTTCCGCCGGGCGACGGACCAGACCAGGGCCGCCAACAGCAGGATCGCCAGGATGACCAGGATGATGATGAGCCACTTCATGGTGCCCTCCCCGTGCCCGACGGGTGCGGGCACGTCTCGTCAGCGGCTCGTACCCGGTCAGTCCAGGCCGAAACGGCGCCGGCGGCTGGCCAGCATCAGCACAGCACCGGCCGCGAGGGAGCCGAGGCCCGCGAGGGTGATCCCCAGCGAGGCGCCGCTGCCGGTGTTGGGCAGCACGCTGTGCGGTGCTGCGACGGCGGCCTGCGGCGCGGCCTGCGGAGCCACCGGTGCGGGCTGGCCCTGACCGAGCACCTCCTCGCGGCTCACCGGGGGCGTGACCACGCCGTCGGTCCCATCGTCGACGGGGCACGGCTCCGTTGCGGGCGTGACCGTCTCGGTCCAGGCATCGCTGCCGGGGTCGGTCATGGCGCCCGGACGGGTCTGACCGCTGTCCACCCAGTCGATTCCGGGCGAAGTGACCCCCCACGAGCTCTGCACCGTCTCCGGGATCACCCGCTCGTACTGGAACTCGTCATGCGTGACTGCAGGCACCTCGGGCACGTCGACGGTGACCGTGCCGAGGACCGCCGGGACCTGAACGGTCTTGTAGGTGGCGGGGACCAGCTCGTCATAGGCGGCTTGGTCGATGACCGTCTCGGTCTTGTAGGTGGCCGCATGGTGCACGACGTGTGTGACCGCGTCATAGTGGACGGTGATCGTCTTGTCGAGCGCCGCGGTGCGGTTCCAGCCGGAGTCATGGGTGTCGTCCGCGCCTCCGTTCCAATTCGGGTCGGAGAGGTACTTCACGTGGCCTTGCTTGTCGACATAGGCGTACGGCAGGTCAGAAGCAGGGGCGGTCACTACTTCGTCGTAGGCGGGCTTGTCGACCACGATCTCGTCGTACGCCGGCTGGTCGACCACCTGGATGTCCTTGTAGGTCGCGTCGTGATGGATGTAGTGCTCGTCAACGTCGATGACCTGCTGGTCGTACGCCTCCTCGAGCACCACCGTCTCCTCACGCGTGGTCGCCGGAACGGCCGGCACGTCCACGATCGTGCGGGAGTCCGAGAGCGTCCACGGACCGAACGGCGGCTCGTCGGCCGGCTTCTCGGTGAGCCAGCTGGACAGCTCGCTCGTGGCGGGCGTGGTGCGCGTCCAGAAGTGCTCGGTGGCGAAGCTTGCCGGCACCGCCGGGTGGGCCACGGTCACCGCCGGCTGCCCGCACTGCTGGGCGGCGTCGGCGGCGTTGGCGGGCGGTGCGGCGAGGGTGATCGCTGCGGACACCGCCACGGTGGCCAGGCTGCTGGTGAGAAAACGAGTGCGGTTCATCGTTCCGGCTCTCTGCTCATCCGAGATTCGACTCTGCATTCGGTTTTGCAGCTTTGTGCGCTTGCATCCCCACGCAGATTGAACGACAGGACGAACCGGAAGTTCTGCTCTAAACCGGAATCAATGTGTCGCGGTCTAGTCCAACCGGGACGAACCGCGGCATTCCGTTGTGCAACGGTGAAAACCCTTTGGTAGAGGGCGAAACGGACACGATGTCCGTTTTGTAGCGATGTGCCCCAGTTGGTGGAAGAGGGCCGCCCGCGCGGTCGAAGGAGTGGTGGTGCGCCATCAGGGACTCGAACCCCGAACCCGCTGATTAAGAGTCAGCTGCTCTGCCAATTGAGCTAATGGCGCGTGAAGCGAGTGGAACATTAGCAGCCGCTGCGGGTCCACCCGAAATCGGCCGGAAGCCGGCGCCGTGTTGGCTCCATCACGCCGAAAGCCGTGCCGGGTCAGCGTTCTGCGAGCACCGCCATGGCTGCGTTGTGGCCGCCCAGGCCGCTCACCGCGCCACCCCGGCGGGCCCCTGAGCCGCACAGCAGGACCGACTCCACGTCGGTGGCGACGCCCCACTGCTGGGCCGGGGTGTCGAGCGCCTCGCGGTTCGCCGCCCACGGCCACGCGAGGTCGCCGTGGAAGATGTGCCCACCCGGCATGGCGAGGTCCGCCTCGACGTCCTGCGGGATCTTGGCCTCCAGGCACAGGGAGCCGTCCGGTGCTCGAAGCACGCAGTCGAGCAGCGGCTCCTCGAGGTGCTCGTCGACGGCCGCGATCGCGTTCCGCACGGCCTCGTCCTTGCGGGCCGGGTCGTCGGCGAAGAGCGCTGCCGGCATGTGCAGGCCGAAGTAGGTCAGCGTGTGCACCCCGTCGTCGGCCAGCTCCCCGAGGATCGACGGGTCGGTCAGCGAATGGCAGTAGAACTCGCCGGGGGGTCGCGTGGGCACCCGGCCCGAGGCCGCCTCGTCGTAGGCGCGCTGCAGGGCGTCGTACTCCTCGGCCACGTGGAACGTGCCGGCCCAGGCCTGGCGCGGGTCGTGCCCCGACCTGAGCCTCGGCAGGCGGGAGAGCAGCAGGTTCATCTTCAGCTGGGCGCCCTCCGGCTTGGCGCCGGCGTCGTGGTCGTGGCCCATCAGGATCTTCAGCACCCAGGGCGCGACGTTCGCCAGCACCCGGCCCGCGCGCACGGATCGTTCACGGCTTCCGTCGTGCCAGCTGACCTCCGCGGCGCCGGTCGCGTCGGCGGCGATCCGGCTGACGCCGGCGCCGCAGACGATCTCCGCGCCGGCGCTCCGGGCCGCCTGCTCGAGCGCCGCTGAGACGGCCCCCATGCCGCCCACCGGCACCTTCCACTCGCCGGTCCCGTTGCCGATCAGGTGGTAGAGGAAGCAGCGGTTCTGCACGAGTGACGGCTCGTGGAGGGACGCGAACGTGCCGATGAGGCCGTCGGTCGCGACGACGCCCCGGACCAGGTCGTCGCCGAACCGGCTCTCGATCAGCTCACCCAGCGGTCGCTCGACGATCCCTGCCCACACCGCCGGGTCCAGGCCCTCCGCCATTGAGCGGGCCGTGAGGAGCGGCTCGGTCAGCGACGGGGCCACCTTGGCGGCCACTGCGGCCACGTCTGCGTAGAAGCGCTGCCAGGCGTGGTACTCGTCGTCCCCGCCCGTCAGCTGCCGGAACGAGGACCGGGTCGCCTCGCCCTCGTCGTGCTCGACGTAGAGGCCGACGTGCCGGCCGTCGCGAACGGTGGGGGAGTACGACGCCGTGGGGCGGGACCGGAGGTCGAGCGAGAGGTCGAGCTCCCTGGCCAGCTGCTCGGGGAGCAGCGAGACGAGGTACGAGTACCGCGAAAGCCGCGCCGGCAGGCCGGGGAAGGCCGGCGCGCTGACGGCGGCGCCGCCGACGTGGTCGAGCCGCTCGAGCACCAGGACCGACAGACCGGCCCGGGCCAGGTAGGCCGCTGCCGTGAGGCCGTTGTGCCCGGCACCCACGATGACGACGTCGTACGACGGTTGCTCGGCGGCTCCGGCGGCAGTCATGTCGCGCAGGCTATCGGCCGGGCCCGATCCGTGAAATATTCAATGTTCAACGACTGTTCCTCTGTCGAGGAGGTGGCGCCCATGCCCGCCGTGACCGTTGATGACCTGACCATCCTGAAGAGGCTCCCGCAGCCAGGGCTGGGCGACACCGTGCGCCCGCTCAAGCAGCTGGTCGACGCGCCGCAGGGCTACGAGGGTGAGGGCTTCCCAGTGCGCCGCGCATTCGCCGGCGTGGACCTCCGCGACCTTGACCCGTTCGTGCACATGGACCAGATGGGCGAGGTGGAGTACGCCCCCGGCGAGCCGAAGGGGACGCCCTGGCACCCGCACCGCGGCTTCGAGACCGTCACCTACATCATGGACGGCGTCTTCGACCACCACGACAGCCACGGTGGTGGCGGCACCATCACGAACGGCGACACCCAGTGGATGACCGCCGGCAGCGGCCTCCTGCACATCGAGGCACCACCGGAGTGGCTGGTGCAGCAAGGTGGCCTGTTCCACGGCATCCAGCTGTGGGTCAACCTGCCCCGTGCGGCCAAGTGGAACGCGCCGCACTACCAGGACATCCGCTCCGGACAGGTCGGCCTGGCCACCTCGTCCGACGCCGGCGCGCTCGTGCGGGTGATCGCCGGTGACCTCGGCGAGGTGCGCGGACCCGGCTCGACGTACACGCCGATCACGTTGGTGCACGCCACCGTCGAGGCAGGCGCACGCCTCGACCTGCCGTGGGATGCGTCCTACAACGCGCTGGTCTACGTGCTCTCCGGCCAGGGCACCGTCGGCCTCGAGCGCACGCCGGTCCGGATGGGCAACCTGGCCGTGCTGGGGGCCGGTGACTTCGTCACGGTCGAGGGCGCCACGAGGACCGACAGCCGCACGCCGCAGCTCGACGTGCTCGTGCTGGGCGGACAGCCGATCCAGGAGTCGGTCGCGTGGGCCGGGCCGTTCGTGATGAACACCAGGGCCGAGGTCGCACAGGCCTACGAGGACTTCCAGAAGGGTCGCCTGGGCACGATCCCGAGCACGCCGCTGGACGTGCACGGCGCACCGACGACGCTGCAGGAGGGCTAACCACTTCGGGCCTGTGTCGTTGTCCCCGGCGGGAGGACGACATGGAAGAGGCCCGGCATGCGCGCTCCCCGCCCACGCCCGCGCACGTTCAGGGCGCTGCTGGCCCGGTTGGTGCTCGTCCGCACCGCTGTCCTCGCGCTCGTGGCGGCAGTCCTCGTGCTCGGTCACACCTTGAGCACGGCGGTCGCCTCCCACGGCCTCGTCCCGTACGACGATCCCCAACCGACCTGGACCGGGCGGGAGGCGCTCGCCTTCCCCGGGTGCGTGGCCACCACGGCATGGGACCGGACGCAGGTCCCGTCCGCGCTCGTCGTCCATGTCTTCCGTGACGAGGAGCGCGTCAGGATGGCGTTCGACCGGGCCTGGCGGCTCAACCACAACAAGACCGAGGTCGACGACGTCCAGGTCCTGGGCGCCTGCCCCTGAACGGCGCCAGAACGGCGACAGGCGGACCGGATCTCCCGGTCCGCCTGTGCCTCAGGGGGTGAGCGACGGGGCTTGAACCCGCGACCCTCGCGACCACAACGCGATGCTCTACCAGCTGAGCTACGCCCACCATGCGAGGCATGAGTGTAGCGGTCGATCAGCCCTCGTCCGAATCGGCCCGCGAGACCTGAACGGCACCGGTCAGGGCGCCCTGGTGTCGTGCAGCGAGCCGACGGACCTCGTCGGTCTCGGGGCCGGGCTGCGGCACGAACACGGCCTCGCGGTAGTAGCGCAGCTCCTCGATGCTCTCGCGGATGTCGGCCAGCGCCCGGTGGCCGCCGCTCTTGGCCGGCGCGTTGAAGTAGACCCTCGGGTACCAGCGCCGCGACAGCTCCTTGATCGACGACACGTCGACGATCCGGTAGTGCAGGAACCCCTCGAGCGCCGGCATGTCACGGGCGAGGAAGGACCGGTCCGTCGCCACGGTGTTGCCGGCCAGGGGCGGCCGGCTCCCCTCCGGACAGTGCTCGCGGATGTAGGCGAGCACCTGCTGCTCGGCGTCGGCGAGCGTCGTACCGCTGTCCAGCACCTCGAGCAGCCCCGAGGTGGTGTGCATGTCCCGCACGAACTCGACCATCTGGGCCAGTGCCTCGGCCGGCGGCCTGATCACCACGTCGACCCCTTCGCCGAGCACGTTGAGGTCGAAGTCGGTGACCAGCGCCGCGACCTCGATCAGGGCGTCCCTGTCGAGGTCCAGGCCGGTCATCTCACAGTCGATCCACACGAGTCGGTCGTTCACGAGGGCGAGCCTACTCAGGTGCCTCTCAGCGGTGGCTCCTAGAGTTGGGGCATGCCGCGCCGGATCGGACCATGGTTGGGACTGTGCGCCCGGCTGGTGCTGGGCGGGGTCTGGATCTTCGCCGGGGCGCTCAAGGTCGGCGACCCGAACGCCAGCATCACCGCCGTGCGCGCCTACCAGCTACTGCCGATGGGCGCCGCCGAGGTCGTCGGCCGGGTGCTGCCGATGCTCGAGCTGGTGCTCGGCGTGTGCCTGGTCCTCGGCCTGTTGACCCGGGTGAGCGGGTTGCTCTCGGCGCTGCTGCAGGTGGCCTTCATCATCGGCATCGCGTCCGTGTGGGCACGCGGGATCTCCATCAACTGCGGCTGCTTCGGCGACGGCGGCGTGGATCCCGACGCGATCAGCAAGTACCCGTGGGAGATCGCACGCGACGTCGGGCTACTTGCGCTGTCGCTGGTCCTGGTCCGCTGGCCGCGCACGGCGCTCGCTGTGGACTCCCTGTTGTTCCCGCAAGCCCCTGCCGACGCAGGGGACGTCGATTCCCGTGAGGAAGAGGATGTCGAAGCAAGGTCGTGAGCAGACCAGGACCGAGCGGGCTGCGGCCATCCGCGCCGAGCAGCAACGCAAGGAGAACACCAAGAAGCTCGCCATCGTCGCGGCCATCGTGGTCGTGCTCGGTGCCATCATCGCCGCGGGGGTCTGGTACGGCTCGGGCAGCAGCGACGACAAGACGGTCGACAGCAGCAAGCTCAGCGCGCGCGTGGGCGACCACTCACTCGTGATCGGGAGCGCCGATGCCCCGACGAAGGTCGTCGTCTACGAGGACTTCCAGTGCCCGTTCTGCCGCGAGTTCGAGATGTCCTCGCGCGACTTCCTGCACGAGTACGCCGCCAAGGGCCGCGTCCAGGTCGAGTACCGGCCGTTCAACCTGCTCTCCACGTTGCCGTACTCCTCGCGTGCTCTCGACGCATTCATCGCGGTGCTCGAGAAGGGCACGCCCCAGCAGGCGCTCGAGCTGCACGACACCCTCTTCGACAACCAGCCGTACGAGCAGTCCTCCGGCAGCGTCTCCGAGGACGACATCCGCGGCTGGGTGGAGGACACCGGCGCCGGTGACGACGTGCTGTCGGCCATCGACGAGGACCACCAGGACTGGTACGACGCCGCGATGAAGGCCGTCCAGGAGGCGGGTGTCCAGGGTACCCCCACCGTCTTCGTGAACGGCAAGAAGCTCGAGGGTGCCTCGGTCGGGGACATGGCGACCCGGCTCGAGCAGCTGATCGCCCAGGCGAAGTGACGACCACGCCGGGTGGCACGATGGCCCGGTGACCGATCTCGAAGCTGACCCCGTCGGGTCCCTCTCCGGGTTCATCGCCGGCCTGCCCAAGGTGGAGCTGCACGTCCACCATGTCGGCTCGGCGTCACCGCGGATCGTGGCCGACCTCGCCGCCCGCCATCCGGGCAACGTCCCCCAGGACCCGGAGGAGCTGGCGAAGTTCTTCGAGTTCCGCGACTTCACGCACTTCATCGAGGTCTACCTCGCGGTCGTCGACCTGATCCGCACGCCGGAGGACGTCCGGCTGCTGACCTACGAGGTGGCCCGTGAGATGGCCAGCGGGCAGTCGATCCGGTACGCCGAGCTCACCTGCACGCCGTACACCTCCGTGCGACCCCACGAAGAGGGCAAGGGCATGCCGATCGAGGCCTACACCGAGGCGATCGAGGACGCCCGGCTCGCCGCCGAGCGCGACTTCGGGATCGTGCTGCGCTGGATCTACGACATCCCCGGCGAGGCCGGGATCCCGAGCGCCGACGCCACCCTCGACTACGCGCTGCACCACGCGCCCGACGGCCTCATCGGCTTCGGGCTCGGCGGTCCGGAGATCGGCGTGCCACGGCCGCAGTTCAAGCCGCACTTCGACGCGGCGCGTGCAGCCGGGCTGCACAGCGTCCCGCACGCCGGCGAGACCACTGGCCCGCAGACCGTCTGGGACGCCCTCAGGGTGCTCGGCGCGGAGCGGATCGGGCACGGCACCTCGTCGGCCCAGGATCCGGAGCTGCTCGTCCACCTCGCAGAGACCGGCGTGCCCCTGGAGGTGTGCCCGTCTTCCAACATCGCGACGCGTGCGGTGGCCCGGCTCGAGGAGCACCCGATCCGCATGTTCCGCGACGCGGGTGTGACCGTCACGGTCAACAGCGACGACCCCCCGATGTTCGGCACGACGCTGAACCACGAGTACGCGATCGCCGCGGACCTGCTCGGTCTCGATGCCGCCGGCATCGGCGAGCTCGCCACCGTGGCGGTGGATGCATCCTTCCTGGACGACGCCGGCAAGGAGCGGCTGCGCGACGAGATTGCCGCCCACGTGGAGACCGACGGCTGAGCCGGCGCCTCGTTTCGAGGCGGGCTGCGCGGGGTACGCGCGGGCATGCCGAGCCTCGAGTTCGTCGGAACCGCCACGACCCTGTTGCGGCTCGGACCCTTCACCCTCCTGACCGACCCGAACTTCCTCCATCGGGGACAGCGCGCCTATCTCGGCAAGGGGCTGTTCTCCAAGCGCCTCACCGAGCCCTCGCTGCAACCGGCCGATCTGCCGTCGTACGACGCAGTGCTGCTGTCGCACCTGCACGGGGACCACTTCGACCGGATCGCCCGTCGGGAGCTCGATCGGCAACCGCCCGTCATCACGACCCCGGAGGCCGCCGATCGGCTGAGGTCCTGGGGCTTCTCCCAGGCGCAGGGGATGCAGACGTGGGAGAGCACGACCTTCTCGTCAGGCCAGAGCAGCCTGCGGATCACCTCCACGCCCGGCCAGCACGCCCCGGGCCTCGCGCAGCCTTTGCTCCCTCCGGTGATGGGCAGCGTGCTCGAGCTGCAACAGCCCGGCGAGCCGAGCTTCAGGGTCTACGTCACCGGCGACACCCTCTACCGCGACTGGCTGCGAGAAGTGACCGAGCGGCACGGTCGACTCGATGCGATGGTGATCCACCTCGGCGGTACCCGCGCGTTCGGCATCCTGGTGACGATGGATGCCGACCAGGGTGGTGATCTCGTCCAGCTGCTCGAGCCGGCCGTCACCGTCCCGGTGCACCACGACGACTACACGGTGTTTCGCTCACCGCTCAGTGACTTCCGTGCCGCCTGGCAGCGAAGGGGCCTGCCGGGCGAGCTCCGCGTGGTGCACCGAGGCGAGACGATCCCGCTCCACTGAGCGCACCAGTGCCCTGCGGTCTCATACTCCGCAGGGCACTACGTCCTTTGTAGGACACGGTCGAGCGTCCGCCTGACCACGACACGCGCTCGGCGTGCTCGAGGTCACGAGTACCCAGTGGGATGGCTGTCACGCCACGCCGTCGCGAAGCGGAGGGGGGTTCGGTGCCCCCGACATTCGGTGCCCCCGACAGGACTCGAACCTGTGACCCGCGGATTAGAAGGCCGCTGCTCTATCCAGCTGAGCTACGGAGGCAGTGGGTCAGAACCAGAGACCCGCGTGCAAAAACTACCCGACTCACGTGCTGGCAGCGCAGCCCAGTCAGCACGGCCTCGAGCTCCGCGGCACCGCCACCGCCATCGAATGGGCCCTCAGGGCTGCCGGGAGCCCGGCGAACAGCGCTGAGGGCCCATTCGGCGACTGTCGTGTCTGGACCAGGGCAGGAGAGCGCAGAACCAACCTGCGGTGTCGGGCATCTCACCCTGCACACCACCCAGACACCCACGAAGGACAACCACCATGAAGAACACCACCGCCCGACGCGCGGGCATCGCGCTGGGCGCCGTGCTGCTGGCCGGCTCGCTGGCAGCGGGCGCGGCCCAGGCGGCCCGGGCGCCCGAGTCGGCACCACGGGCGACCACCGCCGCCGCGCCGGCCACCGACACCGTCCACCTGGAGACCGAGCGCGGCCACGTGCTCGAGGGCTACGCAGAAGTCGGCGGCGTCCCGGTCACCCTCACCGTCTACGAGAACTCCACCCACGGCAACTTCGCCCAGGTCGTGCTCGGTGACCTCGAGCAGGACGGCGCGATCGGCTCCGTCGAGCAGACGGACCCGTTCATCGTCGACGGCCAGCTCGACCTCACCCTCGAGGTGGGCGGGTCGCCGTTCGAGCTGCACGGCACGGTCACACCGGTCGGCAAGGCGGAGCGGCTCACCGAGGCGCTGCAGGACAACGGCGAGCAGGTCGTCAGCCGCGGCACGCACCGGCAGCTGGACGTCGACGTGACGGCGACCTACGCCGGCAACTCGGGTGCGGTGTCCTTCGCGCCGGCCTTCGCCTACGACCTGACCACGCGAAGGGTGGCGCTCTACGGCAACGGCCGCTGAGCACCACCGGGAGCGGTGACCGGCTCCGGACTCTGCGAGTCTGGGGCCGGTCGTCGCTCTTCTCAGGAGGTCCGCCCATGACCATCGTGGAGATCGCCCCGGGCGTCTTCTTCTGTCACACGCCACTCGTCAACTGGGTGCTGTTGATGGAGGGGGATGCCGTCACGCTGATCGACACCGGCTATCCCGGGCAGGCGGAGCTGCTCTCGCGGTCCCTGCTTGAGATCGGCAGTACGACGGCCGACGTGACCGCCGTCCTGGTCACGCACGCCCACGTCGACCATCTGGGCAGCGCCGAGCGGATCAGCGACGAGCACGGCATCCCGGTCTACGTCCACGAGCTCGAGCTTCCGCACGCTCGCCGGGAGGCGCACCACGCCGCCACCCCCGTCGACGTCGTCCGCAACATCTGGCGGCCCGGAGTGCTGCCGTGGATCACCGCGGCGATGCAGGTCGGCGTCACCAGTGAGCAGGGCGTCACGTCACCCGCCTCCTTCCCTGGCGAGGGCAGGCTGGACCTCCCGGGCGGACCGGTCCCGGTGCTCACGCCGGGGCACACGCCCGGCCACACCGTCTTCCGCCTTCCCGAGCACGGTGTCGTCGTCACGGGCGACGCCCTGGTCACCGGGCACCCGACCTCGAGAACCAAGGGGCCACAGCTGCTGGTGCCGTGGTTCGACGACGACCGGGCGCGCACCATCCAGGCGCTGGACATCATCGGCGGCCTCGACGCCGACGTGATCCTCCCCGGCCACGGAGAGGCGCACCACGGCTCGGTCGCCCGCGCGGCGCAGGTCGCTCAGGACCGGGCCAGAAGCGTCAGCACCTCGTAGTGGTCGGTGTGGGGGAACATGTCGAGCAGCACCGCACGACGTGGCCGCAGCGACGGCATGTCCGCCAGGTCGCGAGCCAGCGTCTCGGCCCGGCAGCTGGAGTACAGCACGCGCGGCACCCCCGATCGCTCCAGCCACTCGGCCAGCTCCGGGCCGATGCCACGGCGTGGTGGGTTCACCACCACGAGGTGCGGGACCTCCGCACTGCCCAGGGCGTACGACGCCGCGTCGCCGGCCTCGAACGTGACGTCGGCCAGGCCGGCCTCCAGCGCCGAGGTGCGGGCGCTCTGCACCGCCTCGGCGCTGAGCTCCACACCATGGACCGAACGACCGGGACGGGCAAGGTGCAGCGCGAAGCCGCCGACACCGCAGTAGAGGTCGAGCACCGAGGCCGGAGCCACCTCGTCCGCCCACTCGGCCGCCTGCCCGTACAGCGCTGCGGCCACCTCGGTGTTGGTCTGGAAGAAGCTCTGTGGCCGCAGGTGCAGCGTGAGGCCGTTGACCCGCATCGGCAGGCTCTGCTCCTCGGTGAGGACGATCTCCTCTGCGCCCTCGAGAACCGCCTTGTGCTCCGGCTGGACGTTCGCGGAGACGACCCGCAGTGACGGAAGCTGCCCCCGCAGGCCGGGCAGGTGCTTGCGGATCCGCGAGACCGACTCGGTCGAACGCAGCACGAACCGCACCATCAGCTCGCCGTCCGCTGACTCGGTGACCAGCAGGTGCTTCAGCTCGCCGCGACGCTGTCCGACGTCGTACGGCACCAGGCCGGCGGTCACCGCGAAGTCGGCGAGCAGGGGCAGCGCCGCCTGGATGCCCCTGGTGTGCAGGCCGCAGTCGCGGAGGTCGACGCCGTTGCGGCTGCCGTCGAGGATCCCGAGCGTGGGGGAGTCGGCCGCGCCGGCCACCACCATCTTGGCCTTGTTCCGGAAGCCGGCCTCGGCGCCGGCAACGGGCGGCAGCCACTCCACGCCGTCGCCGAGAAGTGCCCGGCAGTGCGCCTCCTTGCGGGTCAGCTGCTCGGGCCGGGTCACCTGGAGGAGGAAGCACGACCGGCACAGGCCCGCGTCGAAGTGGGCGCAGTCCACCGTCGGTCAGCCCGGCAGCGCGTCGCGCGGCTCGGACGGGTGCGGACCGCGCACCCGCTCGACCCACGCCATCACGTGGTAGATGACCACGGCCGCGATGGTGCCCAGCGCGATGCCGGTGAAGGTCATCTCACCGCTGCCCGTGGAGAGGCTCAGGGTCAGGTCGCCGATGCCGATGATCAGAGCGGCCGCCGCCGGATACTGGTTGACCGGCCGCCCGAAGTCCACGTCGTTGTCGATCCAGATCTTCACGCCGATCAGGCCGATGAGGCCGTAGAGCGCCACCGTGACCCCACCCAGCACGCCCGCCGGGATGGTGTTCAGCAGCGCGCCGAACTTCGGCGACAGGCTCAGCAGGACCGCCACGGCGCCGGCGACCCAGTACGCCGCGGTGGAGAACACCCGGGTCGCGGTCATCACGCCGATGTTCTCGCCGTAGGTCGTCGTCGCCGACCCGCCCCCGGCACCGGCGATGGTGGTGGCCAGGCCGTCGGCGAAGAGCGCCATGCCGGTGCGGTCGTTGATGGTCTCGTCCTCGGTGAGCGCCGCCACGCTGCGGACGTGTCCCACGTTCTCCGCGACCAGGACGAGTACGACGGGCAGGAACATCGGCACGACGGACCAGTCCATCGACGGGTGTGCGAAGTCGGGAAGCCCGATCCAGTCGGCCTCGCCGACCAGGCTGAAGTCGAGCTGGCCGGCCACCGCCGCGCCGAGGTAGCCCACCGTGACGCCGATCAGGATCGACAGCCTCGCGGCCAGGCCGCGGAACACCACGGACACCAGCACGACGGTGGCGAGCGTGATGGTGGCGATCCACGGCCCCTTCTGGAAGTTCGAGGTGGCCGCACCGCCCAGGTTGAAACCGATCAGCGCGACGATGGCGCCGGTCACCACGGGCGGCATCAGCGCCTCCAGCCAGCCCGTCCCCGTGGCCGTCACCACCAGGCCGACCACGGCGAGGAGCGCGCCGGTGACCAGGATGCCGAACAGTGCGGCGCCCATGCCACCGTCGGTGAGCGTGGCCTGGATCGGTGCGATGAAGGCGAAGGACGATCCCAGGTAGCTCGGCAGGCGGTTCCTGGTGAGCAGCAGGAACAGCATCGTCCCGACTCCCGAGAAGAACAGCGTCGTGGTGGGCGGGAACCCGGTCAGGATCGGCACCAGGAACGTCGCGCCGAACATCGCCACGACGTGCTGGCCGCCGAAGCCGATGGTCCGCGGCCAGGACAGTCGCTCGCCCGGGGCGACGATCTTGTCCGGGGCGACGGTCCGTCCGTCTCCGTGCAGCGTCCAGGTCACGTCGTACTCCTTGTTCTCGGCCGGGTCGATCGCCCAGAGCACTCTAGAGAACGCTCCTCGTCGGGGGATCCGCGCATATCGCCACGCGGCTCGCACGCCCCGGGTTACGGTCTGGCGTCCGTTCTACTTGGGGATCTCGTGCACCACCTCTTCACTCGGGCCAACGCAGCCCGCCTGACCGTCTTCCTGACCGCCACCACCCTGGTCTTCCTCGCCCTCCAGCTCGGTGAGGCTCCGAGCCGGCCCGGGAGCGATGCGGCAGCCCCGCTGCTGGTGCTCACCGAGGGCGCGCCGGCCGCCGGAGCGCGGGTGCCGCCGCACCCGCTGCTGCTGCCGGGCGCCTTCCTGGAGCGCCACACCGCACGCCGTCCGGGGCACCGGGACGCGCGACGCCCCGCGCACCCGAAGGGCGCCCGGCACAGCCGGTCCACGTCGCACCAGCGGCGGCACTCGGCCCAGCACTCGGCCCAGCACGCCACCAGGACGAAGCGGTCACACCGGCACCACCCCAGGCACCATCCCGGGCAGGCCGGGCGACGTACGACGGACCGCAGCGGCGGGCGACCGAAGCAGGTCTGGGGCGGCCGCGACATCAGCTGGCCGCAGTGCCCGCCCCACGTCGGCATCAAGGAGCTCCGCGGGTTGGCCCAGCCGATGCCGGAGCCGGGCGTGCGGTTCGTGATCATCGGGCTCACCAACGGCCGGGCGTTCACGCCGAACCCGTGCCTGCGCAAGCACCTGAGGTGGGTGCGGAAGCACCACGTGTGGGCGTCCGCCTACGCCTTCACCACCTACCCGACACGCGGCCAGCTGCACCGGCTGGGCAAGCGCGGACCCTACGAGCGCCGTTCGCTGCACGCGCGGCTGCGCAACGCCGGCTACGCGGCCGCCAGGTACAACATCCGCACCATGCAGCGGCACGGCTTCGTGACCCCGCACGTGTGGCTCGACGTGGAGGAGTCCTCCTCGCGGCCCTGGTCCCGGCGCGTCGATCGCAACCGGGCCGTCGTGCAGGGCTGGGTGCGCGCCTACCGGGACGCGGGCTACACGGTCGGGTTCTACTCCACCATCAACATCTGGGCAGAGATCCTCGGCCGGACGCGGTTCGGGCTGCCGGAGTGGCGCACGGCCGGACCCGACACGGCCCGGGCCGCGCTGGGCCGGTGCTCGGAGCGCTCGTTCCAGGGCGGCCCCGCGGTCGTCGCACAGTGGTGGAACAGCAGACGCGACTTCGACCGGATGTGCCCGGGGTACACCCACCCCGAGAAGATGGCGAAGTTCTTCCACCAGTACTGAGCCACCGGGCACTGCCGGGGGTCGGCCAGGGCTCAGCCGCGGAGGCGGCCCATCCACTCCTCGATGGCGTCCACGCCGCGGGGGAGTGCCTCGGAGAGGTTCCGGTTGCCGTCCTCGGTGACGACGATGTCGTCCTCGATCCGGATCCCGGTGCCGCGCAGCTCCTCGGGCACAAGGAGGTCGTCCTCCTGGAAGTACAGGCCGGGCTCAACGGTCAGCACCATCCCTGGCTCCAGGGTGCCCTCGGGGTAGATGTCCTTGGAGGCGTCCGCGCAGTCGTGCACGTCCATGCCGAGCATGTGGCTGGTGCCGTGCAGTGTCCAGCGGGCGTAGGTGCGGTTGTCCGGGTCGAGCGCCTCCTCCGCCGACACGGGCAGCAGGCCCATGTCGTCGAGCGCGTGCGCGATGACGGACATGGCCGCGTTGTGCGCACTCTTGAAGTCCGTTCCGGGCCGGACGGCGTCGATGCCGGCCTGCTGCGCGCGGAGCACGATGTCGTAGAGGTCGCGCTGCAGGGACGTGAAGGAGCCGCTGATCGGCAGCGTCCGGGTGACGTCCGCGGTGTAGAGGGAGGACGCCTCGGCGCCCATGTCGAGCAGCACCAGCTCGCCGGGGACGATCGGGCCGGTGTTGTCAATCCAGTGCAGCGTGGTCGCGTGCCGCCCGCCACCCACGATCGAGTCGTAGCCGATGTCGTTGCCCATCGCCCGGGCGCGTCGGAAGAAGGTGCCTTCGATCCAGCGCTCGCCGTACTCCAGCACCCGGTCCCAGTCCCGGACGCAGTCCTCGAAGCCGAGCGTGGTGATGTCGCAGGCGCGGGCCAGCTCGCCGAGCTCCCACTCGTCCTTGACCAGGCGCAGCTCGGAGAGCACCCGCTCGAGCTCCGCGTCGCGGCCCTCGTCCGCCGCCACGAGGGCGTCCACCCGACGGTCGACGCCACGGAGGACCCGGGTCTTCGCGGACACCGACAACGTGTCGGCCAGCTCGTCGATGTGCCGGGTCGGCAGGCCGAGGGACGACGAGATCTCGGTGAGCGACGGGCGTCGGCCGGCCCAGAGCTCGCCGTACTGCCGGTCGCGGAAGAACTCGTCGGTCTCCCGGGAGCTGCGCGGTCGCGCGAAGAGGGTCGCGCTGCCGTCGGCCTCGATGACCAGCACGGCGTCCGAGGTCTGGTTGCCGGTCAGGTGCGTGTGCGCGGTGTCGGACCGAAAGCGGTAGTCGGTGTCGTTGGCGCGCACCTTGAACGTCCCCGACGGGATCACCAGCCGCTCGCCGGGGAACTGCGCCGCCAGCCGCTCCCGCCGCGCCCTGGCCCAGTCGCTGACGGGGTGGCGGGGGAGATCGAGGTCCCGGTCGCCCCAGCCGGTGCGCATGAAGGCCGCATAGGCCTCCGGCACGGCGGGGTCGTGTCCCTGGGTGTTCAGCGGCGTTCCGGTCTCGGCCGTCGTCTCGGTCGTGACGTCGGTCGTTGCCCCGATCTCGGCGCCGGTGCTGGGCTTGGTGGTCTCGTCACTCACCACGCCACTGTACGTCGGCCCGTGAGCGTGCTCACAAGCGGAAATCTCGGTTCGGGTGAGCAGGTGCCGCCTCGATAGGCTGCGCGCATGCAGAAGCGGCGGCGGGGCAATCTCGCGTTCACCCTGATCACCGGGCTGGCGATGTTCGTCGGCGCCGGCGTGATGGCGCTCGTGGTGATCGCCTCCGGAGCCCCGGCAGCGGTGGCCATCTCGCTGCTGCTGGCGGCGTTGCCGGTGTTCCCCCTGGTCGCGTGCTACCTGTGGCTGGACCGCTACGAGCCGGAGCCGCGCGGGCTGCTCGTGCTCGGCCTCGGCTGGGGGGCGTTCGCCGCCACCGCGATCGCGCTGGTCCTCCAGGTCGCCGACGCGTTCTCCCGCGACCCCGACCCGACCCTCAGCGCCGTGGTGGTGGCCCCGTTCACCGAGGAGGCCAGCAAGGGGCTCTTCATCCTGCTGCTGCTGTGGTTCCGCCGGGCCGAGCTGGACGGCGTGCTCGATGGCATCGTCTACGCCGGCATGGTGGGCATCGGTTTCGCCTTCACCGAGAACATCCTCTACCTGATGGGCGCCTACCTGGGCACCGACAGCGGCACCGGCGGCATCGAGAGCGCGGTCGGTCTCTTCATCATGCGGTGCATCTTCTCGCCGTTCGCCCATCCCTTCTTCACCGCGTTCACCGGCGTCGGGATCGGAATCGCGGTGGCTGCCCGCTCACGCGGCGTGAAGGTGCTGGCGCCGCTCGTCGGCTACCTCGTGGCCGTGGCGGCACACGCGCTCTGGAACGCCTCCCTCTACCTGCGCGACGGCGCCTACGCCTTCCTGACCTATCTCTTCCTGCTGGTGCCGGCCTTCCTCCTGCTCGTCGCCTTCGCCCTCTGGTCCCGTCGCCAGGAGGGAAAGATCCTGGCGCTGGCGCTCACCGACTGCGCGCGACGCGGACTGCTGCATCCCAACGAAGTGCCCTGGCTGGTGCGCATCCCCGGCCGCAGGGCGGCCCGCAGGCATGCCGAGCAGGTCGGCGGGGAACAGGCGCTCGAGGCGATGAAGGACTACCAGGAGGCTGCCATCGAGCTCGGCTACCTGCACCACCGCTACCTGCGCGGCACCGCTCCCCAGGACTATGCGGTCCTCGGCCAGGAGCACGTCGAGCAGCTGTTCCGCCTGCGGCCGTTCGTGGTGTGGCCGCAGTCGGGGCCAGCGGTCGCAGCGCCGGGCGGGCGTCGATGAGCCACCTGACCCGGCGCCAGGCGGAGGACCGGCCCGACTCGGCCCGGATGGTCACCATCCTGGTCCGGCTGCGCGAGGCGCTGCAGACGGCGAAGCTCTCCCTCGAGCTGCCCGACGCCGAGGCGGCTCGTGCGGCGCGGGCCGGCATGCTCGACCAGCTCGACGACTACGTCGTGCCGCGGCTGATCCAGATCGACGCGCCACTCCTGACGGTCGTCGGCGGGTCGACCGGCGCCGGGAAGTCCACGCTGGTGAACTCCCTCGTGGGGGAGCGCGTCACGGAGCCCGGTGTGCTCCGGCCGACCACGCGATCGCCGGTCCTGGTGCACAACCCCCAGGACGCCGACTGGTTCGACAAGGCCCGCATCCTGCCGGACCTCGAGCGGACCAGCCGCTCGTCGGCGGACCCAGGCGCGCTGCAGCTGGTCGCCTCTCCGGCGATCCCGCCCGGGCTGGCCGTCCTGGACGCCCCCGACATCGACTCCGTGGAGGAGCAGAACCGGCTCCTGGCCGCCCAGCTGCTCGCGGCTGCGGACCTCTGGCTCTTCGTCACCTCGGCGGCGCGGTATGCCGACCAGGTGCCGTGGGACTTCCTCAAGCAGGCGGCGGACCGCAGCGCCGCGGTGGCGATCGTGCTCGACCGGACACCTCCCGACGCCGTCGAGGAGGTGAGCGGGCACCTGGCCCGGATGCTGATCTCGCGTGGCCTGAAGGACTCGCCGCTGTTCGTCGTACCGGAGAGCGACGTGGACGAGAACGGCCTGCTCTCGACCGACAAGGTGAGGGACATCCGGGCCTGGCTCAGCTCGCTGGCCGCGGATGCCGAAGCGCGAACCGCCGTCGTGCGGCAGACGCTGGAGGGTGCGATCCGCACCATCTCGCGGCGCTCCTACCAGGTGGCCGACGCGCTCACGACGCAGCAGGAGGTCGTCGACCGGCTCCGGCGGGAGAGTGACGAGGCCTACGACAAGGCGATGGCCGACATCGACCGCGCCTCCGCCGACGGCACCCTGCTCCGTGGTGAGGTGCTCTCCCGCTGGCAGGAGTTCGTCGGCACCGGCGAGCTGCTCAAGACGCTGGAGTCCAAGGTGAGCTGGCTGCGCGACCGGGTCACCAGTGCGGTGAGGGGCCAGCCGCAGCAGGCGCGCAAGGTCACCGTCGCGGTCGAGTCTGGCCTGGAGACGCTGATCGTCGAGCACGCGGAGGCGGCCGCGGAGCGCTGCGACGCGGCCTGGCGGGCCGTCACCGCGGGCAAGGTGCTGCTGGACGCGGAGCGCACCGACCTGTCCCGCGCGTCGCGGGACTTCCGCGCTCGCACGCAGCGGACCATCCGCGACTGGCAGCAGGGTGTGCTCGACATGGTCCGGACCGAGGGCGCGGACAAGCGCACCACCGCGCGCTTCCTCGCCTACGGGGTCAACGGGCTCGCTGTCGCGCTGATGATCGTGGTGTTCGCGACCACGGGAGGGGTCACGGGCGGCGAGGTCGGCATCGCCGGTGGCTCGGCCGTCCTCGGGCAGAAGCTGCTCGAGGCAGTCTTCGGTGACCAGGCGGTGCGCCGGCTCGCCGAGAACGCCCGCAAGGACCTGCGTCGGCGCGTCGAGGCGTTGCTCCGCGAGGAGGAGCAACGGTTCCTGGCCCTGCTCGATGCCCAGGGCATCGACCCCCGGTCCGCCGACCGGGTGCGGGACGCTGCGCGGGCGGTCGACGACCTCCGCTTCTCGAGCAGGATCGTCTGACCCGTCGATAGGGTTGGGGCCACATCTGTTGAACACCAGAGGGAGAACATGACGTCCTTGCTCGAGGGCGCCAAGCGCCTGGTCACCCGCAGCGGCGACATCGGCGCCCGCGTCGGTGGCCTGGACGCTGCGGTGGGAGCTGCCCGAGCGCGCCTCGACGACGAGGTCGTCGACCGGGCCCAGGAGGTGGTGCAGCGCGCCACCGAGCGGCTGCGGCTTTCCGCGGACCACACGGTCGTGGCGCTGGCCGGTGCGACCGGCTCGGGCAAGTCGTCGACCTTCAACGCGCTCACGGGGCTGGACCTCGCCTCGGTCGGCGTACGACGGCCGACGACGTCGTGGACGACCGCCTGCACCTGGGGCAACGAGGCGGCCCCGGAGATCCTCGAGTGGCTCGGGATCCCGCCGCGCCACCAGGTGCTGCGCGACTCCATGCTGGACGGGAACCGCGCTGCCCGGGACCTGGACGGGCTCGTCCTGCTGGATCTGCCCGACCATGACTCGACCGAGGTCGCCCACCACCTCGAGGCCGACCGCCTGGTGCGCCTGGCCGACCTGCTGGTGTGGGTGCTCGACCCGCAGAAGTACGCCGACGCGCTGATCCACGAGAAGTACCTCCGGCCGATGGCGGCCCACCGCGACGTGATGCTGGTGGTCGTCAACCACATCGACGAGGTGGCCGCAGACCGGCGCGAAGGCATGCTGGCCGACGTACGCCGGCTGCTCGACGCCGACGGGCTCGCCGGCGTCCCGGTCCTGGCGACGTCCGCTCGCACCGGGGAGGGGATCGAGCAGCTGCGCAAGGCGATCGCCCGACGTGTGGCGGACAAGGCTGCCGCCCGGCAGCGGCTCGGCGGCGAGATCAGCGCCGCGGCCGAGGAGATGGCGAAGGTCAGCGGCGATGCGAAGCCGCCCGTCCTCGCGGAGCGCGACGCGGCCGAGCTGAACGACGCGGTGGCGGACGCGGCCGGCGTGCCGCTGGTCGTCGAGGCGGTGCACCGGGCCACCACACTCCGCGCCCGCCGGGCCACCGGGTGGCCGCTGACGTCGTGGCTCACCAGGCTCCGCCCCGACCCGCTCAAGCGGCTGCACCTCGATCTCTCCCGCAGCGACCGCGACCTGGTCGCGGCGGCCCGCTCGTCGATCCCCGAGGCAACGCAGGTGCAGCGCGCGCGCACCGAGTCGGCGGTGCGGGAGATGTCCGACAAGCTCTCCGCCGGCCTGACCAGGCCTTGGGCAGCCGCCTTCCGGCGAGCCTCGGTCTCCAGGATCGGTGACCTGAACGACGCCCTTGACCGTGCCGTCGGCGGCACCGACCTCGGTGCGTCCGGCACGCCGCTGTGGTGCCGTCTCGTCCGGGCGGTGCAGTGGGTGCTGCTCCTCGCCGCCCTCGTCGGCGCGGTGTGGCTGGGTGCGCTGGCGGTGATGGGCTACCTGCGGATGCCGGAGCCGGGCACGCCCGACGTGGTGGGCGTTCCACTGCCCACGCTGCTGCTGCTCGGAGGCGTGCTGGCCGGTGTGCTCCTCGCCCTGCTCTCGCGGGCCCTGATCGCCGTGGGTGCCCGCGCCCGGGCCCGGAAGGCCGAGCAGCGGTTGCGCAACGCGGTGGCCCGCGTGTCCCACGAGCTGGTCGTGCAGCCGTTGCAGGTGGAGATCGACGCCTACCGCACCACCACCGACGGGCTGCGCACCGCCCGGCGATGACCGCCCGCCACCGCGGCTGACCACGAAGCATCCACAGGCTGCACGTGCGGCAGCGGTTTCCACAGCCGTCCGGTGACGCGTTGTCGCCGGTCGGCACGCGCGGGAAGGCTCTCCTCGACCGACGACGCCACCGACATGTCAGGAGACAGAGATGAACGAGACCTACGTGACCCTCCAGGGCTGGGTGGGCAACGACGTGGACAGCCGCGATGTGGGCGACACCCAGTGCGTCTCCTTCCGGGTCGGCTCCACGCCTCGCTACCTGCGCAACGGTGAGTGGAAGAACGGCGAGACGCAGTGGTACACGATCAACTGCTGGCGCAGCCTGGGCCGCAACGTCAAGGCGTCGGTGCGCAAGGGCGACGCGGTGGTCGTGCACGGCCGCGTGCGGGTCGACGTCTGGCATCGCGACGACAACCAGCCGCCGTCGGTGAGCTGGATCGTGGACGCGACCTTCGTCGGGCACGACCTCACCAAGGGCACCAGCATCTTCGAGAAGACGCCCAAGAGCGCGGCCGCCGACCCGATCGAGGCCGAGGCCGTGCGGGAGATGCTGCACTCCCACGAGCCGGGCGGCCCGCAGCTCGACGCGCAGGGCGAGGAGGTCCAACCCGCCGCTTGAGCGGGCCTGCCGGGTGCGTAGGCTCTTGCACCATGGCTGAGTACGTCTTCACGCTGCGCAACGTCCGCAAGGCCCACGGTGACAAGGTCGTCCTCGACAACGTCACGCTGTCCTTCCTCCACGGCGCCAAGATCGGTGTCGTCGGGCCCAACGGGACCGGCAAGTCGACGTTGCTGAAGATCATGGCGGGGCTGGAGCAGCCGAACAACGGCGATGCCATCCTTGACCCGGGCGCCACCGTCGGCATGCTCCAGCAGGAGCCGCCGTTGAGCGAGGGCAAGACGGTGCTGGAGAACGTCGAGGAGGCCGTCGGCGACATCAAGGCCAAGCTCGACCGGTTCAACCGGATCTCCGAGGAGCTGGCCGACCCCGACGCGGACTACGACGCCCTGCTGCCCGAGATGGGAGACCTGCAGACGGACCTCGACCACGCCAACGCCTGGGACCTCGACAGCCGGCTCGACCAGGCCATGGACGCGCTGCGCTGCCCGCCGCCCGACGTCCTGGTGGACAACCTCTCCGGCGGCGAGCGGCGCCGCGTGGCGCTGTGCAAGCTGCTGCTGCAGCAGCCCGACCTGCTCCTCCTCGACGAGCCGACCAACCACCTGGACGCCGAGTCGGTGCAGTGGCTCGAGGGCCACCTCGCTGCCTACCCCGGTGCGGTGCTGGCGGTGACCCACGACCGGTACTTCCTGGACAACGTCGCCCAGTGGATCCTCGAGCTCGACCGGGGCAAGACGCACCCCTACGAGGGCAACTACTCGACCTACCTGGAGACCAAGAAGGACCGGCTGAAGATCGAGGGCCAGAAGGACGCCAAGCGCGCCCGGATGCTCGAGAAGGAGCTGGAGTGGGTCCGCTCCAACCCCAAGGCTCGGCAGGCCAAGAGCAAGGCCCGCCTCCAGCGCTACGAGGAGATGGCGGCCGAGGCCGATCGGTTCCGCAAGATCGACACCTCGGAGATCAACATCCCCGCCGGGCCCCGCCTCGGCGACGTGGTGCTCGAGGCGAACACCCTGCGCAAGGGCTTCGGCGACCGGACCCTGATGCACGACCTGACGTTCACGCTGCCACGGGCCGGCATCGTCGGCGTCATCGGTCCCAACGGCGTCGGCAAGACGACGCTGTTCCGGATGATCGTGGGCCAGGAGGAGCCGGACGCCGGCGAGCTGACCGTCGGCCAGACCGTGAAGATCTCCTACGTCGACCAGAGTCGTGGCGGCATCGACCCGAACAAGAACGTCTGGGAGGTGGTCTCCGACGGCCTGGACTTCATCAAGGTGGCGAACTTCGAGATGAACTCGCGGGCCTACGTGGCGTCGTTCGGCTTCAAGGGCCCGGACCAGCAGAAGAAGGCGGGCGTCCTCTCCGGTGGTGAGCGGAACCGGCTCAACCTTGCGCTGACCCTCAAGATGGGCGGCAACCTGCTGCTGCTCGACGAGCCCACCAACGACCTCGACGTCGAGACCCTCTCGTCCCTGGAGGACGCGCTGCTCGACTTTCCCGGCTGTGCCGTGGTGACCTCCCACGACCGGTGGTTCCTCGACCGCGTGGCCACCCACATCCTGGCGTGGGAGGGCGACGAGGAGGACCCGGCCAGGTGGTTCTGGTTCGAGGGCAACTTCGCAGCCTACGAGGACAACAAGGTCGAGCGTCTCGGTGCGGACGCCGCCCGGCCGCACCGGGTCACGCACCGGCGGCTGACCCGCGACTGAGGGTTGACGAGCGGGGACGGCCCCGGTCAGCTGCGCTGCCGGATGTCGGTGCCCATCTCGTCGTCGTCAGCCGTGAGCAGGTGGTCCGAAACTGCGTTCATCACCCGCCCGAGGGCGGAGAACTCCTCCGGGGTGGCCAGGTCGACGAAGTGCGTGCGGACGCCGTTGACATGGGTCGGAGCCGCCTGGACGAGCAGGTCGTAGCCCTCCTCGGTCATGGTGGCCTCGACCCCGCGACGGTCGGTGGTCGAGGCGGCACGCCGTACCAGCCCGGCGGCCTCCATCCGGCTCACCGTGTGGGTGACCCGGCTGCGGGAGTGCCGCATCGACTCCGCGATCTGGGCCATCCGCAGCGTGCGATCGGGGCTCTCGGAAAGCCGCACCAGGATCTCGTACTCACCGAGGGAGATGCCGTGGGCGTTCCGGAGCTCCCGGTCGAGCACGTCGAGGAGGAGCGTGGTGCCGACGATGTAGGCACGCCAGTCACGCTGCTGCTCCTCGCCGAGCCAGCGGGTCCTCGATGCGCTCATGGCACCGGAGTCTAGGGAACGCGGCAGCTCCTCAGCCCATCCGCTCGAGGATCATCGCCATGCCCTGGCCGCCACCGACGCACATGGTGATGAGGCCGGTGGACTTGTCGTGCCACTCCAGCGAGTTCAGCATGGTGTTCTGCAGGCGGGCGCCGGTCATGCCGAAGGGGTGGCCGACCGCGATGGCACCGCCGTTGACGTTGAGCTTGTCGATGTCGATCCCGAGGTCCTGGTAGGACGGCACGACCTGTGCGGCGAACGCCTCGTTGATCTCGACCAGGTCGATGTCGTCGATGGTCATGTTGGCGTTCTTCAGCGCCTGCTTGCTGGCCTCCACCGGGCCCAGCCCCATGATCTCGGGCGACAGCCCGGTGACGCCGGTCGAGACGATGCGCGCCAGCGGGGTGATCCCCAGCTCCTTGGCGCGGGTGTCCGACATGATGATCACTGCGGCAGCGCCGTCGTTCAGGGGGCAGCAGTTGCCGGCCGTCACCACGCCGTCGGGGCGGAACACCGGGTCGAGCTGCGAGATCTTCTCGTAGGTCACCCCCGCGCGGGGGCCGTCGTCCTGCGACACCACGGTGCCGTCCGGCGTGGTCACCGGAGTGATCTCGCGGGCCCAGAAGCCGTCGTTGATCGCCTTCTCGGCGAGGTTCTGGGAGCGGACGCCGAACTCGTCGAGCTCCTTGCGGTCGAGCCCGCGCAGCCGCGCGACGTTCTCGGCCGTCTGGCCCATCGCGATGTAGATGTCGGGGAGCTGGCCGTCGTCGCGAGGGTCTTCCCAGTCCTTGCCGCCCTTTGCGTACTCCTCGGTGCGCTGCTGCGCGTCCTCGAACTTCGGGTTCCGGGTGTCCGGGATGTGGTCGGAGGTGCCTTTGGCGAAGCGGGACACCGTCTCGACGCCGGCGGAGATGAAGGCATGGCCCTCGCCGGCCTTGATGGCGTGGAAGGCCATCCGGGAGGTCTGCACGGAGGAGGAGCAGTAGCGGGTGATCGTGGTGCCTGGCACCTCGTCGTACCCCATCAGCGTCGCCACGACCCGGCCCATGTTGTTCCCGGACTCGCCACCGGGCAGGCCGCAGCCGAGGATGAGGTCGTTGATGGTGCGGGGATCGAGCTCGGGCACCTTGTCCAGGGCGGTCTGGATGATGAAGGCGCTCAGGTCGTCGGGGCGGAAGTCCTTCAGCGATCCCTTGTTGGCGCGGCCGATGGGTGTGCGGGCCGCGGAAACGATGACTGCCTCGGGCATGGGTGCATCTCCGATCTCTCAGGGGAGGGGCGCTGTCCGCGAGGACTGCTCAGGTCAGCCTAACGGCGGACGTTCTGCTTGGATCGAGGGGTGCGTCACACCTACGAGTGCCCGCTGCGCTGGGCGGACATGGACATGCTCGGCCACGTCAACAACGTGACCTACGTGGACTACCTCCAGGAGGCGCGGATCGACATGTTCGCCGCGCACCCGCAGTTCAGCGGCGGAGAGGAGTTGGCAGAGGGCGTCGTCGTGGTCCGGCACGAGGTGGAGTTCGTGGCGCCGCTGACCTTCCGGCGCCGCCCGGTGCTGGTGGACGCCTGGATCACCGAGGTCCGTGCGGGCTCCTTCACGATGGCCTACGAGGTGTACGACGACCACGGCGACGAGGCGACGGAGGGACGCCGGGTGTTCCTGCGGGCCAGCAGCGTCCTCGCGCCGTTCGTCTTCGAGACCGGCTGGCCGCGCCGGATCACCTCCGAGGAGCGCGACGTCCTGCAGCAGTACCTCGAGCCCGCGGATCGTCGTACCGGTCTGGTCAGGCAGGGGAGCGCGCGGCACGCCTACCCACTGCGGGTGCGCTGGTCGGACGTCGACGCCTACCGCCACGTGAACAACGTGATGTACTTCGAGTACTTCCAGGAGGCGCGGATCCAGTACCTCATGGACCTGCACGTCAAGGGTGAGCAGTGGAGCGAGCACGTGGTGGCGCGCACCGACGTGGACTACAAGCGGCCGATCCTGTTCCGGCTGGAGCCCTACGCCGTGCACTCCTGGATCAGCCACATCGGCACGAAGTCCTTCGTCATCTCCGCCGAGATCCGTGATCCCTTGGCGGCCCCAGGAGAGACCGGCGACGAGGTGCTGGCCCGGGCGCAGGTCGTGATGGTGACCTTCGACAGCCGGGCGCAGAAGGCAGCCCCGATGCCGGATGACCAGCGCCGGCGGCTGACGGCAGAGCTGCCGCGCTGACGGCCCGGAACGAGGTCAGGTCGCCGGGTCCGGCGCCTCCTCCAGGGTGTTCACCATGAACTGTGCGGCGTGGGTGACGTAGTCCCAGAACTGCGCATCCTGCTCCGGGGTGAGCCCGGCGGCGTCGAGCCCGGCGCGGAAGTGTCGCAGCCAGTGCTGGGCGGCTGTCGGCGTGACCGCGAACGGCGCGTGCCGCATCCGCAGCCGCGGATGGCCACGTCGCTCGGAGTACGTCGTCGGCCCTCCCCAGTACTGGCACAGGAACAGGGTGAACCGCTCTGCCGCGGGCCCGAGGTCCTCCTCGGGATACATCGGCCGGAGCACCTCGTCCGCCGCGACGCCGGCGTAGAAGGCGTCGACGATCTTGCGGATCGTCTCGTGCCCGCCGATCTCGTCGTAGAAGCTGCTCACAGCTGCCATTGTGCCGACCTCACTCAACCGTCGGCGTGGCCGCAGGCGCGTCCTTGTCCGCCGCCTTGCCGCCCGCCTTGCCGCCGGGCCGGTCGCGGTGCCACAGCACCCGCTGCGTCTGTGGCATCTCGATCCCCTCGGCGTCGAAGCGCGCCTTGATCCGCTCGCGCATCTCCCGGGCGACCTTCCACTGCTGCAGCGGCGTGGTCTTCAGCGTGACCCGCACGACCACGGCGTCGGGGGAGAGTGACTGCACGCCCCACACCTCCGGCTCCTCGATGATCAGGTCGTGGAAGCGCGGGTCCTCCCACAGGTCGTGCGCGATCTCGCTGAGGACGCGGCGCACGCGGCCGAGGTCCTCGCCGTAGCCGACCGAGACGTCGAGCACCGAGCGGGCCCAGTTCTGGCTCTGGTTGCCGACCTTGAGGATCTCGCCGTTGCGCAGGTACCACACCGTGCCGTCCACGTCGCGGAGGCGGGTGACCCGCAGGGACACCGCCTCCACGGTGCCCGAGACGTCGCCCACCGTGACCGAGTCGCCGACGCCGTACTGGTCCTCGAAGATCAGGAAGATGCCCGAGAGGAAGTCCTTGACCAGGCTCTGGGCTCCGAAGCCGAGGGCGACGCCGACGATGCCGGCACTGGCGATCAGCGGCGCGATGTTGTAGCCGAGCTCGGAGATCGCCATGAAGAGCACGATCGCCACCACGACGAAGGTCACGATGCTCTTGAGCAGGCTCGCGATGGTCACCGCGCGCTGCACCCGGCGGAGCCGGCCCTGGTCCCCGACGCCCTCGTCGGCCGCGTCGAAGACGCCTCGCTCCGCCTTCGTCACGAGCCGGTCGATCAGCCGGTGCAGCACCCACCGGGCGAGCAGGCCCAGCAGGACCAGGACCAGGATCGCCACCGGCTTGCCGATCAGCCAGTTCGACGCGTGGGCAAGGGCCTCGTTTCCGGTCCAGTCGTAGACCACCGCGCAAGTCCAGCTGTCCCCGGTCGCGTCCTTGCAGGTCGACGGCATCTCGAGCAACGACTGGGCCGGCTTCGAGAGGCCGGTGAGGGCAGGAATGGCGGGAGGGACCATGTGACGGAGGCTACGGACGCCGCGAGCACGAGCAAAGTCCGCAATGGCTATCCTGCCTGTGTGATCACTCACCCGACTCGTACCGCCCGGCGCCTGCTCACCGTGGTCTCCGCCACGCTCGTGGTGGTGCTGGCACCGGTCGCCGCGCAGGCGGCCGTCCCGGACGCGTGGGACGACCCGCCGAAGGTGTCCGGGCTCGACTTCCTCCTGGTCCTGTTCCTCATCCCGCTCGGGATCGCGCTGGTGATCTCCGTGCTGGCGGCGTTGCCGTCGATGATCGGCGACAAGGGTTACGAGCCGGGGCAGTCGTGGCGCAGCCAGCCGGAGTGGTTCGGTGGCCCGCGCCAGGGCGTCGAGGCGACCGACGGGACCGACGCCCGCGCCCTCGAGGGTGAGCAGGGTGGCACCAGTGCCCGCTGGTGAGGGCTTCTCCGCCGAGCAGCGGCACGACATCGACCGGGCCATCCGGGCCGCGGAGACGGTCTCCCGCTACGAGTTCTCGGTGTTCGTCGGTCCCAGCACCGGCGAGGCCGGGCCGTTCGCGCGCCGGTTGCACGCTGCGCTGACGTCTCCGGACCGTAGCGTCCTGGTGTTCGTGGACCCCGCCGCCCGCATCCTGGAGATCATCACCGGGTCCGTCGTACGACGCGACCTCAGCGACGACGCCGTCCGGCTCGCCGCAGTCGCCATGCAGTCAGCGTTCGCCCAGGGCGACCTCGTCGGTGGCATCAAGCGCGGGCTCGCGCAGCTGTCCGAGGCTGCCGCCCAGCCCCGGACCCTGCACGCTGACGCCTGACGGCGCCGCTGCTACTGCTGCGCGTCCCGGGCCTGTCCGGCGAGGAACCGGGCCACGTCCGCACGCCCCTCGCGCACGTAGCGCTTGGCCGCGGGATTGGCCGAGGAGCTCTCCAGCCAGCTGTCCACTCGGTCCAGCAGCGCCTGCGACGCGAGCGGCTTGGGAAAGATGTACTCCAGCGCCACGGACGCCTTGTGGGTTCCGAGGCGCTCCCACATGTCCTCGGCCGCCTCCAGGTACTTGTCCAGGTAGGGAGCCAGCACCTCGTCCTGGCCGTGCTGGGCGAACGCGAGCACGATCGAGCGCTGGGTCTCGTTGGGCGTGTTGCTGCTGAGCACCGCCGCGTCCCAGGCGGTGGCCTTCGCCTCGGCGAGCGGCTGCGCCGCCCTTGCGGCCGCGGCGTTCTCGTGGCCGGTGATGGTGTTGTCGCGCTCCGACTCGGCGGCGATCTCCGCCTCCCCGTAACGGCCGGCACGGGCCAGGCCCGTGACCAGCACCCAGCGCAGGTCCTGGTCGACTGCCAGCCCGTCGATGACGAGCGACCCGTCGAGCAGGCCGACCAGGTCGCCGAGCGCTGCAGTGGTGTGCGCGGCTGAGGCGTAGGAGCGGACGAAGGTCAGCTGCGAGTCGCTGCCCGGCGCCGCCTCGTCGATGAGCCGGCGCAGGCCTCGCTCCCACTCCAGCTCCAGGGCCTCGCGGTGCTCCGGCGCCGAGAAGTTGTGCACCGCCGAGGCAGCGTACGCGGGGATCCGGCTGATGCCCCACGCGTCGGTCTCCTGCCCGATGTTGCGCAGCACCAGCTGGACGAAGTCGGTCGCGGACATCTCGGCGTCCCGGGTCATGTCCCACGCGGCGCCCCAGCACAGCGTCCGCGGCAGCGGGTCGTCGATGTCGCCGAGCCGGGCGATCACGGTCGCCAGCGAGCGCTCGTCCAGCCGCACCTTCGCGTACGTCAGGTCCTCGTCGTTGACCAGCAGCAGCTCCGGCTGGGCGACACCGACCAGCTCCGGCACCTCGGTCCGGGCGCCGGACACGTCCAGCTCGACCCGCTCGGTGCGGACCAGCTTGGTGCCGTCGGACCGGTAGAGGCCGACCGCCAGCCGGTGGTCGCGCAGCGGGCCGCCGCCGGGCTCGGCCGGCGACTGCACGATCGCGAACGACGCGTACCGGCCGCTCTCGTCGAGGGTGAACTCCGGGTGCAGGGCGTTGACGCCGGCCGTCTCCAGCCACAGCTGCGACCAGCGGGACAGGTCCCGGCCGGACTCCTCGCTGAGCACGCCGAGCAGGTCGGCCAGCGTGGTGTTGCCGTACTCGTACCGGCGGAAGTAGACCTGCATCGCCCGCAGGAACTGCTCGATCCCCACGTATGCGGCCAGCTGCTTGAGCACGCTGGCGCCCTTGGCGTACGTGATGCCGTCGAAGTTGACCTCGACCGCCTGCACGTCCGGGATGTCGGCGGCGATCGGGTGCGTCGAGGACAGCTGGTCCTGCCGGTAGGCCCAGGTCTTCTCGACGGTGTTGAACGACGTCCAGGCGTCGGACCAGCGGGTGTAACGGGCGGTGACATGCGTCGACACGTACTCCGCGAACGATT